>JAITOB010000018.1 GCA_031290155.1 Endomicrobium sp. | reverse complement strand
CAATATGAACAAACAATTCCCTTATAAACTTCTGCGCTTTATTAAAATCGCTTTACTAGTTAAAACATTAAAACTTTTACAAAACTAGAAATAAAAGCATTATACCCATCTTCAATATTTTACGCCTTTGTCTTAATTTAATATCGTTTATCTTCATACAATACCTATTTAATTTTAACGTTTCTCATTGGTGTAGCATATATGATTGCAAGGCATAATAATGAGTAATGCCTATATTTTCCAAAAATGTTTTGTCATGAGAAATTATTATTACAGCTCCAGGATATTCTTTTAATACTCGGGCAATGTGTTCTTTTGTCTCCAAATCAATATTATTTGTATTTCGTCTATAAGCAGCAGTTTAAACGTTTGTGCTGCAATCTTAGCAAGACACAGTCTTACTTTTTCTCCGCCTGATAAAACCGATGTTGGTTTATTTACTTCTTCATTTTTTTTAAACAAAAAATCATTTAAAAAATCTCTTATCTCAGCGTGCGTTTTTTCAGAAAATATATCGGTTAATGTTTCCAAAACCGTTTTTGTATCGTCTAAAGAACTATAATACTGGTTCAAATATCCTATGTTTTTAGCATCAGGTACGTCTCAAATTCCTGTTTTTACAATTTGAGGACAATTTAAAATTCCCTTGAACAGCGTTGTTTTGCCAGAACCGTTATTGCCGATTATTGCCAGCCTGTCATTTCCTGAAACTGATAAATTGATATTTTTTAAAATCATTTTATCTTTATATCCAATTCCTCCTGAACTTATTGAAACAATCGTTCTTGAACCCATATCCTTAGCCCTTAAAGAAAAGGCAGGTTTTATTATTTCAGGAAGTCTTAAATTTGAAAGCCGCTCAGTTAGTATTTCCCTTTTATCCGCAATTGCTTTTTGGTTTTTACCGGCGTTTTTTTTAGCAGAGCTTTCTTTTAAATCTCCTACCGCAGAGAGCCATTTTTTTGTTCAACAAATTTTTCGCCTCTTTGTCTGCTTTTCTTTGCGCGCTGCTGTTCTATCATTAACGATTTATGATTTTTCTTTTTTTCTTTCGTAAGTAAATTAAGTTCATATTCAACAGTTTGACGCTTTTGTAATATACTTTGACGATAGTCATCATATTTACCGTTAAAAATATGTATTGTTCCATAATTTATGTGCCAAAATGTGTTAATAGAACTTCTCGAGAGTTCAATAATGATTTGTCGGTTCATCTAAAAGTAAAACATCGGGAAAGTATGAAAAAGCTGCGCTTAAAACTTTATTGAATTTTTCTCCGCCGCTCAAATTTTCGTAGTCGTAAATTATCTGCGGAACATAACCGAAAAAAACATTTTTATTATTTTGCACTTCACCTTCAGATGCCACTAAATCACCTTTAATAATTTTCAATAAAGACGATTTTCCAGACCCGTTATTTCCTATAACGGCAATACAGCTGTTTGAATGTATTTGAGCTGAGAAATCTTCAAAACAAACTTTATTAGAGAAATACAGGCTTATGCGATTTAAAAAAATAGGCTTTAACATACAGTATTATACAGAATATTTAGAATGACGACAAAGAATTTTTTCCCTGTAACCTTGAAATTAATTTACCTGGCTGCACATTGATACTTACAACAGAATTAACAGGTTTTTGCTGATTAATTTATCTGCAAAATAGACTATTTATAGACAAATTTGAAAAACATACAATTTTTAAGACGACAAACAAAAATGCGTTCCGGAGAGAGAGGGATTTGAACCCCCGATAGAGTTTCCCCTATAATAGTTTTCAAGACTATCGCCTTAAACCGCTCGGCCATCTCTCCATTATTACAAGAAACATGATTTTACAATATTATGGCATTTTATTTCAATTTTTTTGATGAACAACGCTCATTAAAAGTTTAATTCTGTTAATTTGATTCACTTCGCTCGCACCTGGATCATAATCAATTGCCGTAATATTTATATTCTTATATCTACGTTTGAGCTCTTTCATAACGCCTTTGCCTGTTATATGGTTGAGCAGACATCCAAAAGGCTGCACGCAAATGATATTGTTTACGCCGTATTCTATAAGTTCTAATATTTCTGCAGTTAACAGCCAGCCTTCGCCGGTTTGATTGCATACTGAAATAATATCGGAGGCTTTGTGCGCCAAAGCGTTTGTAGTTTGGTATGAATTAAAATGACTGCTTTTTTTCAGCATTTTTCTTATAACAGACCTAAGTCTTTCTATATAACCGCTTGCAATAAGCGACATAACTTTATTTTTAAAACTTCCAGCAAGATATTTATGTTTATATATGTTGTCAAACATACAGTAATTGATAAAATCTGTCATATCTGGAACCACCGTTTCCGCGCCTTCTTTTTCCAAAGTTGAAACCAAATTATTGTTGACATCAGGATGGAATTTAACCAAAATTTCTCCAACAACTCCTACACGCGGTTTGTTTATTTTTTGAACGGCTATGTTTTCAAAATCTTTAATAATTTTTTTACAGTTTTTTTGAAATTGAAATAAAATGTTTTTCCTATTTTATTGGAAAGCCTGATAAGCCAAGTCTCAACCAAAACGTCAGTTTGTCCTGAAACAACCTCATAAGGCCGCATATGATTTGAAAGCCTCATAAGCAAATCGCCGTAAAGCAGCACAAGCAAAGAGGCTTTCAACATTGAAAAAGAAATTCCCAAAGATTTATTAAGCGAAGAATCCGTTGTGCTTAGAGAAATTACAGGCACATTTTTAAAGCCTGCTTTTTCTACGCTTTTCTTAAAAATCCAGCGTAATTGGTGGCCCTGCAGCCTCCTCCTGTCTGAGATATTATCATTGCAATTTTATTTATATTGTATTTACCGGATTTTAAAGCATTTATAAGCTGCCCCACAACAACTATTGTAGGATAACAAGCGTCATTATTGACGTATCTTAACCCCTCTTCAATATCGGATTTATTTACTTTAGGCAAAACTTCTAATTTTATTCCGTGGTTGCGCATAACGGACCCTGCAAGATAAAAATGAATAGGCGACATCTGCGGACATAAAATAGTGTAAGAATCCCTCATATCTTTGTAAATTCCAAGAAATTAGTACTTTCAAAAATATTATCTTTAAATTTTAATCCTTTTCTTTCTTTTATGGCGGCAAGCAGCGAACGTATGCGTATTTTGATCGCTCCAAGATTAGAGCCTTCGTTTATTTTTAAAACTGTATAAATTTTACCTGATTTGGAAAGAATTTCTTCAGTCTGCTCAGTTGTGATAGCGTCTAAACCACAGCCGAAAGAATTAAGCTGTATAAGTTCAAGGCTTTCTATGTTCGTGGCAAGATTAGCAGCGCGGTAGAGACGAGAATGATACATCCATTGGTCAACGAAATTAACTTTGGGAAGCGGTCCTGACAAATGCGCTATAGAATCTTCGCTTAAAACCATATTCCGTACGACGCAATTAAATCTGCAATACCATGATTTATTGCAGGATCAACATAATACGGCCTACCCGCAATAATAACCGCTGCTTTACCGGTTCCTTTAATTTCTTTTACTAACAAAGCTCCTTGTCTTCTTATATCTTTTTTAAATAAGTCTAACGCTGCTCTTGCCCTTAATACTGCAAAGACTAAATCCTTTTTTGTTATATTAAAATTTTTAAGCCCTTTGAACTCTTCTACAAGTCTGTATATTAGTCTTTTAGTATTGTCGAAAGGCAGAAAAGGCTATAAAAATTTTATTCCCTTTTCTTCCAAAATACTCATGTTTAAACGTATAACCTCAGGATGGCTTCCTACTATGTGGCAATTATAATGATTATCGAAATCTTTGAATTCTTTCACTTCATACGGTATGCACGGATAAAAAATTAGTTTAATGCCTTTTTCCGCAAGATTTGTTATATGCCCGTGAACCATCTTTGCGGGGAAACATATACTTTGAGACGGGATATTGTCAAGACCGCTGTTAAACAAAGTCTCGGACGAATGATCCGACAAAACTACTTTGAATCCAAGTTTCGTAAAAAAGCAAACCAGAAAGGATAATTTTCATACATATTTAAAACACGCGGTATGCCTTATTTCGCCTCGCGGAGCTTTTGATAAAGGAAGTGGCTTATAATAATCAAAAAGACGTTTATATTTGTAATTAAACATATTGAAAGCGAAACTTCTTAATTTGGTATTGTATAAAACCTTTTCGCACCTGTTGCCGGAAATAAAATTTTTACCGTCATTAAAAACAGTAACATTCAATTGACAATTATTTTCGCAGCCTTTACAGCGCGTATTTTTCATTTTATATGAAAAATCTTCCAGTTTGGATTTTGAAATCAAAGAAGATGAAGCCTTTTTATTTTGTAAAGCAATAAGGGCAGAACCAAAAGCTCCCATAAGACCTGCAATATCGGGACGAATAATTTCCGTATCCAAAATAATCTCTAAAGCCCTTAAAACTCCGTTATTTAAAAATGCGCCGCCTTGAACAACAATGCAGCCGCCAAGTTCTAGCAGAATGTTTATTTTTATAACTTTGTACAAAGATTTTTGACAACAGAGTAGCTGAGTCCTGCAGAAATATCACCCGCATCAGCGCCTTCTTTTTGAGCTTGCTTGATTTTAGAATTCATAAAAACCGTACATCTTGACCCTAAATCCACAGGTCTTTTTGCAAATAGTCCAAGTTTAGCAAAATCCTGCACTGTATAATTTAACGACTGGGCAAAATTTTGTATAAAAGACTCGCAGCCCGACGAACATGCCTCATTTAAAATTATTTTATTTATAAGTCCATTGTTAACATATATGCATTTCATATCCTGTCCGCCTATATCTAAAATAAAAGATACATTTGGATTAAAATGACGCGTCGCTTTATAGTGGGCTATCGTTTCAACTTCACCTTCATCAAAATTAAGAGCTGTCTTAATTAAAGCTTCGCCGTAACCGGTAACACAAGAACCTGCTATCTGCGTATTTTTTTGGAATTTCTAAATAAATACTTTTTAAAATATTTACTACAGACTGCAAAGGATTCCCGTTATTTGAAGCGTAATAAGAATACGCTATTTCTTTATTTTCATTTATTAAAACCGCTTTAGTAGTCTCCGGCATCAACCCCTAAAAATAAACTGCCTTTCACATTTTCAAGTTTAGTTTTGGCTGCAAACATTTTATTATGACGCTGTAAAAATGTTTCATATTCTTTGTTGTCTGCAAACAACGGAGCAAGTAATTCAGATTTAGCATTGACAGGAGAATCTTTTAGGTTTTTAAATTTTTCTTTGAGCTGTAAAAATGTAGTTTCCGCACCTTTGCTTAACAAAGCCGCTCCAAAAGACACAAAAAAATGCGCATTGACAGGAAAAAATATATTTTCCGGTTTTAATTTTAATGATTTTATAAAGCGATTTCTAAGTTCCGACAAAAAGAAAAGAGGGCCGCCAAGAAAACATACATTTCCTTTAATGGTGCGTCCTTTAGCCAAACCCGCTATAGTTTGGTTAACAACAGCCTGCAGAATACCGGCAGCTATACCTTCTATTGCCGCTCCTTCATTTAAAAGCGGCATTATGTCGGTTTTTGCAAAAACTCCGCATCTTGCGACTATTGGATAAATAGTTTTATGTTTTTTTGAAAACTCATTTATACCTGCAGAATCGGTTCGCAGAGTCTGGGCCATTTGATCTATAAAAGAACCTGTGCCCCCTGCGCAAGTTTCATTCATTATCTGATTTATTGAAACATTGTCAAAAAATGTAATTTTGGCATCTTCGCCGCCAGGCTCTATTGCTACATTAGTTTCTGGAAGAAAAGTTTTGATTGCTTTAGTACAGGCTATAACCTCCTGCTCAAAATCTATATTTGTTTTTTTTGCGATAATTCTATAGCGCCGGAACCTGTACTGCAGACTGTAAGATTAACGTTTTGCAACTCTTTTGGCATTTCATCAATTAAACCGATAACTGTATTCAATAAATCCAATTGATGCCTTTTATAATTACAGTAAACGCACTCATTATATCTATTATGTTGTTTTTGATAATTTGCAAGATTACTACGGAATCAAAGAATACTAGCGTTTATCGGAAATTTTATATTGATACAGTTCCCCGCGTAAGTTAAAGCGTTATATTAGTTTTAATAAAGTTCTTTTAATTTTTATTATTATCATTTGAAAATTAGAATTAAGGCAGGCTGGTCATATAGTGCAATTCTACCGAATCTTTTGACCCGATTACCGTTTCAATGTCATTTATAAAATTGTCGGAGCAATTTGACATATATTCGGTTTCTATAGAATAACTGCCGTGTATTGAATCTTCCAAATCTAAATAAACTTTTGCTTTCCCTTTATGCGTCTTAAAAATTCTTTTAAGCTCTTCGCTTAAAGCATCATCGTACCTTGTGATGGAAAGCTTTATATGCACTTTACTGCATTTGGGAGGAAATTTCTTTTTTGCTTCATCTAACGTTATTATATTTTCAACTATTATTTCTGGCTGCCCCTGCGAACCCATTAGTCCGCCTTTTACGACAACAATATTGTTAGGCGTAAGATAATTACTAAATTTTTCAAAATTTTTAGGAAAAAGTATCACATCAACGCTTCCGTACAAATCTTCTATCTTAAATCTTGCATAAGGTTCTTTTTTAGCTTTTGAAACAAGTTTTTTTACGGAAGCTATCATACCGGCAATACGTATAACCTGAGCCGTTTTAAAATCAACGTTCTCTTTAGGACTTGGAAGTTGGTCAAGCCTGTAGTTTGAGTAAGCGGCAATATCTCTTTTTTTTTGACTTAACGGATGTCCTGAAATATAAAAGCCTAAAACTTCTTTTTCAAAATCTAACGCTTCGAACTGTTCAAGCGGTTTTATTTCCCGTAAAGACGAAACAATTGGAATACTGTCCGAACTGTTAAAGAGAAATCCCTGCGCCGACTCTCTGTCCTGTCTTATTTTTACAGCGTTATCAACGGATAAATCCATATTCTGCATCAGAACCGCTCTTATTGAAAGTTTATCCTTGCCGAAAGAGTCAAAAACTCCCGCCTTTATAAGACTTTCCAATGCTTTTTTATTAATCGCTTTTAAGTCTATTCTATGTAAAAAATCACCCCAGTTTTTAAACTTTTTCAATTGTCCGTCTTCAGTCCTTGCCTGCTCGACAGCTTCTGTTACTCCTTCGCCTACGTTTTTTACGGCAAGCAGCCCAAATCGTATATTTCTGTCTTCTATACTGAAGTCTCCTTTAGAATGCTGCACGTCAGGCGGTAATACCTTAATCTCAAAAAGCGATGCGTCGTCCAAGTACATTACAAGTTTACTTTTTTCATTATCTTTTATCGCAGAACGCCCTATTTCGCTGTTAAGCAAAGCCGTTAAATATTCCAAAGGGTAATTAGCTTTTAAATAAGCAGTTCTGTAAGAAATTATACCGTAGGCAGCAGAATGGGATTTATTAAAACCATATCCTGCAAAAGCTATAAGATTATTAAATATCTTTTCTGCAGTTTTTTTCGCAATGCCTTTTGATTTAGCTCCGTTTACAAATTTTTCTCTTTGTTTTTCAATAACTTCAGGTATTTTTTTACTCATAGCTTTACGCAAATTATCTGCTTCTCCGGGAGTAAAGTCTGCAAGCTCTACAAACGTTTTCATAACCTGTTCTTGATACAATATAACGCCGTATGTATCTTTCAATATAGGTTCCTGCAAAGGATGATCATAAACTATTTTTGTTCTGTCGTGTTTACGGTTTACAAAATCGTCCAACATGCCCGATCCCATCGGACCGGGACGATATAAAGCAATTAAAGCTATTATGTCGTCTATATTGCTGGGTTTAAGCTTTATTATCAAATCTCTCATACCTCTGCTTTCAAGCTGAAATACGCCCATAGTTTCGGCTTCGCTAAGCATGTCATAAGTTTTTTTGTCGTCAAATGGAATATTATCCAAATTAAACGCTGGATTTTTTTTATGTATAAATTTAATGCATTCATCAATAATAGTCAATGTTCTTAAACCCAAAAAATCAACTTTTAAAAGTCCAAGCTGAGGCAGTACTACGCCGTCATATTGAGTTGTAATAATGTTTTTTGACCCTTTTGCAAGCGGCGAATAATTTGTAATTTCTTCACTTGCTATAACCATACCTGCAGCATGCACCCCAGTATGCCTTTTTAACCCTTCAAGCTTTTGCGAAACGCTTATAAGTTTTGCAAGCCTTGCATCCGTTTTAATAAGCTTTGACAAATCTATTGAAGTCTGCAGAGCTTCAGCAATACTTACATTATAGGGTATGAGTTTTGCGATATTATTTGATTCGGTGGGAGTAAACCCCATAACCCTTGCCACATCTTTTATTACCAGCCTTGCCTGCATTGAGCCAAATGTAATAATTTGAGCGCATTTTTCTTCGCCGTATTTTTGACGCACATATTTTATAACTTCATCGCGTCCTGAATCTGCAAAATCTATATCTAAGTCAGGCATTGAGCGTCTGTCAGGGTTTAAAAATCTTTCAAATAATAACCCGTATTTTAAAGGACAAATATCCGTTATACCTAAAGTATACGCTACCATAGAACCGGCTCCGGAACCTCTTCCAGGTCCTACCGGGATACTGTGGTCTTTTGCATATTTAATAAAATCGGAAACTATTAAAAAATAAGAAGCAAAACCCATTTTATCAATAACTGAAAGCTCATGATTTAATCTTATTTCATGTTCCGTATGAACAGCGCCGTATCTTGCCGAAAGTCCGTTGCGGCAAAGAGTTTCAAGATATTCTGAATCAGATTTATATTCTTTAGGAACCGGAAATTTCGGCAGAAGCAGTTTGTCCGTAGAAATTTCAACATTGGTTTTTTCAGCAATCGCTAAAGTGTTTTTAACAGCTTCGGGTATATAAGAAAATGTTTTAACCATATCTTCAGAGCTGCGATAGTAAAAGAGGTCGGATTGAAAACGCAGTCTCTTGGCATCATCCAACATTTTACCGGTGCCGATACAAAGCAAAATATCATGGATTTCAAAATCTTCCTTTTTTAAAAAATGGCAGTCGTTTGTCGCAACAACAGGAATTGATGTTTTTTTTGATAATTCTATAAGTTTTGGGATTATTTCCTTTTGTCTTTCAAGACCGTTGTCCATAATTTCTATGTAAAAGTTGCCTACACCGAAAATATCGCGGTACTCTATTGCGGCATTTTGCGCTTCTTTAGTATTTCCTTTAAGCAAAAAGGACGGGACTTCGCCTGCAAGACATCCTGAAAGAGCAATCAGACCTTTGGCATATTTTTTTAAAACTTCTTTATCAACACGCGGCTTATAGTAAAAACCTTCCAAAAACCCTATACTTGCTATACGCATAAGATTTTGATACCCTTCAAAGTCTTTCGCAAGCAGAGTTAAATGATTATACTTAGCGCCGTATTCGGCCGTCTTATCGGCGCTTTTATCAAAGCGAGACTTTACAGCAACGTAAACTTCACAGCCTATTATAGGTTTTATACCGCTTTGTTTTGCGGCACAGTAAAATTCCATAGCGCCGTACATATTCCCGTGATCGGTAATAGCAAGAGCAGGCATTTTATAATCTCTAGCTATAAGATTAAAAAGTTTTCCGGGATTGCCTTTGTCGTCTATAAGTCTGCATACGCCGTCAAGCAGAGAATATTCAGTATGATTATGTAAATGTACAAATTCTGCAGTCATAAAAAATCTCCGTTTGTAAATTTTTGTCCGTATATTACAGCTATTCTAAAAAATTTTTATTTAAAGCGCCCGACTTGTTTTTCTGCGGCAGCTTTTCTTGCTAAAAAATCGGCCCTTTCATTTTTTGCATTGCCGGAATGGCTTTTTATATGGCGCCATTCAATTTCCATTTCAGTTTTAAGAACAAACTCTACATATTCTTTTGAAATATCATTTTTAGCTTTCCATTCAGAGGTTGCAAACTTTTCTATACCCTGATAATCATAATTAATTCTTATTTTTCTTATACTGTTGTCCTGACACCATTTTATTGTTTCAATTACAGATTTCAATTCTCCTCCAAACTGTCTAAACTGAGTGTCGGCAATAGTTCCTGAAAGTTCAGTTTTAACCCCATCTCCCAAATAAATAACAGCCCCGTATCCTGTAATACCCGAAATATAAGAGCCGTCGACAAACGCTTCGTAAATACCGCTTTCAGCAGAATAAATCTGAAAACCGTTTATTTGATCCCACGCTGAATCAATAATAATATCAATTTTAGAATTGTTTAACTGTTTTTTTAAAGAATAAGTATTTTTTGTAGGTTTATAATAAATTGATAAACTGCCGCTGCCGTTAATGCTGAGCTTGCCAAGATAATCTTTAAAAGAATTATCTTTAAAAGCAACATATATATTTTGTTTTTCAAGAGCTTTTTGCAGTTCCAAAGCTTTACTTTTTAATTCATTCTTATACAACGTCATCTTTATTCTCTTCTAAACTGTTCTTTTAATATTATAACAACAGACAATTCTTTTTTATTTCAGACATATACGTCAATTTATAAGCTTACGGCTGATTTTATAAAACAGGTATTGTTTTCAGTGTATATTTTTTAACAATTTTTCAGATATTTCTTTTTTTGCCGAAGAACCCAGCTCTTTCAATTTTTGTGCTCTTTCTATAAGACTGTCACCCTTTTTATCGGAAGAAGAAAGTCTTTTAATTGCTTCCTGCGTTTTACTTCTGGCTTCAGATATTTTTTTATCAGCTTCCGTTAAAGTTTGAACAAACATAACAAATTTATCATAAAGATTTCCGCCCTGTTTTGCTATCTCAAGCACATTCTTTTTCTGGTTTTCCTGCCGCCATATATACTCAACTGTTTTTAACGTAGCTAAAAGAGTTGGCGGCGTAACAACTACTATATTTTTTTTAAAAGCATAAGCGATAATGTCCGGTTTATCCGCAAGCGCAAGAGAAACCGCTCCCTCTACAGGCACAAACATCAAAACATATTCCGGCTGATTAAGTTCAGACAAGTTGGCATAATCTTTTAAAGCAAGCTCGTCAATATGTTTTTTTACGCTTGCAGAATGTTCTTTTAAGCAAATCTTTTTTTCAGCTTCATCCTGCGAATTATAATATCTTTCATAGGCATTAAGCGAAGTTTTCGCATCTATTACAATATGTTTTTCATCCGGCAAAATTATTATATAATCCGGAATTTTTTTCCCATCGTTGTCTTTAAACTGTTTTTGGGATACATAATTTACGCCTTCAATCATTCCGACATATTCAAAAATCCTTTCAATACTTAATTCTCCCCACATTCCTTGAAACTTATTATCTCCTTTTAAAGCGCCTGCAAGATTATTTGCTTCTTCGCTTACCTGTTTATTGAGATTTATTAATTTTTCCAATTCATTTTGCAGCCCGGACAGTTTTTCAGCTTCATAAATTTGAAGAGTTTCAATTTTATTTCTGAATTCGTCAATTTTTACTTTAAAAGGCATCATTACATTTTCTAAAGAATTTTTATTAAAATCTGCAATTTTGGCATTTTTTTCTTCTAATACTTTTGAGGCAATATTTTCAAACTCAACCCTTAAATTATCGTTGAGCTGAGCATATTTAGCGGCATTTTCCGACAAATTGTTTATTTTTTGTTCCTTTGCGGCATTATCTTTTAAAACAGATATGTACTTAAACACCAATAAACAGGCGCCCGTTAAAACCCCAATAATAAATAGCAATATCGAACTTATTATATTCATATCTTTTTTAAAGGAAATTCCATGTAGAAAACCGTACCTTTTCAACGGTACTTTCAACTGAAATTTTGCCTTTAAGCCCCTTAATTATACCGTAACATATTGATAGTCTGAGCCCTGTGCCTTTGCCGACTTCTTTAGTAGTAAAAACGGATCAAATACTTTGGCAATGTTGTCTTTTTCAATGCCCATACCGGTATCTTTCAAACTCAACACATACTTATCTTTTTTCTACAGTAGTATAATAGTAAGCTTGCCGCCGTCAGGCATTGCATCTTAGGCATTTAACATAATATCTAAAATCACCTGCTGGATTTGCATAGGATTTACTAATACAAAAACAGATTGATCCGTAAGATCTTTGACAATTTATATTTGATTTAAAAAAATCTTTTTCAACTATAAATAAAGTTTGTTCAACGATATTATTTATATTTATTTCTTGTACTTTTAAGGAATCTGTTCTAGCAAATCCAAACATATTTTAATTATATTATGGCTTCTCTGAGCGGCGTCATACATACTTTTTATCGCTTTTGCAGTTTCACCATCCGGCGTTTTATCTCTCATTAAACTGAGTATATCCTAAAATAACGGTTATATGAGAACGCCAATTATACCTCTAAATTTACCACTTCGAGTTTTAAAAGCTGTTTTATAAATATAATATTTTAGGCCCCGACTTTAAGGTATTCGTACATATTCTTTGTTTCATTTACACAGTATTTATAAATTCTGCAATCAAGTCATCTTCAATTTTAACATTTTTTTCGCAATATTGCAGATAAAGGTAAACTATAATAGGAATTATATCGCATGCTTTTTTTGCTGAAATTATAATTATTTCATTATTATAATAATGTTCAAAAAAAAGTTTTTGAATTACAGTATTTTTCCGTCATCTCAAAAGAATATTTAAAAAATTTATCTTTATTTAACGGTTTTGCGCTCACTCGATATCTTCTAAGCATATCTCTTATAATATCATGCACAATCTTGTCGGTTTCTAAAGCTTTAGAAGTTAATTTTTTAAAATTGTATCTTTTCAAGAGGGATGTCTTTATCAAATTTTGCAGAATAATCATAAAATATTGTCTTTTGCAGTTTGAAAACTTGTCGCATCTTGAAACTGACCAGCCAAAATATCAGTATATTGAAATTTTTTGATATTGTTAATCATTTTATACGGTATCCCCCCTGTTTTTATTATAATCAAAGCCGCTAAACACTGTAGCCAGTATTATGAATATTTCTATAAAACGGCATATGAGCGTACACAAACTTCGTTTAAGCCGTTCCAAATACCCGATACGCCGTAAATGAAAATACCGCAGTGGCTATCCATTTAATGATTTTTGCATCAACTGCTTTTCTCATTATAATTCCGACTATTACAACCAAAACGTCTGCGCAAACAACGCCGAGAACGGTGTCCGTTAAAACTAAGACAGTTCCTGTAGTATATTTCATTGAGAGAGTTATTGTGGCAAATTGCGTTTTATCGCCAATTTCAGCAATAAAAAAAGTTGTTACAATGGTAAAAACAGATTTATTATAAGCTTCTTTTCATTATTTTTATAATCAGCGCCGTTTCTATACAAAGTCAAAAGAGCAAATAGTATAAAAAGCCCAGGGCAAGCAAATGAGTTACTGTCAAAGGCGCCATTGAGGAAATAACTCTTCCAACAATTACAGACAGCGAATGATTCAAAACAGTTGCTACAATTACCGCTAAAATAACATAGAGAGCTTTAAACCGCAAAGCAAAAGTCATCGCAAGAATCTGAGTTCTATCACTCATTTGCAATAAATATAAAAATATTTCCATAGATATTGTTTATTGCACCTTTCTTTTTATTTAACAGCAATTTATATATTTATTTTCACTACTGTTCCGTATAAAATAGGAATGTGCTATGTTTAATACATCTTCTTGCCAAAATAAACTAACTTTGATAACATACCCTAAATATATTGTAAATGATTATAAATATCTTTTCAAACTTTATCCATTCTAACTTATATACTTTCCTTGCGGCGGGCATTTATATCGCTTTGTCTGTCGGTACTAGTATTCATATATTGCTGCATAAATATGACGTTAAAAGTTCGATAGGCTGGATAGCTCTTGTTTTTTTATCTCCGTTCCTTGGAACTGTACTGTATATATTTCTAGGCATTAACAGAGTAAAAAGAAAAGGCGCTCGTTTAAGGAACAGCGACATCGCATTTGAAGAATATTCTTTTGAAATAATAGAAAATATTGCTGAAAATTTTCCGATAAATTACAAGAAGTTTATAGCTTTCGGTCATAAAGTATATCCTCAAAACTTTATTCTCGGCAATTCAGTAAAACCATTGCAAAACGGTGTTGAAGCTTATCCTGAAATGATAAAAACTATAAAAAATGCAGATAAAGAAATTTTAATTTCAAGTTACATTTTTGATTGCGACAGCGAGACTGACAAATTTTTAGAAGCCGTGGAAACAGCAATTAAAAACGGCGCCGCAGTAAAAATATTAGTAGACGGCATAGGCACGTTAAAATTTTTTCACCGTTCAATAGAAAAAAAACTTTCAAAAATCAAAGGTTTGGAATACGACATATTTCTACCTCCTCAAATTCCTATAGCAATGCCTTTTGTAAACTTAAGAAATCACAGAAAAATTATGATAATAGACGGAAAAACAGCTTTTTTCGGAGGAATGAATCTTTCAAAAAACAATGTTTTAATTGACGATTTAAAAAAAGGGATTTTAGATATTACTTTCAAAATAGAAGGACCCGTTATAGACCAAATTTCAGAAATATTTGAAAACGACTGGGAATTTGCGACAGGCAAAAAATTTCAATCCTTATCTAAAGATTTGCCTTTTATTAAAACGGGCGGAATTCCTGCAAGAATTATTCCAGACGGACCTGATAATAAAAGGGGAATTATAGAACTTATTGTCCACGGAGCAATAAATACCGCGCTAAAAAAAATTCTTATAACAACGCCTTATTTTCTGCCGGAAAGCAATATTTTAACAGCGCTTGAAATGGCTGCCATGAGAGGAGTCGACGTTGAGATGATAATACCAGATAAAAGCGACCACAGATTTATAAACTGGGCATCTGAACCTAATTTTTTATATTTAATTGAAAGCGGCGTAAAAATTTATCGTATTCCGCCTCCTTTTGACCACAGTAAAATTTTTATAGTTGACGATGAATGGATTTTTCTAGGCTCGGCAAATTGGGACGTAAGAAGTTTTAAGCTCCATTTTGAATCCAATATAGAAATTTTTAGCAAAAGTTTAGCAAAAGAACTTTCCGGCATTGTTGAAGCAAAAAAACAAAAAGCAAAGCTTACTACTGCGTTTGAATGTAAAAATCTGCCGTTTCTTAAACGCATAAGAAACAATGCATACCGTCTTTTGACCCCTTATGGATAAGTAATATTATTCTTTTTACAACTATCCTTGGGCATTTAACAAAATTTTTAATCTTTGGGTTAATTTAATCAAATTTACAAACAACTGAATATTACTATCTATAACAGGAAAGGTTAACTTTTTATTCAGTTTATTGCGGCGGTTCCTACTTCTTTGGTGCGTACTCTGGTAACCGTGCGCAAATCATAACTGAATATTTTGCCGTCGCCGGGATTACCCGTATAAGCTGCTTCCTGAATTGCTTTTATTGTTTTCTGCTCCCATTCTTCAGAAGAAACTATAATTTCAAATTTAATTTTTGGGAGCATTATTATATCAATTTCAGTTCCGCGTACAAGTTCTTTATATCCTTTTTGTTTTCCGCAGCCCATAACCTGTGAAACAGTAATTCCATTTACTTCAACTTTATTAAGAGCTTCTTTTATATCTTCCAGTTTTTCTTCACGAACTATTGCTTCAATTTTTATCATAATTAAGAACCTCCTTTCTAAAAAGCTTTACAGTGTAAAAAGACAAATTTAATCTAATCCTGTAAATGACGGGTATGCGTTTTCCCCATGTTCTGATATATCCAAACCTATAAGTTCTTCTTTCTTATCTACACGAAGAGGCGTGAATATAGTTACAATTCCAGCGCATAACAAAGTTCCTGCGATAACTATTACAAAAGTTACAAGTATGCCTTCAACCTGCGCTATCAACTGTGAAGCTTGTCCAAAAAATAAGACCAGGTTTTCCACCGTTAATTGCCGGATTTACAAATACGCCTGTCAATAATCCGCCCCATATACCGCCGATGCCGTGACATCCAAAAGCATCTAAAGCGTCATCAATTTTAAGTACGTTTTTATAAATACTATGCCAAAAAACATACGGGGCTCACTGTTATGCCAATAATTAAAGCCGCCCCACATATCAACAAACCCTGCCGCAGGAGTAATACCTATCAATCCCGCTAAAACGCCGGTACATGCTCCAATCAGCGTGGGTTTTCCGCTGTCAAGACAATCTATCAATATCCACCACCAGCATAGCTGCTGAAGCAGATATGGCTGTCGTTATAAATGCATGCGCTGCAAGAGCGCTGCCTGAGTTAAACCCAAACCAGCCAAGCCATAAAAGTCCCATGCCCAAAAAAATAAAAGGAACATTATGCAGGCGGTATGAATTATGCGCATAAGCGACTCTTTTACCTAACAAAACTGCAGGAATAAGACCTGTTATTCCTGAACTTATATGCACAACATTTCCGCCTGCAAAATCAAGAGCTTTGATTGTACCACCGATAAATCCGCTGCCCCAAACCATATGAGCCAAAGGATAATACACAATTATCAACCACAATGCTTTAAATTTCATTCTGCCAGCAACTGACCTCGTTATAATTGCCGGCGTTATAAGAGAAAACATCATTTGAAATGCTACAAAAACAAAAGTAGGCAGAGACCCCGTAAGAGAATCTTTTGTAATGCCCGCAAGTCCGATATTTTTAAATGAACCTATAAAATTTCCGCCTTTATATCCAAATGACAATGAATAGCCTATAAGTGTGTATAGAAAAATACCAAGTCCCATAATAAACGCAGAATTCATCATATTGTTAACCATATTTTTTCTGCGTCCTAATCCGCCGTAAAAAAGTGCAAGTCCTGGCGTCATAATAAAAACAAACACAGTACAAATAAGAATAAAGGCCACATCTCCTGTACTAAACATTTTTTCGCCTCCTTGCAAAATATTCAATAATTGCTAAAAAATATCTGTATCTTTATGATTTACATTTTTTATTATTTTGTATAGTCAAATTAAGTAAAATATATACTTATCACATAAATGATGTCTAGAATTAATATGAGCGATATAACAACTTTTTTGTATTTTGTCAATATCGTTCATTTAAATTATGATAATAAATACAAACTAAATATAAAAAATTTAAAATATAGTTAGAAATAAAAGAAACGTAACTCGGGGCAGGGTATAATAAAGTATGGTATCTGGTTATTAACCTGATTTGTTATGAACGGCTGATTTTTTCATAAAAATACTTAATGACGGCCTGGATATGTAGTTTATAAGATAAGATTCAATATAGTTCCATATTTTTTCCTCTTCTAGTTTTTCAATTAAATCCAAATCGCTGCCAGCGCAATTTGAAAGTTTGTTTATAATTTTTTTTATTTCCTTGTCTGTAAAAGTGTCATTATATTTCAAATAATCTGAAAAAGCGTAACCGGATAATTTCAAAAATCGCAAAATAAATGCCATGAGGACGCGTCTTGGATATTTACAATTGCCTAGTATTTCCCAGACTCTTGTTATTAAATCGTATTTTTTTGTATTTGCAAGATGAAAAGGAAGAAATTTGTCGCTTATCTCTGCAGCATACAACGCATACAGCGTTCTATTGAAATCAATTTTTATTTTTGTATTATTTTTAATTATATTTGCGCCGGTAACTTTTGGCTTCACGGCATAATGATTATTGAATACTATAAACTCGCTCTCTGTCAAAGGTTCAGTAGCATAAGAAAGTTTTGCAGTAATTTTTTTTGCGCTTGGCACAACGGCCTGGATTTTCCCCCGCTCGTAGGAATAAATAGTTATAAGCTTATCAAGTTCTCCTTGTATTTTTGCATTGAGAACCAATCCTTTTATTGTATAGTACATTTTATTTCGCTGTATTTCATTATAAGTTTATTTTTAAAACCGCTAAATTACTGTAGAAAGCTGTTTTTCAGACATTACATTTCGCTTAAGTTTTAAACAAAATACTGTCAATTGTAAATATAATAAACCAGAATTATTGAAAAACCCTATTCAAAATACCGCACATCTGCAGTAAGATATGAAAAAGAAACGCCCGGATTGGCTAACTAATAAAAGATATTATAGTTTATGCTCCTTATGATTTCAATTTTATGGCATTTCTGTTTATTGCGCAGAAAACAAACCTAATAATGAATGTAAAGAAAAAAATTTATAAACATATCGGCAGTTAAAATAATTATTGAAATGCAGCAAGGACATTCAAGGCATAGTGGCAAAGATTTAAAAAGTTTTGAAGTTTGAACTATAAGTTTTTTCTTATTACTCTGACAAATCGGGAGTTCTAATTTCAGCTGCCAAAATCCAAACTGAGAAAAGTAAAAATATCAATAAAATAATTGATCCTGACAAAAAAAACATTTAAATATCCTGTCCTGCTTAGCAAACATTTTTGTTTTATTTACCGCATCGTAATCTGTATATCCGCAAAGATGCAGCAATCCGTGAATTACCAGATATGTAAGTTCTTGCCGCCAGGTATTATTATATTTTTTTGCCTGTTTTTGCGAACGATTTTCTGAGATATAAATATCTCCAATAAACAATTCCGGCATTACCATGAAAGATATAACGTCTGTTATGCGCCTAACTTTTCTATACTTCGTATTGAGTTTTTTTATTTCTTTATTGCTTACCATTATAAAATTTACTTGACATTTTTCTATCTTTTCTGATTCTAAAACAGCGAAAGCGACTTTTTGAAGCAAAGCTGTATCCTGTTTTTGAAAATCAATAAATTTCATATGTAAATTATCATAGCTTTTTATATTTAGCAGTGAGCTTATTATTCCTGTTCCTCTTCTTTGTATTCAATTCTTGTATGGTAAATACCGATTATTGTAGAAATTATGCTGTCTCTTATGGTTTCTAAATCTTTTAAAGTTATAGGACAATCTGAAAACTGCCCGTCAATAAATTTATTGTTTATTATCTTTTCAACAGTATCTTTTATTCTTGCAGTACTAGGCTCCTCTATGCTGCGGCATGCAGCTTCGCAGGCATCAGCCATCATTACTATTGCGGCAATTTTTGTAGTCGGTTTTGGTCCGGGATACCTGAAAATTTCTATATCGGCATCAGGACTGACTTCCAAAGCTCTGTGATAAAAAGAATGCATAGGAGTTGTTCCGTGGTGCTGTTCAATAATATCAATAATTTCGTCGTCAACGTTATATTTTTTTGCCAAAACAACTCCGTCTTTTACATGGGAAAGCAAAATCAAGCTGGACATAGTTGGAGTCAGTTCATCATGCGGGTTATCCCCGGAAGTCTGATTTTCTATAAAATAGTGAGGGCTGTTAAGCTTTCCTATGTCATGGTAATAAGATCCTACTCTTGCAAGCAGAGAATTATTACCTATCATATTAGCGGCCTGTTCTGCAATGTCTGCCGCCATGAGCGAATGATGATATGTGCCCGGGGCTTCAACCATAAGTTTTTTGAGCAAAGTATTATTAAAGTCTGAAAGTTCAATTAATTTAATGTTTGTCGTCCTTGAAAATACCCTTTCAAATAAAGGCATAGAAACAAGCAAAATAATAATTACAAACGCTCCGTTTAAAACTCCATACCAAAGATTAGACCTAAACTGCGTAATATTATAAGCGTCAAAAAAATAAAACATTGACATTATTACCATATTCGCAACTGCAACATTAAAACCTGAATTTATAAAATCTACCCTCCTGCGTATATGTTTTGCATTGGTCAGAACTATAATACCGCTGCAAAGCATTACAAGAAAAATATCAAACCTCATATCGTTTAAAAAAGCTATAGACGAACTTAAACATATCGCGTATAAAATTCCAATTCTAGGGGATAAAAGCATTCCAGCCATAAGAACAAATGCAGCCACCGGAGACACAAAAGGCGATATGTATTCTTTTGCAATTTGAAACGTTAATATTGCGGTTATAAAAAATAAACACATTAAAACAACCGCATCGTTATCTTTCAAAATTGTTTTTTCTTCACTTTGGGGCTGAGCAATAAAGAAAATTATGCTGGCTGTAGTGAAAATAGCAGTCGCGATCATTGTTTTATAACTCATTCCGAAATCTATAATAAACATTCCGTAGATTACAACAAACGTACAAATCAAAGAAACAAAAACCGGCACTTTAATTTCTTTCGCAAACAGATTATTCGGCGTCCTTACGACAATATCCTTAGAATGTTCCGTTTTAAGTTTTCTTGCAAATTCTAGAAGAACGCCTCTTATCCAAAATCTTATTTTTTCAAGTATATTATTCATTTTATTGCCTCTTAACAAACATACATGTATAAATACATAAACAATACATCGTATCTTTAATTTATAAATAAGATATAACGGAAAATATTAATATGTTTTTAATTTTCTTTAATTTTTAGACTGCTTAACGACAACACGCACGCCCAGCTCTTTTAACTGTTTATCACTTACCGGAGCAGGCGCATTTGAAAGGGGGTCAATCGCTTTTTGCGTTTTAGGGAATGCTATAACCTCTCTTATTGAATCTTCTTTTACAATTAAAGCGCACAATCTGTCAAAACCAAGCGCCAATCCGCCGTGCGGAGGAGCGCCATAGCTTAAAGCATCAAGCAGAAATCCAAATTTTTTAACTGCGGATTCATCTGAAATACCCAAAATATCAAATATCTTTTTCTGTGTGCCGTTTTTGTATATTCTTATTGAACCGCCGCCAAGCTCTACGCCATTTAAAACAATATCGTAAGCTTTTGCTTTTGCGGTTCCAGCATTTTCTTTTGTGACAGAATCTTCATCTTTAGGAGCTGTAAAAGGATGATGTAACGATTGCCATCTATTTTCTTCTTTATTCCATTTCATAAGAGGAAAATCAACAACCCACAAAAAATTAAATTTGTTCTTATCAATAAGGTTACATTCCCTGCCTATTTTAAGTCTTAATGCTCCTAAGCCTTGAGCAACTATTTTTTCTTCATCTGCAAGAAAAACAATTAAATCCCCGGGTTCGGCGTTAAGTTTAGAGATAATTTCTTTTATTTCTGCTTCTTTAAAATACTTTACTATATTTGATTCTGCGCCGGCATCTGTAATTTTCATCCAAGCCAAACCTTTCGCCCCATATTCGCCAGCAAATTTTATAAGCCCGTCAATTTCAGAGCGGGAAAAAACCGCCCCTTTTGGAATGCATAAACCTCTTACAATGCCTCCATTAGCTATAACTGATGAAAATACGGTAAATCCGCTGTTTTTAAGTTCTTGAGAGAAATCTTTTATTTTCATATCAAATCTTGTATCAGGCTTGTCAGAACCATAATTCAACATTGCATCCGCATAAGATATTTTTTCAAAAGGCGTATTTATGTCAATACTTAACACTTCTTTAAAAACTCTTGAAAGCATTCTCTCTGCAATATTCATTACGTCTTCTTCGTCTATAAACGACATTTCGATATCAATTTGAGTAAATTCAAGCTGTCTGTCCGCGCGTAAATCTTCATCTCTGAAACATCTTGCAAATTGATAATATCTGTCAAAACCGGAAACCATCAAAATCTGTTTAAAAAGCTGCGGAGACTGCGGCAATGCAAAAAAACTCCCATGATTAAGTCTTGAAGGCACTAAAAAATCTCTGGCTCCTTCCGGAGTAGATTTCGTCAAAAAGGGCGTTTCAATTTCTAAAAAACCGTTTTCGTTGAAAAAATTCCTTATTTCCTGCGAAATTTTATGACGTATTATAAAATTTCGCTGAAAATGCGGGCGGCGTAAATCCAAATATCTATATTTTAATCTCAATTCTTCAGAAGCGTCATCATAATCTGAAATTTCAAAGGGAAGGGCAGGCGAAGCATTAAGCACTTCAAGTTCTGTAACTACAAGCTCTACATTACCTGTGGGCATATCAGGATTTAATGTTCCTTCCGGTCTGGTCCTCACCAAACCTTCAACGGCAATTACATATTCACTGCGTAAATTTTCTGCAGTTTTAAATATATTTTTATTTTCCGGCTGAAAAACAATCTGTAAAATACCTTCTCTGTCTCTTAAATCAATGAAAATTACTCCGCCGTGATCTCTGCGCGAATGAACCCATCCGCATACAATAACTTTCCCCCCTACGCTGCTTTCTCTTACATAACCGCAATAATTACTTCTCTTCATAAAATCCTTTTTAATGTTACTATTTTAAAATACTATCAAAGTATAACAATGCAATAATTGTTTTTGAATCCATTATTTTCCCTTTTTTTACCATTTCAACAGCTTCTTTAAAACTTATAATTTCTTTAGAAACAAATTCATCTTCATCAGGATTTTGTTTTCCCTCTTTAAGTCCAAAAGCGGCAAAAATATGTATAATTTCATTTGAAAAAGCGGTAGTAGGATAAAACGCCAAAAGTTTTTCCAGCCTTTTGGATTTATATCCCGTTTCTTCTTCTAGTTCTCTGGTTATACATTCTAGCGGCGTTTCATTTTTGTCAATTTTACCCGCAGGTATTTCATAAGTTATTTGATTGACGGGATATCTGTATTGTTTTACTAAAACGATACTGTTTTTATCAATAAAGGGAATAATCGCAGAAGCTCCAGGATGATGCACATATTCTCTTTTTGCAGTGGCGCCGTTTAAAAGTTCGACCTCATCGCAGAAAAAATCCACCGCGGAGCCGTGATATATTTGATTCTTTTTTATAGATTTCTCAATCATAATTTTACTCATATTAATATTTTATCATTTTTTTGAATTCAAACAAAAAAAGACCCTCTATTAAGGGGGTCGACGAATTTTTTAAACAAGTTAGGAAGAACTTATGCTCACTATAATTTTTATTCTGCATTACGTATTTTTTTTATAATTTGATTAATTTTAGCATTGAAATACGGATCAGAATCTATCTTTTCTTTTATCTTGCTGCAGGCATGCATAACAGTTGAGTGATCTCTTCCGCCAAATGAGTTTCCAATAGCACTAGTTGAGAACTCGTCAGTCAATGTCCTCGCAAGATACATTGCAATTTGTCTTGGAAATGCGACGGCGTCTGTTCTGCGCTTTGACTTCATATCTCTTATGTCAATATTAAAATTATCGGCAACTATTTTTTGTATATTTTCTATCGTTATAGGAGCTGAATTATCTGTCTTAATAATATCTTTAAGCATCTTCTGAACAGAATCAACAGTCAACGGCGTACTTGTAAAAGCTGAAAAAGCAGCTACCCTTAAAAGAGATCCCTCGAGCTGTCTTATATTTGATTTAACCTGCGTTGCTATATATAAAATAACATCATCTGGGACATATATTTTTTCTTCTCCTGCTTTTTTACGCAAAATTGCAATTCTTGTTTCCCAATCGGGCGGCTGTATGTCCGCTATAATACCCCATTCAAATCTTGAAATAAGCCTTTCTTCAACGCCTTCAAGCTCTTTAGGAGGTCTGTCAGAAGAGATAACCACCTGTTTTTTTGAATTGAACAGATTATTAAACATATGGAAAAATTCTTCCTGAGAACTTTCTTTGCCGACTAAAAATTGTATATCGTCAATCAATAAACAATCTAAACTTCTATACTTACTTTTGAAAGACGATATTTTATCAAAACGAATTGATTCTATAAATTCAGTAACAAATTTTTCACAAGTAACATAAAGAACTTTTAAATTCAGAGTCGCTTGCTTTATATAATTGCCTATAGCATGCAGCAAATGCGTTTTGCCAAGCCCTACTCCGCTGTAAAGAAATAAAGGATTAAACTGCTTACCGGGATTTTTTGCAACGCCTTCAGAGCATCCGTGCGCAAACCTGTTTGAAGCACCGATAACAAAACCTGAAAAAATATATTTAGGATTTATTTGATCTTTCTGCATTATAGGCGTTGGAACATCTATATGCTCGGGCGTATTTTCAACTTTTTTTATAGTTTCAATTATATCCTGACGCGGTTCCAATTTTAAAGTTATCTGCTGTCCGCAGCAGTCAAATAAAGTCTGCTCAATGTTGTTTTTCTGATTCTTTTCTATCCACTGCGAAAAATAAACATTAGGCACCTGAACAGTGAAAATATTATTCTCAAAAGTCAAAGGCTTTAATGGCGAAATCCATAGATTGTAGGTTTCCTGGGTTACCGACAATTTAATATTATCAACAATCTTGCTCCATAAATCTAAAACAGAAATACTCATATAATCCCCAACTTATCCACAGCTGTGGATAAGTTATTAACATTGGTACATGCTCCTCTCTTTTTTTTATTCTAAAAATTAAATTTTATGCACGGTACATTATATATTGTTGCATTTCCTTTGTCAAGCGTAGAAAATCTGAAATTGAGAGACTGTCAGGCCTTAAAAACGGATCTAATCCGCAGGATTTAAGAATTTCAGCGGCATGTTTTTTTTCCAAGTTTCCAAATGAGCTTAACCCGTTCAAAATTGTTTTTCTACGCATACCGAAGACGTATTTTACCAAATTAAAAAAGATTAATTTCGGAGACTTGGCTTCTTTATTAGTTAATTTTATAACCGAAGAAATAACCTTAGGACTCGGATTAAAACATTTTGGCGAAACATCAAATAAAATTTTACAGTCGGCGTAATATAAAGTAAATATTGAAATATACCCGTAGTTCCTGTTGCATGGCTGAGCGGCAAGCCTCTGGGCGACTTCTTTTTGAAGCATAAAAACGGCAGTAGTCCAGTTTTTTAAAGGTAAGACTTTTTGAATTATTGCCGTACCAATATTATACGGCAGATTAGAAATTATTTTAAAACCGCCCTCCCGATTGTCTGAATCTCTTACAAAGATATCGGACTGCAGGGATATTGATTTATATTTTAAAAAATCCCTGTTTAGAATTTTTACATTTCGAACATTAGAAAATGAAAAGTAATGGCTCAGTTGTTGAGATAATTCGCTATCTATTTCAACAGCAGTTAAACATTTAACGCGAGGCTGTATGATTTTTGTCAGAATGCCTTTGCCCGGCCCGATCTCCAAGATTTCGTCTTGTTTTTCTAAATTTGCAGCATTGACAATATTATTTGCTATATTGTTGTCAGTTAAAAAATTTTGTCCGTGTTTTTGACGCATAAGCTATTTACCTATACAAAAAGTAGAAAAAATTGTGTCCAGAATATCCTGCTTAACATTTATGCCTAAAATTTCATTCAGCAATGTTTGGGCAGCTGCGGCTTCAAAGCATGCAATCTCATCAGCATTTCCTGAGCATAATGTCTTTTTTGTCCGCATTAAAGCTTCAAAAGCATTTTGCAGCAGCATAAAATGACGGGAATTTATCATTAAATAATCATTTTCACAATCTGCTGCTCCAGCAAATTTAGCAATTGTATCTAATAAATCAGAAATGCCGGCTTTAGTCTTAGCAGAAATTTTAACAACATCTGCAAAAGTGAAGTTTAAAACGGAATTGCCATTTAAAAATATGGCTGACGGCAGATCGCATTTGTTTAATACGCCTATAACAGGTATATTTATAGCTGATTTTATTAAAAAGTCCGCTATTTTGGTGTCATTTTGATCCAGCTCTAAAGAATTATCCAGCAGACATATTAACATGTCTGCTTTAACGGCCGCTTCTCTAGTCTTTTCCTGCCCTAAAAATTCTATCAAGTTTTCGCTATGAGATCTTATACCGGCGGTATCTATGATTGTAAGCGGAATACCGTTACAGTCTATTGTTTCTTCTATAGTATCTGTTGTAGTTCCCGCAATATCTGTAACAATAGCTCTGTTTTTGTCTAAAACTGCATTCAATAAAGAGGATTTACCCGTATTAGGTTTACCTACAATAGCAACTTTTATTCCTTGATGCAAAGCCCTGCTTATTTTATACGAATTTAAAAGATTTTGTATATTTTCTATGCAAGAATCAATCCTTGAAAGTTTTTCGCTACGCGATAAAAATATAATGTCCTCTTCAGGATGATCTAAATTGACTTCCATAAAAGCAATAAGATTTGTAAGAGTATCGTTAATATTTTTTATCTTTAAAGAGAATTCCCCCGAGACATTCTTTAAAGCAGCTTTTGCAGATATTTCCGTTTTACTAGTTATTAGAGCGCAAACTGCTTCCGCTTCTGCAAGATCCATTTTACCATTTAAAAACGCTCTATAAGTAAATTCTCCAGCTTCTGCGGGTCTTGCGCCGTTTCTATACAAAAGCTGCAAAACTTCGTTTATTATTACCGGATTGCCGTGCGCTGCGATTTCTACTAAATTTTCACCCGTATATGTATAAGGTTTTTTAAAAAAAGTACATATTACTTGGTCTTTCTTTTCTATTCCGTCTAGTATATAACCGTATTTAACTTGTTGTTCTGATTTTGATATGGTTTTAAATATTTTATTTATGATTTGAAATGAATTTTCACCGGATAATCTTATAACGGCTATCGCAGACTTTCCCACAGCGCTTGACAACGCGGCAATAGTATCTTCTTTTAAATAGTTCATAACTGCTGTATTATAAGCATAGTAACTTAAAGTTTATATTATTTCGTTAACGCTATTATGTATAATTAAAAAAACGCAGCGCAGCCGATACGTCTTTTGTTATCTGAATTTTAAGAACTTCGGCATTTGCGAATTTCTTTTCATCTCTTATTTTTTTTAAGAGCGTTACTTTAGTTTGTAATTTTTTCCATGTCTTTTTAAAATCTAAAATATGCGTTTCTGGAATAATCTTATTTCCTCTGTTAAAAGTCGGGCGTACTCCTATATTTGTAACTGAAGGATATATTATATTATTCTGAGTCGTAACGCTTATATATACTCCTCGGGGGAGCAGTTTATCTACGGATACGTGAAGGTTAACAGTGGGAAATCCTAGTTTTTTAGCAAGTCCTTTTTCTTTAAACGGAATTCCAGTAAAAGAATAATTTCTGCCAAGCAGTTTAGCCGCGCTTTTAATATCGCCTTTTTCAACTAATGTTCTTATATAAGATGAGGAAATTTGTTTTGAAGCGTATTTTAAAGGTTCAACTATATATATTGTTATATTATTTTTTTTTGCTTTTTCTTTAAGCCATTCAATACTGCCTTCTCTATTTTTACCTAAAGTAAAATCAGAACCGCACACTATCTTACCCGTATTAATAGTTTCATACAAAAATTGATCAAAAAATTCGTCAGGACCGCAGAATAAAATTTCTGAAGGGACTTTTATTACAAAAATTTCGTCTGCTCCAAACAGCTTAATTTCTTCTATTTTTTCTTTATATGTTGTAAGAAGACCTTGCACGCTTCTGAAAGGCTTTTCAAGCACAATTATTGTGCTTTTTAAATTATATTTTTTTGCAGCGGCTAAAGTTTTACCTATAAGCAGCCTGTGCCCTTTATGCACTCCGTCAAAAGTCCCTATAGTTATTACTGATTTTTTAATCATTTTATGAGTTCTTCGTACCTTATAATTTTCTTCTTTATCATATCAATATTATCTGTATCTTCAAATTTTAAAGCATCTTTAACATCAAATATATCTATCTTTTCCCTTCTTAAAGTCTTAACCGCCGCGCCGCAGCCCAAAATATTTCCTAAATCATACGCTAAAGTTCTTATATACGTTCCGCTTGAACATTTTATTGTTACTTTTACAATACCTCCATTATAAGACAGTACGTTAAATTGTTCTATTGTAATTTTTCTAGGCGATCTTTCGACTTCAATCCCCTGTCTTGCAAGTTCATAAAGTTTTTTGCCTTTATATTTTAAAGCTGAATGCATGGGAGGTATCTGAGAAATTTCTCCCTCAAATGTTTTGGCCGCTTTTTTTATCTTATCAATATTTATATTCATAATATCCATTTTTGAAATCACATTACCGTCTAAATCACCACTATCGGTAACAGTGCCTAAAAAGAAAGAGCTTGTATAAACTTTATCTTTTTTCATAAATTTATCCTGCAGTTTTGTAGCTTTATCTATAAGGATAAGCAAAAGTCCGCTGGCAGCAAGATCTAAAGTACCGCAATGTCCTGTTTTTTTAACGTTTAAAACTTTTTTTATTTTATGAGCGGCTTTAAACGAAGTAATGCCCGGCGGTTTATCTAAAAGCAGCAATCCTGAAAAATCGTTATATAAAGAATTGCTTTTTTTGATTTTTACTCTCCTCATTACTGGTTTTGTAAGCCAAATGGCTTTAAGCTGCAGACTTCTATTGAACAACTGCATCCTCGTTGTCAAAATACTTTTTTAAAATATCGCTTACTATTTTAATTGAACCAGTTATTCCAGAATTAATAATTCCGCCTGCTGCATTTTTATGTCCGCCGCCGCCAAATACACGCACGACTTTAAGAACATCAAAATTTTTTACCGAACGGCAGCTGACTTTCGTAGTGTTGCTGTCTATTTCTTTAAAAAGGCAGCCTATTTTTACGCCTTTTATTTTTAAAGTATAATTTATTATGCCATCAGAGTCGTCATCTTTTGCGCCGCTCTTTTTAAACATATCTTTTGTCAAAGCAATATAAGAAACCTTATTATTAATGATTGTTTTTATATTACAAAGAGCCATTCCATGCAATTTTAAAGAGTTGATAGAACCTCTTTCATAAACTTTTTTATAAATTTCATTTACGTTTATGCCGTAACGCATAAGTTTTGCGCATGCAATATGCGTATCCGGCGTAGTATTTGTTTGCCTAAAACAGCCCGTGTCAGTTAATATGCCGGTATAAAGATTTTCAGCTTCGTTTTTTGTAAGTTTAATTTTCATATATTCTAAAATATTTAATATAAGTTCCGCTGTTGAGGCTGACGAGGTCACTATATAATTAACTATTCCAAAATTTGTGTGGGATAAATGATGGTCTATATTTATTATCTTTTTTACCTGCTCGGGTGAAATTATATTTCCCATTCTTGCAAAATTAAATGATTCTAGAATTATAGCGCAGTCAAACATATCAGTTTTTTTTACTGACTTTTTTATCTTGTCAGAGCCTTTGAGGAAGTTTAAAAAGTCCGGTATTTCATCGTCATAATAAACAGAAACTTTTTTACCAAGTCTGGTTAAAACTGAACCAAGCGTTAATGCTGATCCCAGACTATCGCCGTCAGTTTTTACATGCCCAGCGATAAAAAACGTTTTTGATTGTTTTATTATTTTTGAAATAGCAGAAATTTTCTTTAATGCAGACAAATTGGTTTTTATTTTTTCTTTCATTTTTATTTATCAAACAATAAAATCGTATCTCCTAATATCGTAATATTTATTTATATAATAACGAGGAATATGTCGTAAGAAAATACTTCTTTAATTCTTCTCCTCTTCTATTTGTTTAAGAATATTGAATATTTTTGCAGCATTCTCGTTGGTAGCATCATAAATAAACGAAATCTCCGGAGTACGTCTTAAATTTAAATGCAAAGCCAGCTGATGTCTTACTTCTTTTGTATTTTTCCTTAAAATCTCATTTACTTTTTTTTTATCTTCTTGTGAACCAAGTACCGAATAATAAATTCTGCAGCTCAATAAATCATCTGTAATCTTAGTTCCCACAATCGTAACAAGTTCTGTATTCAACTCTTCAATATTTCTTATTAATTTAGAAACAGTCTGTTGTATAAGTTCCCCGACTCTTATTGATCTTTTATATGAAAATGCCATATTAACTTCCTTATTTTCAGCTCTAAATAATATTTTAGACTTTAAACCGCCGGTTATTTAAAATTTACCGTATTGTATTCCTTTATTACAGTCAGAACAATCATGCACGGCAAACCACGTAATGATAGCATTTAAGTTTAAGGAGTTCAATTTAGTGCAGAATCTCTTGCATATTAGACTTTGAAAGCACTGCATTCACGCAGTATAAAATATATCGATTTGTAAGATAAAAAATAGCCGCTACATTATTTTTTTAAGAACTGTTTAAAATATCTTTTAATTCTTTAGCAATATTATTGAATCACTTATTATCGTATATACATTCTAAAAACCGCTTATCGAAATATCATATGCTAGACAGTTAAACCCCATATTTAAACCACATACAGACCATATCTTAATTTAAATCAGCCTACATTGATCAGCTTTATCTTGTCTGAAAAACGTTTATGTATAAGCTTTCTTAATATATTATTCTTATCTTTGCTAAGGTTAGGATCGTCCGCTATAACTTTTTCAGCAGAATTTTTTGTAAATTCAATAATATCGGCATCTTTTATTAAGTCGCCTGCTTTAAATTCGGGGAAACCATGCTGTATTGTCCCAATTAATTCTCCGGGGCCTCTCAATTTAAGGTCTTCTTCTGCAATTTTAAATCCGTTGTTTGTGGAAATCATAATTGAAAATCTCCTGCGGGCATTAACGCTTTTTAAATTGCCGATAAGATATAGATAAGACTGCTTAGAACTTCTGCCTATTCTTCCTCTTAACTGGTGAAGCGCTGACAGCCCGAATCTTTCAGCATTTTGTATTATCATTATTGTAGCATCAGGAACATCTATTCCTACTTCAATGACGGTTGTAGATATTAAAACGTCAAGGTTTTTGTTTTTAAACTTTTTCATCGTGTCATTTTTCTGCGACGGCTTCATTTTTCCATGAAGCAAGCCAACTTTAAAATCCTTGAACCAAGTCTGCGATAATCTTTCTGATTCTTGTACTGCGGATTTTAAAGCAAGTTTATCCGACTCATCTATAAGAGGATATACAATATACACCTGATTTCCTTTTTTAAGTTCAGCAATCGCATTTTTATAAGCAGTTTGTTCATTTGAGGAATAAGTTTTTACAGGTATTCTCCCGGGAGGCAGCTGCATAATCGTAGTCATATCCATTTCGCCGTATATAGTCATTGCAAGAGATCTTGGAATAGGTGTCGCCGTCATCATCAAAATATCGGGAGACTGCGCCTTCCCAAGCGCAGCAAGTTTTTGCATAACTCCAAACCTGTGCTGTTCGTCAACCACTACCAATGACAAATTTTTAAATTTTATTCTTTCTTCTATTAATGAATGCGTGCCAATTGCGATCTTAATATCGCCGTTTTCAAAACCTGCCAATATTTTTTCTCTTTCACTTTTTTTCTTTAGTTCGGAAGAAGTTGCTAGCACAGTCTTAATATCAAGACCTGCAAGGATATTTGACACCGTAAGATAATGTTGTTCAGCCAAAATTTCAGTAGGAGCAATTATCATAGTCTGATAACGATTTTCTACAACAAACAAAACAGCGCTTAACGCCACAACAGTTTTGCCGGAACCCACATCCCCCATTAGCATTCTGTTCATTGGGTATATGCTCTGCATATCAAAAAAAATCTCATTTATGGCTTTTCTTTGATCTTTTGTAAATTCAAATTTTAAATTATTTTTAAATGCTGTAAGCAGCGTCTTTCGTATTTTGTATCTTTGTATTTTAGGATTTTTCTTGACATTATTTCTTGATAACGAAAGGGCAGATTCCAAAACAAAAAATTCCTGTAAGGCAAAAGCCCTCCTTGCATTTTCAGCTTCTTCTAAAGTATCAGGATAATGAATTTTTTGAACCGCAAACGAAGATTTTAGTTTAGGAATACTTTTAAAATCCGGAATTAAATTTGACATATCCGGATACAGCCCGCCGGTCGTATCCAATACATTTTTAACCGTATTTCTTATAAATTTTTGATTTAGTTCCTCAGTTGCAGAATATACCGGTATAATTTTGTTAAAAGACAGCGATTTATCATTATAATTTTTAACAATTTCATAATCATTTACAACTATAAACTTAATTCCGCGTTCTATTTTAACATCTCCGTAAATATAAACAAAAGCTCCAATTGCAAAAGATTTTTTTAAAGCAGCAAAAATATCTATATTGAAATACGGATTTTTTTTTCTAAAAAAACGGGCATGCAACATAGAAACATCATCAAATATTTCTATGTCTAAAAGGCAAAGTCCTTGTGAGAATACTCTTTCATAATTTTTCCCTACCCTGCCAAATATGCAGCCCTGCAGCTGTTCACAAATATCTTTTATTGAAATAACGTTGGTTCTGTCCTGATATTGAACCGGGAAAAAAGTAACCATATCCTCTAAAGTTTTTATCCCTAGTTTTGCAAATGCACGCGAACGCCTAGGTCCGATACCTTTTAAATATTGTACTTCGCTGTCCAGAGTTAGCATGACAATATTATACAAAATGAAATAAAAATTGTATTAGGTTAGATAAGTTGAAAAATACAAAAACTTACTTCGGCAGTTAGTCAAGACAAAAATAATCAAAACTTTATTTGTTTTCTCTTTTTTCAAATATTATAGAGATATCGTTTATATATGATTTATTTTAATAAACTTACACTTTTCTATAATATCTATACCGTTTATATTTTGATTTCTTAATTCATAATCGGCAAGTAAAAAGATTTTATCCTTTTCCTGTATTGAATTTATATACTCAACAGCTTCTAAACCCTAGGTAAATATTTTATAGTAATACCGCCTAAATAATTCTGCAGACGATTTTTCCAAATATCGTGAATAGATATATCGTCTATTATTACCGTATCACCTTTATGCAATATAATTTTATCGGCAAACCATTCCGGAGGCTTGGATTCAGGAAATATTAGTGTTATTTCGGTACCGGTATTTTCTCTAGATTCAATAAGCATTTTAGCATTTTATTTGCTGCAAGCCGATACCATATCCGCTTTCTTTTGTAGTACCTATATCAATATCGTTTATAATTTTGTTGACCATTTCTTTTGACATACCCTTGCCGCCATCTCTTGCTATAATTTTAACTTTACCTTCTTTACACTAAAGTCAATATCTATAACTCCGTCTTTTCCTTCTATAGCCTCAACAGCATTGTTTGTAAGATCAGAAAAATATCCCTTTACAAATACAAGCTTATAAGCTGAATTTGGAAAATAGTTAAATACTATTTTTGATTCTTTGTATTGGTATTTTATATTTTGAGTACATTGTGTAAATTGAAATTAACACGCACGTATTGTTCTGTATCTTTGTTGATAACAGGGTCTGTATTATATTTTTCAAGCAGCGTGCTTGTAATGATTTCAATGCTTGTAGTTATATTTCTTAACATTGTATGTTCTTTCTCGGATAAATTTTGGCAATACTGTATAAAGATGGACAAAGCAGCCAGCGAGGAACGAATATCGTGAGCTACTTGTTTTGCAAGATTTTTAGTGCTTTCATATAATTTATTTTCTAATTCTAATTGTTCTGCTTACGACCGTTCCGCTCTTTTTCTGTCTGTTATGTCAACTGCAAGCCCTATTACTCTCTCAACTTTATCATTTATTATCAACGGAGCTTTTATTGAAAGATAATTAGTTCCCGATATTCTTCCTCAACAATTATCTGTTTCCTTATTTCCATAACATCGACTGACGTTTTCCGTGATTTTGGATCAAATTTTTTAAAATAAAAACTTTAGATACTTTGCGGTACTTCTTAGACACATTGAACTTTCAAGGACATAAAGTTAGGTGGCTTCAAAATATAACTTCAACATAGCGATGTCTAGGTATCAGTACGACTTTAATTTATTATATCAAATCGCAATACTCATTAAAATTAATAATTTATAAAATTTATCTATTAAATATGCGCTCGTTATAATAATGGTACAAATCTTTGTATCTATTTTGCTAGTTATACTAGTTTTTCAAAATTTTTAAATACAATCAAATATTTTTAATTTAATTGCCCGCTTCATAAATGAAATATAAAATAAAAAATTTCCTTCTTAAAAAATCGACGCATCAGTATTAATAATTCTGTTCCGCATATATAAATATTTTAAATAAAATGGTATCATATGCAAGGACATCAAAATATCTTTAACTGGAGTTATTATGAGACAAACTCAGTCAAGCGAATTAAAACGCAAACTACAAAATCGACATATTCAGTTTATTGCTTTTGGCGGCGTAATAGGCACAGGATTATTTTTAGGAACAGGCAGCGCA
>JAITOB010000021.1 GCA_031290155.1 Endomicrobium sp. | reverse complement strand
GTAGAAGTTGTTAATTGGGATTTAAAGAAGTATTTGGTTTGGTATAATACGAAAAAGCCGCATGAAGGGTTAAATTATCAAACGCCATTTGATTATACTTTAAAGTTTTTTAATTTAGCTGCTTAACATTCTACAGTCTACTATGTTATGAGATACTATAAATAATTGACTTAGTATAACTTTTTGAGTATAATCTCAACGGTGTATGTAACGGGCCTGTAGCTCAGTTGGTCAGAGCACTCGACTCATAATCGAATGGTCGTAGGTTCAAGTCCTACCAGGCCCAATTATAAAAATGATGTTTAGACTCTTGAGGGATCAAGAGTTTTTTTGTTTGGTAAATTTTGCTATAATAATGTGATATTGGGTAGTTAGCTCAGCGGAAGAGCACTCGCCTCACACGCGAGTGGTCGCAGGTTCAAACCCTGCACTACCCATGTTTTTAGGTTTTTCTTGTTGTATAAATTGTTTTATCTTTGTTTTTCGTTATTATTGCAAGAAAAGACAAAGTCCCGACGAAGTGATCTCTGTTGTTAAGGAAAGATTGCCACATTGTTTCACAACCCGAAATGACGGGTAAGACTAAAAGAAAAAATTGTCCAATCTTCCGGGCTTTGCAATTGACAGATAAGACTAGATGCATGTTTATTGCGTTGTTATTTTTGTTAGAAAATGGCAACGCAATAAAGATAATTTGATGTTATTCATTTCGATTTGAGGGGTGTATGGAAAAATTAAAACAAGATTTGGAATTGTTATATGAATTGCAAAATTATGATATAAAAATTGATAATGTCAAAGAAAAAATCGAAAAAACTCTAGCGTTAATTAAAGAAAAAAAAGAGATTTTAGAAGATAAAAAAGCTGAAATATATTTAAAAAAGAAAAAATTTCTTGAATTGAGTTCTATGAAAAAAGAAAAAGATGCAGTGCTTGATTCTAAAGAAAAAGCTATTAGTAAACACTCTATGGAACTAAATACTGTTAAATCAAATAATACTTATAAGGCTTTACTTTTAGAGATAGAAAAAGCAAAAGCCGATAAAAATGTTATTGAAGATGAAATTTTAGGACTTATGGATGAAATAGATAAAGAATCTATTGTTATGAAATTTGTAGAAAATGAATTTAAAGAACTTGAACAGAAAGTAAAAAGTGAGATAAGCGAGATTGAAAACTTCGCAGAAAAACTTAAAGAAGAAATAATCAAAGTAGAAAAAGAAAGAGAAGAGTATAAATTAAAAGTTAATAAAATGATATTAACACATTACGAAAGACTTCGTGAATGTCATTATGGACAGGGTGTTTGTCTTGTTGAAGATGAAAGTTGTAGTGGCTGTGGAATGGTATTAAGACCGCAATTGATAAATCAAGCTCAAAAATGTCAAGAACTTGTATTCTGTGATAATTGTTCTAGAATATTATTAAAAAGATAAAGACGGGTACGCAATCGCTTTACATAGCTAACTAATTAGCTATATTGTAAAGAGGAAAGTCCGAACTTTAACTGCAAAAGGTATTAGCAAATATTGCAGAAAACGGTAGTAGGTAACTCCTATCGCCCGTGAGGGTAGAGGTGCGAGCAGAGACGTCTTTTTTGGAAACAAAGAAGATATCCTTAATAAAAGGATAAGTTTTTGCAGTAATGCAAAAAGTGAAACGGCTAAATCCTTACTGGAAAGCAAGACTGAAGTTTAGTCGCTTGACTGTTAAAAGTGATTTTAACAGCAGAGAAATGATTGCGCTTTTAAACTTATTTTAAAAGACAGAACTCGGTGTACAACCCGTCTTTATTTTACGAGGTATAAAAATTGGAAATAATAGCTTATACAGTAATAGGTATTGCCGGCGGAATTTTGAGTGGACTTTTTGGTGTCGGCGGTGGTATCGTTTTAGTTCCTTTGATGATTATTTTTTTAAAAATGAATCAGTATCAAGCTCAGGGAACATCTCTTGCAATAATATGCTTAAGTTTTATTTCGATGCTTATATATTATAAAAAAGGTTATGTAAATCTTAATATTGCGGCTTTGGTAGGAATAGGTTTTATAGTTGGAGGATTTATTGGCGCTCATTTTGCTACTGCTTTGCCTGAATATATATTAAAAAAAGTTTTTGCAGTTTTTTTGATAGTTGTAGCTGTAAAAATGTTAGTTTTTAAATAATTAAAATAAAATGTACCATATTCCGGTAATGCCTTTAGAAGTAGTACAGTATTTAATAAATAAATCTGATGGTTTATATGTTGATTGTACTTTTGGTGGTAGTGGACACACTTCATATTTGCTTGATAAATTCAAAGATATTAAAATAATTGCTTTTGATTGGGATGAAGATTCTTCAAACAGATTTCTTGAAAAAGAAAAAGATTTTAACAAAAGGGTAATATTTATAAGAGATAACTTTAAAAATATAAAAAAAGTTTTATCTAACATAAGTATAAATAAAGTTGATGGTATTTTAGCAGATATTGGTGTTTCTTCAAAACAGTTTGACGATTTAGACAGAGGGTTTTCTTTTAATTCCAGTGTTCTTGATATGAGAATGGATAAAAGGAATGATTTAACGGCAAAAGAAGTTATCAATTCATATTCAAGTGAATATCTAGCAGATATTTTTTATAAGTATGGCGAAGAGTATAAATCAAGACAAATTGCCGATGCAATTCTTTTACGAAGGAAAAGAGGGGTAATAAATACTGCAAAAGAACTACAGGATATTATATGCTCTGTAAAAAAATCAGAAGGTAAAATAAATCCCGCAACGAAGGTTTTTCAATCTTTAAGGAGTTTTGTAAACGATGAATTTCAAAATTTGGAAACTTTGTTGTCTGATGCTTGTAAATTACTAAATATCGGTGGCAGGATAGTTATAATAAGTTTCCATTCTTTAGAAGATAGAATTGTAAAACAAAATTTTAAGCAAAATGCTAGCAATGGAATATATAAAATACTTACAAAAAAAGTTGTTACAGCAACGCAAGAAGAAATAAAAATCAATCCAAGAAGCAGAAGCGCTAAAATAAGAGTGGCAGAGAAAATAAATGTATAAACTATTTTTAGCGTTTGTATTAATGGTTTTAAGTGTTTTTATTTATCTTTGGCAGCAAAATACTTCTATAAGATTTGCCTATAAAGTGAGTAACTTACAGGCAGAATATGATAAAATAAACTCAGAAAATGATTTTTTAAGATTGAAAATTAATTCGATACTTGCCCTTGAGAAAATGGATAAAATTGCGACAGAAAAAAATCTTTCGCGTCCGGATGAAAAATCTATAGTTTATATTGATTATGATCCGTTGGCACAAAAATGATAAAAAACAACGAAAAACGAATTAACAGAAAGGCTGTGCTTGTATCTATGATACTGACAGTCTTTTTTCTTTTATTTGCAAAACTAATATATGTACAAATTTTTCTGCATGGCAAAATAAGTAATGCAGTTGAAAAAATGGTTAAATGTGAAAATATTGAATTATCAAAACGCGGTGATATTTTTGATTCAAAAAGAAAAATTCTTGCTTCGAGTGTAAAAAAATATACAATTTTTCTTGATCCTAAAATAGTAAAAGATTTTAATAAAGTAAGAGATGTTCTGTTTAAAAATGATATAAAAATTAAAGAAAAGAATTTAAATGATTTTGGAAAAATATCTTATGTTCCAGTAGCTTTTAATATTAATGCTGATGTTGTTGATAAAATTAAAAATGAGAAATTAAGAGGCATTGGATTTGAAAGTAAATATACAAGACAGTACCCTGAAGGAAGACTTCTTGCACACATTCTTGGAATAACGGGTTCTGATGGAAGTGGACTTGAAGGTATTGAAAAAACATGTAATGAATGCTTGCGTGGAGATTGTATTACGACTAAAATGCGCAGAGATGGACAAGGACGTATAATACAGGATAAACTTGTTGATAAAACAAAAAGACAAGGACAAAATATTGAACTTAGTATAGATAGTACAATACAATTTATAGCTGAACAGGAACTTCGAAAAGCCTTTGATAAGTATAAGGCTAAAAAAGCAATATGCATAGTTCAAAACCCTAAAACTGGTGCTATACTTGCAATGGTTTCGTTGCCAGATTTTGATTCTTCAGATAAAATTAAAGATATAAAGGTTTTAAGAAATTCGGCTATAAGTGATATTTATGAACCAGGATCAACTTTTAAAATTATTACTATTTCTGCAGCTTTGGAGCAGGGCAAAATAAAACTTTCAGATAGTTTTTATTTGGAAAACGGTAGGTATAAAATTGCTGGGCATACAATAAAGGACGATCATAAAATTCAAGGTTATGCGCCTTTAAGCAAAGTTATGGAACAATCATCGAACATAGGTATGGTAAAAATTGCACATAAAATTGGCAATGAAGATTTTTATAAATATATAAGAAAATTTGGTTTTTATTCTTTAACAGGAGTTGATTTACCAGGTGAAGCAAAAGGTCTTTTAATGGATGTTAAAAAGTGGAATGCTTTATCTTTACCTACAATCTCTTTTGGGCAGGGGATAGGAGTTACTGCACTTCAAATTATAAATGCATTTTCTGCTATAGCAAATGATGGGATATTGGTGAAACCATCTGTAATACAGAGCATAGAAAAGATTGATTCTACAATGCTTGATAATGCTTTTGAATCAAAAGAAATAAGAAGAGTTGTTTCTGTTGAAACTGCCCAGGCAGTAAAAAAACTTTTAAAAAATGCTGTAGATTTTGGCACAGGTAAAAGCGCAAAAATTTCGGGATATACTGTTGGTGGAAAAACTGGAACTGCACAAAAAGTTGATTCTTTAACAAAAACTTACTCTACAAAATACTATACAGCTTCATTTTGTGGAATGATACCTGCAATGAATCCTGAAATTGTAATACTTGTTATTGTTGATGAACCTAGAGGTATCAGTTATTATGCAGCTTCAGTTGCATCTCCAGTATTTGCAGACATAGCAAAGAGAGTAGTACAGTATTTAGGGATTGAAAAAGATGATGTCAAATAGTGTTGTTATTCTTATGGCAATGACAAATAAGCCCAAAAGAAAGATTGCCACAGTCCTTTGAGCTTTTCAATGACGATCAATATCAAAAAATACTGTGTCATACCCGCGTTGACAATGGATATATAAGTTGTTGTATGTAAGATATTAGTTAACATGGATTCCTGCGTTCGCAGGAATGACACGACAAAAAGGAATGAAAAAAGAATAAAAAAAAGTCAAAGAATAAAAAGGAATAAATAATGGAATTAAAAGAGATTATATATGATGAAAATATAGTTATTATAGGTGATAAAAATACTGAAGTGTCAGGAATATCTTATGACTCAAGAAAAATTGGGAAAAATTATGCTTTTTTTGCTCTTCCAGGTCATAATACTTATGGTAGAAAATATATTAATGAAGCAATAGAAAAAGGCGCCTCCGTAATTATTACCGATTCAAAATGCGATACAAGTGCCGCAACTCAGATTATTGTTGAAGATATTTTTCGTTTTATGTCTATTTTCAGCGCTAAGTTTTATAACCATCCAGATAGAGAATTGAATATTATAGGTGTAACAGGAACAAATGGCAAAACTACGATTACTTATATGATTGAAAGTATATTTGTGAATTTCGGCATTGAATGTGGTGTTATTGGAACAGTTAATTACAGATATAAAGATAAAGTTATTGAAGCAAACAATACAACACCTCAATCTTTAGATATTTATAGAATTATGAGAGAAATGGTAAATGACGGTGTTGGATATCTTGTTATGGAAGTGTCCTCTCACGCTTTAAGTTTAGGAAGGGTTTACGGAATGGATTTTGACGTAGCTATTTTTACAAATTTAACGCAAGATCATTTAGATTTTCATAAAAATATGGACAATTATTTTGAGGCTAAATCTATATTATTTAAAGAACTTGGAACTGAAACAAAATGTAATAAAAAGTATGCTATAATTAATATTGACGATGGGTATGGAAAAAAGCTTTCCAAGATGGGGATCAATGCTGAAATAAAACTTTACTCTGCTCTAGAACAAAATATAGCAGATTTTAAAGCTGAGAATATTGAATTTGCAAACAATGGCAGTAAGTTTGACTTGGCTTTTAATAATGAAAAAGGAAAAGTCAATATAAAACATATAGGCATACATAATATTTACAATTCTTTGGCTGCTTTAGCTGCTACTATTTGCAGTGGAATTCCTTTTTCGAAAGCTGTTGAAGGATTAAATAATTCTAAACAAGCACCTGGCAGACTTGAAAGAGTTGATACAAAAGGGTTAGGTTTCGAAGTAGTTGTTGATTATGCTCATACCGACGATGCTTTAAAGAATGTTTTACAAACTTTGAAAAAAATAGAATCAAAAAGAATTATAACTGTATTTGGTTGCGGCGGAGACAGAGATAGAACAAAAAGGCCGTTAATGGGAAAAATTTCTGTTGAAATGAGTGATTTTGTTTTTGTGACATCAGACAATCCGAGAACAGAAGATCCTAATAAGATAATTTTGGATGTAGAGGTTGGGATAAAAAGGATTGATAAAAAAAACTATAAAGTTGTGGTTGACAGAGAGACAGCAATAAAAGAAGCTGTTATGATGGCAGAAAGAGATGATATTGTTCTTCTTGCCGGTAGAGGACACGAGACTTACCAGATTGTAGGTACTGAAAAAATTCATTTTAATGATATTGAAATTGCCGAAAAATATGTTGCTTTAAAAGAAAAACGAAAAGCTGTATCAAAAAAATTAGGACAAAAGGAATTTATTTTTTAATGGAAATATTTTATCTTAAAGATTTAATACATGCTATCAATGGAGAATTTATAGTAGGAGATCCTAACCTTCCTATAAAAGGCATTTCAGTAGATTCAAGAACAATAAAAAAAGGAGAAATATATTTTGCTTTACAAGGTAGTCTCTATGACGGGCATGATTTTATAAAAGAAGCGATTAAGAATGGTGCAGCTGCTGTAGTGTATTCAAAAGTTAAAATTGATTTCATAGAATCTTTTACAAAATTTCCATCAATAGTTAAAACGGATGATACTCTTATTGCGTTAGGAGAACTTGCAAAAGCGTATAGGGGGAAATTTAAAAATACAAAAATAGTCGGTATTACAGGTTCAAACGGTAAAACTAGTACAAAAGAAATATTGGTGTCGATTTTTAATAAAAAAGGTAAAACACTTTCAAATAAAGGAAATTCTAATAATAGAATAGGACTTCCTCTTTCGGTATTTAATTTAACTTCTGACATTGAATATGCTGTTTTTGAAATGGGGACGTCTTTACATGGCGAAATTAAAATATTGTCTGATATTTTAAAACCTGACGCTGGAATTATTACAAATATAGGTTTTTCGCACTTAGAAAATTTTATTTCTACGAAAGGTGTGTTTAAGGAAAAAAAAGTTTTGCTTGATAATATAAAAAAAAATGGTCTTATTGTTATAAATAATGACGATGAGTTTTTAAAAACAGTATATAGCGTTAGTAACCGCATAATTATTACGTTTGCTTTAGATCAATCTGCGGATGTGTATGCAAAAAATATAATATTATATTCTGATAAAACAAATTTCGAGCTTTTTTATAAAAAAAACTCAGTAAAAGTTGAAATGCCTGCAAAGGGTAAGTTTAACGTGTCAAATGCTTTAGCTGCAGCATCTTGTGCTATTGGTTTTGGATTCTCTCTTGATGAAATAAAGTATGGTATAGAAAATTTTATACCGCCTAAAATGCGAATGGAAACTCTTATAACCGGAGCAAGCGTTATTTTAATTAATGATGCTTACAATGCGAATCCTTCTTCAATAAGAGAAGCAATACATGCAGTATTGCAGACTTATCCAGGAAAAAAGATTAATCTTGTTTTTGGCGATATGCTTGAACTTGGCACTAAATCAGCTGATTATCATTTTGAATTAGGGGAATTTATTAATACCAAAAATATCAATTCGATCTATCTTTTAGGGGAGAAGAGTGTTCATACTAAAGAAGCTTTAAGTAGTGAAAATGTCTTTTATTCAAAAGATGCAAATACTCTTTTAAAGAAACTTGAGCAAATGCCGGTTGATGACAATTCTGTATTTTTGTTCAAAGCATCAAGAGGTATGAAATTAGAAGAAGTTTATACAAAATTTTATAATTTTATTTGCCATTCTGAAAATGCGAAATTATTGAAAGAAGGCAGACTCTAAAATATTTTGGGGAATAAATGCTATATTATATCTTTTATCGTTTAAGTGATGTGTTCACGCCATTTAACGTTTTTCAATATATAACTTTTAGGGCAGGTGGGGCCATTTTAACAAGTCTTTTGATTTGTTTTATTGTTGGTCCTTACGTTATAAAGAAACTGAAAAGTTTTAAGATAAAACAAGTTGTAAGGACCAATGGACCGGCGACACATTTAAATAAAAGTGGTACTCCTACTATGGGTGGATTACTTATATTGTTGTCAGTAGTTACATCAACTCTTTTGTGGACAAAGCTCGATAATAGGTTTATTATTTGTCTTTTAATAGGAACTTTGTGGCTTGGCTTTTTAGGGTTTTGTGATGATTATTTAAAACTTAAAGAAAAAAGTTCTAAAGGACTTTCGGCAAAAAGTAAGCTTTTTGCTCAAACAGTTTTTGCTGCGGTTTTTGCTACATATTTAAATTTTTTTCCGTCAAATCCAGACTTTGCTACATTGGTAAATGTTCCTTTTCTTAAAAGTTTTTTTCTGAATTTTTCTTTCTTATATGTGGCGTTTGTGATTGTTATAGTTGTAGGCAGTTCAAATGCTGTAAATTTAACAGACGGACTTGATGGCCTTGCTATAGGGAATATAACTATTGCAGTCTTTACACTTGCTTTATTTGCATATTTTGCGGGACACTTCCAAATAGCAAATTACTTAAAAATTATTCCTGTATCTGGTGCTGGAGAAATATCTGTTTTTCTTTTTGCAGTTGTTGGTGCAGGCTTAGGTTTCTTATGGTATAACTCACATCCAGCAGAGATTTTTATGGGCGATACTGGCAGCTTATTTTTAGGTGGAATACTCGGTATGGCATCGGTATTGATAAAGCAGGAACTTATTTTGGTTCTTTTAGGTGGAGTTTTTGTTGTAGAAGCTCTTTCTGTACTTATACAAGTATATTATTACAAAAGAACAAAGAAAAGAATATTTAAAATGTCTCCGCTACACCATCATTTTGAAATGCTTGGTCTATCGGAAACAAAAGTTACAATAAGATTTTGGATAATAAGTGTAATTCTTGCAATACTTTCTTTTGCATCGCTTAAGCTGAGGTAGAAATAAATGAGAATAAACTTAGGAGTTTTAGGTCTCGGTAAAAGTGGTATTGCAGCTGCAAATCTTGCTGTAAGATTAGGATACAATGTTTTTGCAAGTGATAACAGTAAAGAAAAAGAAATAAAAAATTTAAATAAAAAAGTTATAACAGAAATTGGAGTACATTCAAATAAAATTTTGAATTCAGATATTATTATAAAAAGTCCTGGAATTCATCCTAATACTCTTATTTTAAAAAAAGCCCGCAAACAAAAAATTCCAGTTTTAAGTGAACTTTCTTTTTCTCTCAAAAATTCCAAATATAAAAAAATTATAGCTATTACAGGTACTAACGGTAAAACAACAACAACTGATATAATTTCAAAAATAATAAAAGCAGCATATAAAGATTCAATAGTGTCTGGAAATATAGGTTTCCCTTTGACAGATAAAGCTTTAAAAACTACAAAAAATACGTTTATTACAATGGAACTTTCAAGTTATCAACTTGAAGATACTCCTGACTTCAGTCCAGATATATCAGTATTATTAAATATTACTCCTGATCATCTTGAACACCATAAAACAATGAGAGCGTATATAAAAGCAAAAGAAAATATCTTCATCAATCAAAAAACTGGAGATTTTACGATAATAAATTATGATGATAAAATTTGTAGAAAGATATCTGCAAAGGTTAAAAATTCAAAAGTGATTTTTTTCAGTAAAAGCAAAACTCTAAAAAATGGAGTTTTTTACGATAATGGACGTATAGTTATAGATATTGATAGGAAGCGAAATGTAATAAAACCTAAAATTAACATTGTGGGTATGCACAATGTAGAAAATATTTTAGCGGCAACAGCAGCAACCTACGCGTTAGGAGTAAAGCCTGCATTCATAGAAAAAATCGGTTCAAAGTATAAAGGTGTAGAACATAGGATAGAATTTGTAAAAACTTTAAACGGTGTTGATTATTACAATGATTCAAAATCTACAAATGTTGATTCAACGAGAGTTGCACTTAAATCTTTTGATAAAAACATTTTAATTATAATGGGTGGACGAGATAAAGGAGCTCCATATACTCCTTTAAAAGAGCTTGTAAAACAAAGAGTTAAATCAATTTTTTTGATTGGTGAAGCTTCTGATAAAATAAAAAAAGATTTAAAAGGTGATTCTGTGTTTATTGACAGTGGTAATATAGAAAATGCTGTAAGACAAATATTTAAAACTGCTGTTAAAGGCGATGTGGTTTTACTTTCTCCAGCATGTGCTTCTTTTGATCAATTTAGGGATTTTGAAGAACGGGGAAAAGCTTTTAAACAGATTGTAAACGGGGTTTAGCCCATGTTTTTTGTCGTCATTGCGAACCGACAAAGTCGGTGAAGCAATCTGGCGTTGTTAGAAAAGAAAAGATTGCCATATTTGCTTTGCAACTTTGCAATAGACAGTCCTTTTTAGCTGGGTTGATGATATATCTTAATGAGGTGCAATGTTTAAAATTGATTTTGGAAAGTATGATTATACTCTTATAGCAGCAATATGTATATGTATTATTTTCGGGTCATTTATGGTGTTTTCATCAAGCGTTATTATGGCTGATGTAAGATGGGCAAGTCCTTACAAGTTTTTTATAAAGCAAATGCTTTGGGTTAATGTTGGTCTTGCTGCAATGTTTGTGACAGGGTTTTTGATTGACTATAAATTTTATAAAAAATATGCAAAATGGATTTATTTAATAGCATTGATTTCTGTTATAGCGGTTTTATTTGTAGGAAGTTCACGACTTGGAGCAAAAAGGTGGTTTGGAGTTGGGTCTTTTACTATACAACCGTCAGAATTAACTAAAATTGCTGTAGTGATAGCTATCTCTGATTTTATATCGAGAAAAAGAGAATTAGTTAAAGAATGGGAAGGTTTGGTAGCACCTGGTATCATTATTTTGCTTATACTTTTTCCAATTGCTATAGAACCGGATTTAGGAACACCTATTTTAATAGCAGGAGTATGTTTTGCTATGTTATTTTGCGCTGGGATAAAAATGCAAGCTGTATTTGTCGCTGGTACAGCAACAGTTCTTTTGATAGCTGAAGAAATTATAAGAAAGCCTTACAGACTTATAAGGTTTAAAGATTATGTTGCTTCTTTTATAAATATTGATGCGTCTTCTTATCAAGTTAAACAGTCTTTAAATGCACTTGGTTCAGGTGGTTTTTTTGGTAAAGGACTTGGTAAAAGTGAAATGAAACTTATGTATCTTCCTGAAGCGCATACTGATTTTATTTTTCCGGTTATAGGAGAAGAGCTTGGCTTTATTGGAGCTGGTGCAATTGTTGCATTTTTTTTGTATTTGTTTTTCAAAGGTGTGAAAATGAGTAAAAGTATGCCTGATATTTTTTCACAGTATTTATGTTTAGGGATAACATTTCTAATAGTTTTCCAAGCTGTTATAAATCTGTCTGTTGCTACTGGAATATTTCCTGCAAAAGGGCTGCCTCTTCCATTTATATCTTTTGGAGGAACGTCGCTAATTGTAACTATGGCAGTTGCAGGAATATTGATAAATTTATCGCAATACGAAAAAAAGATAAAATAAAAACGAGTGTAAATGAAAAATAAAAGTATTGTTATTGCTGCAAGTGGTACTGGAGGGCATATTTATCCTGGTATAGCTTTAGCGGAAGAGTTCAAAAATAGAGGATATAATCCAATTTTTTTTATAAGTAATAACTCTGCTTCTGTAGAGATTTTAAAAAATAGCGGGTTTGAATATATTACGTTTAATATATTTGGAATGCCTAGAAAGATTTCGTTTTCTTTTATAATATTTTTGATTAGAATGAAGTTTGCTTTTTTAAAGGCGCTAAAACAGATTGTAAGACTGAAATCTTTAGCAGTGGTTGGTACGGGAGGATATGTTACAGTTCCTGTTATTTTTGCGGCAACTATATTACATAAAAAAACTTTTATTCATGAACAAAACAGTATTCCGGGTAAAGCAAATATACTTTTAGATAAAATAGTTGATAAGACATTTGTAAGTTTTCTATCGTCTAAAAAGTATTTTAAGAATGCTGGTATTTCAGGTTATCCAATCAGAAAAGATATTTTATCAACATCAAAAGAAAAATCATTGCAAAAATTTAAATTAAAAAATGAGCTCTCTACAGTTTTAATTTTCGGTGGAAGTCTTGGAGCAGTTAAACTTAATGAAATTACTTGTGAAACTCTTTTAGAATTATCTATTAAAAATAAACTACAGGTTTTGCATATAACAGGTTTTAAGAATTATGTTGAAATTCAAGAGAAAGTCAAAGATAGTTCAAATTACAGAATTTTTAAGTATATGCATAATATCTGTGACGCTTATGCTGCAAGCGATATTGTGATATGTCGTTCAGGTGCAGGTAGTATATTTGAACTTAAAGTTTTGGATAAACCTGTAGTTTTAGTGCCGTATCCTTATGCTACTGATAATCATCAGTATTGGAATGCAAAGGAAATAGAAAAAAATGGTAGGGTGATAATAATAGAAGAAAAAGATCTTACAAAAGAAAATTTAAGAAATGCTGTATATACTCTTAAAAAAAATATAAAAAGTGATATGGTTAAAAATATTATAAAACTTCCGCAAGAATTAATATTTGAGGAGATAGTAAAATGTTTAAAATCTTAATTTCAAATGACGATGGTGCAAAAGGACCAGGACTTCGCCCTCTAATAAAAGAACTTTCTAAAATTGCTAAAGTATATGTAATTGTTCCAAAAAGTCAGATGTCAGGTATTGGACATGGTATAACACTTGTAAAATATAAAAAATTTGAAAAAATCGAAAAAGATTTTTATGCAATAAAAAATGGAACTCCGGCAGATTGCGTAAAATATGGGTTGAATTCTTTTTTAAAAGACAAAATAGATTTAGTAGTATCAGGTATAAATACGGGCCCTAACCTCGGTCGAGATGTAATTTATTCTGGAACTGTTGCTGCTGCAAGAGAAGGAGCGCTAAGAGGAATTCCGTCGCTTGCCGTTTCTGCAGCAGAAATGGATGCTACTGAATATGAGCATTCTGCAATTATAACAAAAAAGATTGCCGAAACAGTATTATTAAAAAGAAAGAAATTATTTAAAAATACTTGTTTAAATATAAATATTCCTAAGAATTACAAAGGTATAAAAGTTGTTCCTTTAGGACGGCGTGTTTTTGATGAATATTTTAAAATTATTGCTGATAAAAAATTGGGTTTTGTTTACAAGTTATCCGAAAAAAACATATCTTGTGCTGGTAAAAAGAACAAAGGGACAGATGTTGATGTTGTGGATAAAGGATATATTTCAGTTACTCCGTTAAAATTAGATCAAACAGATTTTGATTTAGTAGAAAAAATAAAGTTATAATGTTTGTTCTTTAAGCGAGTAAAGCTGTATTGCTAATCTGTTTGTTTTATCAATAAATCAGTCTTGTGTTGGCTGTCATTGAAAAAACTGAATGGTTAGGCTTAATTGTGTTGTTTGGTTTCTTAATGCTTGGCGTTACGCAATTAATATTGGAGAATTACAATGCGATAAAGGATTGGCTGATATCTTTTTTGGGCAAAAAGAAAATAGAGAAAAAAATTGATAATATCTGAAGTTAAGACATATCACAATCTTAACAACATAAACCGAGTGGGACTTCCTTTTTGTGTCTTGAAATTGTAATTATTTTAATACATCCATGTTTGTGAAAGTTTATATGACTGCCCATCTGATTCCGTTCGTAAAAAAACTATTAGCATTTAAAAACTTAATAAAACAGCTTATTTTTATGGTATCAAAAAAGCCCATAATTATGATCTCATAGGAATTTGCAAATTTATGGATTTGCTTGCCAAAATTTCAAAAGAAACTTTAAAATTGTCTTCTTTTGAGATTATAGGAGTCTTCGTTATTGTCCAGTTTAAATCTTTCAAAACTTCTTTTATGTTGCAATCTTCATTAACAGTTTCTATCCATAAATTGAATGACTCTTTAAACATCAATTGAGCATGTTAATATTGTCTCCGTACGTTGTAAGTTCAATGACGGACACTCTCTGCGTAAACGTATTTGTTTTGGTCTTCTTTAAAAACAAAAAAATACCTTTGAACTTAATAATAATGTTTTTCAATATACAGAAATACAATACAAAGAAAAGAATGAAAATACACATAAAACGTATTGCTAATTTGGCGCTTCTTTATCTTAACTGCTAATACTTGTAAAACAATTCTTGAATTTCATTAGTGTCTTTAGGTGAATATTTCGTTAATGCTAACTGTAATAAAATTTTCGCTTTCTGCGGATTAAGAGAATCTGCAGCTATAAAATCATGAGCATCATCAAGTTTTTTATCTCTAGGAACAACCCCACTTGGAATTCTTGTTGATCTTACTATAATTACTCCGGACTTTCTGGCATTATCAAGACTTTGCATAGTGCCTTTATGAATACTGCCGTTTCCAGTGCCTGCGTGTATTTATTCCCTTTACTCCGAAGTTTTGGAAAGCACTTACCGCTAAATCCGAATGCGTACCTTCATAGCATACAATATCTACTTTCGGCAACGCATTAAGATTTGCTACGTCAAATTCAGACTGAACAGTATGAGCTCTAACAGGTTGATTATAAAACTGTGGACTACCTTCTATAACATAGCCCAAAGCTCCAAAATCAATACTGTTAAAAGCATTAGGAAGCATTGTATTTGTTTTTGTAACGACTCTTGCACCATGAATTGTGTCATTAAACAAAATAAAAACCCCTCGACCTTTAGCTTTTGGACTTCCGGCAACAATAACAGCATTATAAAGATTTCTCGGACCATCGGGCACTCATCGCAGTGTTTGGACGCATAGAACCTACCAAAACAACAGGTTTGTTGCTTTTAACAACGAGATTCAAAAAATAAGCAGTTTCTTCCATCGTATCTGTTGTGTGTAATTACAATGCCGTCAATGTCTTTTTGACTTAAAAGTTGATTAGTCCTTTTAGCGAGTTTAAGCCAGATATCATCTGTTAAATCTTTACTGTCTATTTGGGCAATTTGCTCACACAATACAATATTTGCTGCATCTGATATTTCCGGGACACGTTCAATAATTGTGCTGATAGAAATAACAGCAGCGTCATATCCAACAACCTGCATTGTAGATTTAGATTCTCCAGCGATAGTACCACCAACACCTAAAATCGCAACATTGCCTTTTGCAAAAGAAAATACTGAAACAACTGATAAGACAATCAAGCTTAAAGATACTTTCATTATAAACTTTTTCATTGTTAACCTCCATTTTTATTCTAGTTGTAATCAAAATATTTAAAACGCAGGAGTTCATGACAATTGCCACTCAAACGCTTTAAATCTCTAAAATTACTTTTACCCCTTCATTGGCGAAGCTGCGGACATAAGTCTGCAGCAGGTGAATTATATTTTTTTATAACAAATTGTAAATATTTTGCAATTTATTGTAGTATCTCACGACATCAATCCACAGGAAAAGATTGAAAGGAATAATCAAGCAAAGGAAAAAGAACTTTGAAAATAAAACAGTTTGCACCGATTGTTAATAAAGACTAGCAATTTACGCATAAGGGCGACAATAGCGACCATTTTAGGTTTGCCGTTGTTTGTAAAGGGTTTCA
>JAITOB010000011.1 GCA_031290155.1 Endomicrobium sp. | reverse complement strand
TTCCAACGTTGCTTCACAAAATAATCACGACACTTTTCTTCTGTGTCATACTCTTTTCATTTTTCCTTTTATTATGAAATCATTTATATACCTGGGCCTGTGGTGTCAGGTATATAAATACCTATAACATTATTGACTTAAAAGAGTCAAATTTGATAGACTAAATTGTTATATTAATTTTATTCTATTTAAGGCGTTAAGATGTCAATCCTTTCTATAAATTGCATGTTTATGTCGTAATGGAAATTTATACTTTGCTGTTATTTGCAGTTAAAATTCACATACTGCTTATTTAAAGGATATTGGTATGGATAAACAAAGATTTTTAGACATATTAAAAAGTCGTGTGTTGATAATGGACGGAGCAACGGGAACTGAATTACAAAAAAAGCAATATCTTGACAACGTTGTAATTCCTGAAGAGTTAAATATTAAATTTCCTGAAAGAATTTCTGATATCTATTCTTCCTACATAAATGCGGGTTCAAATATAGTTCTCGCGAATACTTTTGGAGCAAATTCTATTAGATTACAACATCACGGACTTTTGAACAAGGCTGGCGATATAATAAAGTCCGGTATTGATTTAATAAGAAAAATTTCTAAAGATACTATCGTAGCGGGAGATGTCTCCTCAATTGGCGAATATATTGATCCTCTTGGAAATTTATCTTTTGACGCAGCTTACGATGCTTTTGCATTTCAAACGTCCCTACTTCAGAAATACGGAGCAGATATTATAATTATTGAAACAATGACTGAAATAAAAGAAATGAAAGCGGCAATTTTAGCGGCAAAAGAAAACTTTAAAGGCGCAATAATAGTTCAGATGACTTTTTCAAAAGACGGCACTACAGTTACTGGGACAGACTTAAAAAGCTTTATTGCAATGGCGGAAAGTTTAGATGTTGACGCTCTGGGATTGAACTGTTCTATCGGCTCTAAGGATTTAGCTGAACTTGCAAAAGTTCTCTGCGACAATACAAATCTTCCCGTATCTTTTAAACCTAATGCCGGTATGCCCGTATTAATTAACCATAAAACGCACTTTCCTGAAACAAAAGAGGAATTTATTGAATCAAGTTTAAAAGCTTACTCTTACGGAGTTAATATGTTTGGCGGCTGCTGCGGAACTAATCCCGAGTTTATAAAAATCTTATCCAGCGAGATAAAAAATAAAGCACCTAATATACGCAGCAAAAAAAATAAATATTTTCTTTCAACAAGAATAAAGGCTATTGACATAAATGAAACTAAGAAACCTGTTGTAATAGGTGAAAGAATAAATCCTACAAACAGGAAAAATCTGCAAGAAGAATTGATCAATGGGAATTTTTCACTTGTAAAAGACGAAGCGCGCTCGCAGGTCAGTGACGGTGCAAACCTTTTAGATGTAAATATGGGAGTGCCGAGAGCGGACGAGATAAAGCTTCTTACAAACGCTGTAAACCAAATACAGGAGATAGTTTCTATTCCTTTATGCATAGACTCAAGCAATCCTAAAGCTTTAGAACGGGCAATTAAAGACTGTACTGGAAGACCTATAATTAATTCTGTGAACGGCGAACGAGAAAAACTTGATTTAATATTGCCTATAGCAAAAAAGTACGGCGCCGCTTTAATTTCCTTAACAACAGATGATAATGGAATACCAAAAACAGCCGAAGAAAGATTAAAGATAGCTGCAAAAATTTTAAATTTTGCCGATAGTTACGGATTTGAAAGAAAAAATATTATTTTTGATTACCTTGTTATGTCTGTAAGCTCTTCGCCTGAACAAATACAAGAAACATTAAAAGCAATGAGAGAATCAAAAAAAATATATCCTCAATGCAAGCTCGCTTTAGGAGTGTCTAATATTTCTTTCGGGCTTCCTTCAAGGCAGACAATAAATTCGACTTTCTTAAAAATGGCCGTAGAGGCAGGACTTGATTTTGCAATTATTAATCCTCATGAAAATTGGAAAATAAATGACGTTTTTGCTAAAAATCTACTTGAAAACAGAGATAAAGGCGCAGTTAAATATATGGAAGTTTTTGCTTCTTTTAAAAAACAGATATCAGGAACTGCGGCAGAAAAACTTCCTTTAGATAAACAGCTTTATTTTGCAGTTTTAAACGGCAATAAAGAGTCTGTGCCCGTCATTTTAGACCAAATTATTAATCCTTTTAAAACAGTAAACGACAATGTCTTAAAAGCGCTAAATCTTGTAGGTGAAAAGTTTGCTTCAAAAGAATATTTTTTACCGCAGATAATTATGTCCGCTCAAGCTGCGCAGGCGGCTTTTGCCATAGTAAAGACTACTCTAAAAAAAGACGACAAGTCTTCCATAGGTAAAGTTATAATGGCTACGGTTAAAGGCGATATGCACGATATAGGTAAAAATATAGTTGGGGCTGTACTAGAAAGCTATGGGTTTGACGTCATAGATATGGGCATAAATGTAGATTCTCAGTCAATAATAGATAAGGCTCGCGAAGTAGAGCCTATTGCAATAGGACTTTCTGCCCTAATGACGACTACAATGCCTGAAATGGAATTAATCGTAAAATTAAGAAATTCAGTTCATGTCCCGATAAAAATCATTATAGGCGGCGCTGCGGTGACGGAAAAATTTGCAAAAGAAATTGGCGCAGATGCATACGCTAAAGATGCTATGGGAGCCGCTACGTATATAAAATCTTTGCAAAAATAGGTTGATTTCTACATTCCTGAATAATATATTCTGAATTCGTCGTTAAGTTTTTCATTCATTTAAAATATTCATATCGTATGTAGTTCTAAAATTGCGGTATATTTGAAAATTTAATTATATGCAGCGACTGCGTAATTAAATTTAAATCTCCTTTAAAAAAAATAATTTGTATTTTTCAGCGGGCGATTTTATATTCATAGCTATAAAATCTATAAGTTTTTTACATATAAGTTCTTTCAAAATTTCAGGATTTGTCCCGTTTGTGTCAAGCTTAATCAGAAAATTTAAATTTTTGATTTTTTTATAAAATCATACAGATCGTTATGCAGCGTTGGTTCGCCGCCTGTTATAACCGCTCCCGTCAATAACGGCTCCCTTTTTTAAAAAATCTAAAACTGTATTTTCATTTACAGTCATTTTTATACCTCCGAAATATAAATTTGTCATGAAAACCGATGCTTAACAATATATTTTAAAGCACAAACCATTATAAACTCTTAAACGAGTTTAGGGGGGCAATAATTTTATATACTTCAGCCTGCATACTTTGTCTGCATCGAATCCTGTAAATCAAGATTCTCAAAAATATCGGCAGTATAATTTACCGGCAACTGGTTCGAATTTGTGTAAAACGGAGTATTAGTTTTCTCACTTGCAGAAATTATATCAGGATATTTTTGCATATCAATCCTTGCAAGTCTGTATGAAGTTCCTTCTGCAGGGGTAGCCTCAAGATTGTAATTATTGCCGGTTTCTTGTTGGTACTGAGTAAGAATTTCTCTCATAAAATCCAATATTTTTTCTCCAAAAGCTTTGTCTTCTGCACCCCCTACTCCTTCCCCAAACAAGTTAATACAAGCTTCGTTTAATCCTACAATGCCTATTGTTGAAAAATGATTCTTCCAGTATTTGTTAAAACGTTTCTTAACCCTTCCCAAATAGAAACTCATATACGGATATAAATTATTTTTGGAAATTCTCATATTTATTTTAAGCCTGTCCGTAAAGTTAGTATCATTTTTAGCAAGATAACCTATTCTTGGCAGATTAATTGTAACAACTCCTATAGAGCCGGTCAGAGGGATGCCCCAAAGCCCACCTTCACGTTTTTGAAGCTCGCGGCTATCTATCCAAACGGCAGCACATACTTCTTGTATCTTCGGGTTTCATATCGGAATTAATAAAATTTGCAAAATAAGGCACCCCATATTTTGCCGTTATACCCCATAAAGCGCAAATTCTTTCGTTATATTATATAGTTAGGTATTGGGAATGTAAAAACTCTTCCTTTAGCATTATCTTTAAGCATTAGTTCTAAAAAGCCTGGTTTAACATATTCATTTCCTTTTGGAATTGAGCGTATTTTTCATCCCGATATTTACCGCCGATTATAGCGTATTCATCTTTATAATGCGGAGCAACGGTTAAATCCATAGTTAAATTTGTAAAAGGAGTTTGGAACCCAACTCTTGTGGGAACATTTACATTAAATAGAAATTCTTGTAAAGCCTGCTTCATCTCTTCATATTTTAGTTTGTCATAACAAATAAAAGTAGCAAGCAATGTATCAAAATTTGAAAAAGCCTGAGCTCCTGCGCTTTCGCCCTGAAGAGTATAAAAAAAGTTTACAATCTGTCCAAGCACTGTTCTAAAGTGTTTTGCTGTTTTTGCTTCGGCTTTTCCGGATACGCTCTTGAAACCGCTGAACAATAAATCTTGCAAATCCCAGCCCACGCAATAAGTACCGAGTAATCCTAAATCATGCAAATACAAATCTCCGTCTATATACGCTTTCCTTACATTTTCTGGATAAATTTTATTTAACCAATAAATTTTGCTGATTTCATAAGAAATATAATTATTAAGACCCTGAAGAGAATAAGACATACTACTGTTCTCATTTACCCCCCCCAGTCTATTTTTTAGATACTGGTCAACCAAATCGACATTGTACACAGACATTATTTCTCTTATTTTATTGTGCTGGTCACGGTAGAGAATATACGCTTTTGCTGTTTTTTATATATGGAAGAAAGTAAAACTTCTTCAACTATATCCCGAACATACTCAACAGCATGATTCCTATATTCAATAGTATCGTATAAAAAAGACAAGGTTTTTAAACCAGCCACTTTATAATCGAATTCGCCTGTAGCTTCGCCGACTTTTGCTATGGCTGCGGCGATCTTTTTCGGATTAAATATTTCTCTACTGCCATCTCTTTTTACAATGTAATTCAAAAAGCTTTCACTTTTCATTTATTCTCCCATAAATTTTATAAGGCTTAAAATAAAAATCCTTGTCCGCATATATGGACAAGGATTTACATATTTTTATAATTTCTTAAAGATTATAAAATTTAAATCATATCCGCGATAATTTAAACAATACGATATGTTTAAACTTTTGTTGGCAGGTCTTTCTGGCTTGGGATTCATAGACATTGTCTAACCCACTTACCGCGCCCTCCCGTCTTAAAGACAATGGTTTTACAATTTATTGTTGCGGTTTTCGTATTTCCCTTACAGCATCGGGAATGCTTCCGATTCTTCGCGGAATTTCCTTATAGTGCGCTAACACTAATCCCTTTCGGGAACCAAAAATTTTATAAAACAATAAAATAACATATAATATTAGAAACGCCATTGTGTCACATTACTAAAAATAAAATGTCAATGGTTGTATCAAAACGGCGCAGAAGTTTAAGTAACTTCTTTAATACATATCAGATTTAAGCTTGAGCAGAAATTTTTAACATTTTTAAAATTGGAATATAAGCTTTTTGCCTGATATCTTCAGATACAGAAACTATATTTTTCATATTTATAAGCACATCTAAAACTTTTGCAATCGTAATTTTTTTCATATTAGGGCATACAGAAAGAAATGATATTGGGTAAAAGTTTTTATCGGGATTATCTTTTTTAAGTTTGTATAGTATACCTGTTTCTGTACCTATAATAAATTCTTTGACGTTACTTTTTTCAACATATCTGCACATAGCTCCGGTTGACATAATTTGGTCTGCCAATGATATGACTTCAGAACGACATTCAGGATGTACCAAAACTTCTGCCTGCGGATGTTCTTCTTTTGCTTTATATACATATTCCGGAAGAATTAAATTATTATGAGTAGGACAAAAACCATTCCCAATATTCATTTTTATACCGGACATTTGTTGAACATAACCCCCTAAATTCCTGTCTGGAACAAAGATTATATCTCTGCTGCCGTCAGTTTTATCAGCAGCAGCGCTCTTTACAACATTTACCGCATTTGAGGATGTGCAGCATATATCGCTTTCAGCTTTTACCGCAACAGAAGTATTTACATAAGCTACAACTACAGGGTTTTTATACTTCGATTTAAATTTTCTCAATTTTTCAGCTGTTATCATATCTGCCATTGGACATCCGGCGTTCGCATCTGGAATTAAAACCTTTTTATTTGGACTAAGTATAGATGCTGTTTCAGCCATAAAGTGAACTCCGCAAAATACTATTACATCTGCGTCGGTTTGAGCAGCTTTTCTGCTTAAATCCAAAGAATCGCCGACAAAATCCGCTATATCATGGATTTCAGGCAGCTGGTATATATGAGCAAGAATAACAGCATTTTTTTCTTTCTTTAAAAAGTTTAATTTCTCAATTATTTCATCCATTTATATTCTCCCAAAAAATTAAATATTCTGAAATGGGAATATTCGCCTGCGCCAGTGTACGGCAAGCATTAAAACAGCTACAAAGAAAGCTATTAAATCAGAAATAGGCATACTAATCCATACCCCCTGATATGTTATTCATAAATTTAGGTAAAATAATAAGTAATGGTACAAGGAAAAGCACCTTGCGCGTAAGGAATAAAAATACTTTTATGCGCCATGCCGATACTTTGGAAAAAAGTCGTCACTACCATTTGAAAACCTACAAACGGTAAACACACAAATACATAATGGAGCTTTCTCACCGTGATATTGATAAGATTTTTTCACTAGTAAAAACAGATACAACTAAACGCGGAAAGAGCTCTACAAAGATAAATCCAAAAAACATTACAACAACAGCAACGGTAATTGGTTTCTTTAAAACTTCTGCTACTCGTCCATAAAAAGTGCCGCCATGCCTGTAGAAAATATCCCGTTTATAATTTCTTTTTTTAAATGAAAAATACCTTTTTAAAATGTATAAGATTTTTACTGCTGTTAAAAAACATAATCTGCCAAACCAAGACTAAGCTGATGCGCTGCCTTGTATTCCCCAGCCAAATTTGAAAATAAACAAAGGATTCAATATTAAATTTATAACAATGGTTATAATTGTGGCATACATAGCTTTTCGCGGATGACCTACGGAACACATAAATTTCATAGATGTATTTGTAATTACGTTGCCAGCTAAAATAATAATCATAAAATCATGCGCATAAGGAAGTGTCTGACTGCTTGCGCCAAAAAAAAAAAAAAAAAACAGAATAGGACTCAAAAAATAAGAGTTATTATAGAAAACAACAATCCAATAATGATGTTTAGAATAAATACGCCGCCAAGAATATAATTTACCGCAATATAATTCTTTTGTCCAAGCCTAAGCGACAAAAGTGCAGCCGCCCCAAGGACTTAATAAAGATCCAAATGCATCAGCTAAGTTCATAACAGGAAAGGTGATAGCATGTCCTGATAACGCTAAGAGACTCCACGCCATGTCCAATAAATATACTGTCAGTTACGTTGTAAAGCGATGTGGCTACATAGCTACAACAGCAGGAACTGCATATTGAGAATAATTTATTTATATTTTCAGTGCCTAAAGTAAGGGATATGCTTTCTTTTCCGTGTTCATATTTCTTATATTTATTGCTCTCAATAATTATTTTTAAATTCATTCTTATATAAAAATTAATCAAAAATAAAAACAACAATGTTGCTTTAACTTATATTATATACATTTTGCATTATTTCTTTCAACTTCTTATACATTTCACGATATGTTTATATTATTTTTTACTGATGTGAATTCTTAAAAACAGGCAAATACAGGTTAAATGGCTTTTTGCTTTTACGTGTCAATTTTAGTAAAATCAAAAATATTTGTTATACGCGGGCAGTTATATATGGCAGGCGGTTTTGGAACCATGCTCAGGCATGTCATTTGCAACCGACCAAAACCTATGTTTTGCCATATTATCGATCTCTTAAAAAACATAATTTCTTAGGTTTAACAATAAGGATAAACGATGATTAAGTTTGGCACATCCGGATGGCGAGGAATTATCGCAAAAGAATTTACTTATGATAATGTTGCCATTGTCACGCAAGCTATAGCGAATATTATTAAAGAAGAATACAAAAAAGCTTCTATTATCATCGGGTACGATACAAGATTTATGTCTGAGGATTTTGCAAAAACTTCGGCAGAGATTTTAGCGGGAAACAATATAAAAGTATTGTTATGCAAAAGAGATACCCCTACGCCTGTGATAGCTTATAATATTATAAATTCAAAACTTACCGGCGGAATTAATTTTACAGCAAGCCATAACTCTTACAAATATAACGGTTTAAAATATTCTCCCGCCTGGGGCGGGATTGCTCTTCCTGAAACTACAAAAAAATTAGAAAAATACTGTTCTTACATACGTCGCAAGGATATAAAAACCGTTTCTTTGGAATCAGGAATAAAAAGTAATATTATAGAAATTTATAACCCGCGCGCAGCATACATAAAAAAAATAAAAGAACTTGTAGATTTTAAAATTTTAAAAAAGTCAAATATTAAAATTGCGGCTGACGTTTTACATGGAACGGGCAGCGATTATCTAGACGCTCTGCTTGACGATGCAGGAATACGCCATACAACTATAAATAAAAACAGAGATACAATGTTTGACGGTAGAGCGCCAGAACCGTCTGAAAAAAATCTTTCTGAGCTTTTAAGTATAATTAAAAATGGACATTATAAGCTTGGGCTTTCTACGGACGGCGATGCCGACAGGTTTGGAATAATAGATGCAGACGGAACTTTTATAACTCCAAATCAAGTTATATCCGTTATTTTATACCATTTAAATAAAACAAGAAGCTGGAGAGGAATTGCGGCAAAAAGCATTATGACTACTAATCTTTTAGATAAGATTGCTGCAAAAATAGGAGTTGAAATTATGGAAACTCCAGTCGGATTTAAATATATCGGCGACATTATGATAAATAATTCCGGCAATTTTGTAATAGGAGGCGAAGAATCTGGAGGACTTACAATAAGAGGCCATATACCTGAAAAAGACGGAATTTTGGCATGTCTTTTAATGGCAGAAGTCATTGCAATGAACAAAAAATCTATAAAAGATATACTTAAAGATATTAAAAAATTTACAGGTGAAGTTTTGAATTCAAGGCTTAATTTACATTTACCGCCGGAAACTATGGAAAATTTTAAAAATACTTTAAAAACAAAAACTATAAATGCTGTTGCCGGTATGAAAATTCAAAAAAGCATAACTATTGACGGACATAAATTTATTTTAGATGATAATACATGGATAGGTTTTAGGCTTTCAGACACAGAGCCTGTGGTAAGAGTGTATGCAGAAGCCGCTTCACAGGCAAAATTAAATAAACTTTTAAAAGCAGGAAAGGATTTTGTTTATGGAAAATGAAAAACAAACTGGAGAAACTTTAGAAAAAAAAGTTGGAATTTTAATTAGAAAATATCTAATTACGGGTTTAATTATAATTATACCGCTTTGGCTGACATTTTTTGTGATGACTATTATTTTTAAGTGGGTGAGCAGTTTTACTTTTCCGATTGTCAACTATTTTGTAGCAGATAAATACTGGGTACATCTTATAGCAAGGATTTCAAGTTTCTTTATTTCAATTATCAGTCTTATTATTTTAGGTTTCCTTGCAAACATGGTTTTTGGAAAAAGCACCTTGCGCTCAATGGAAAATCTTATTAATAAACTTCCTATTTTAGGAACAGTCTATTCTGCGACAAGACAATTTGTAAATTTTATATTTGGCAAGGACGGCTCAAAAAATTTTAAAAAAGTTATTTTTATACCTTATCCAAATAAAGAAATTTACAGCGTTGCTTTTTTAACAGGCAAACAAATGGTGAAAGGTAAAAAATATCTTTGCGTTTTTATGCCTACAACACCGAATCCTACGTCAGGTTTTTTGATGTTGTTGAAAGAAGAAGAAATAATTTTTACAGACTATACAGTAGAGCAGGCATTTCAATTTATTATTTCTGTAGGAGTAATAGGCATGGATAAAAATAACCTGAATATTAAGTTTAAGAAAGAGATAGATAAAATAATGGAAAATAATGATGAACTATAAAGCTCCGCGCGGAACGCATGATATTTTGGGTATTAATGCTTTAGGTATGAGTTTTTTAGAGTTGAAAGCAAAAGAAATTTTTAAGAAACGCGGATTTGAAGAAGTAAGAACTCCAATATTTGAAGATGCGGCTCTTTTTATGCGTTCAATAGGAAATACAACTGATATTGTAGAAAAAGAAATGTATGTTTTTGAAGATAGAAAAGGAAGAAAATTGGCACTGCGTCCGGAAGGAACTGCATCTTTAGTAAGGTCTTTTATTGAAAATAGAATGGATATTTTAATGCCGGCAAGTAAATTTTTTTATACGGGAGAAATGTTCCGCTATGAAAGACCTCAGGCTGGAAGGTACAGGCAGTTTCACCAGATAGGCGCTGAATTTTTCGGCAATTCCTCTCCTGCCGCGGACGCTGAAATCATTATACTTGCGCAGGATTTACTTTCTTCTATCGGAATAAATGGAGTAAACATACATATAAATTCTTTGGGCTGTCAAAAATGCAGACCGCTTTTTAGGGAAACATTAGTTAAATATTTTAGCTCTGTGCAGAATTTATGCACGGACTGCGTAAGAAGACTTGAAAAAAATCCTCTAAGACTTCTTGATTGTAAAATAGATTCGTGTAAATTTACTAACGCTCCTCAAATGCTTAATTATTTATGTGTTAGCTGTAAAGATAATTTTAATACGGTTCAAACTTTGCTTAAAAGCGCAAATTGCAATTATGCTGTTGATGGAACACTCGTAAGAGGATTGGATTATTATACAAGAATCGTTTTTGAAATTCGTTCAAAAGACGTAGGTTCTCAAGATGCTCTTGCGGCAGGCGGAAGATATGATAATCTTGTTAAAGAACTCGGGGGACAAGATACCCCTGCTGTTGGGTTTGCCTTAGGTTCTCAAAGAGTTTTGCTTGCAGCTGAAAAACAAGGATTATTTAATAGTTTCAAAATATCTGAAAAAATTTTTGTAGCTATTGCCGACCAAGAACTTTTTAACGAAGCCTTTTCTTTTGCGGTAAAAATAGCAAGAAACGGATTAAAAGATAATAAAGATATTTCTGTCTTTGGTCCGAAAAATACTGAAAGTCTAACAAATCAGCTGAAATTTGCAGATAAAATAAAAGCTTCTAAAGTAGTAGTTTTTACCAAAAATGAATTTGAAAACGGTAAACTTTTAGTAAAAAATATGCGTGATAGAACTCAAGCGGAATGTTTTATATATGAAGTATGAATAATTATAAAAGATAATATAAAACATCAAAATCTTGCTCCAGATTTGTCGCAGCTTAAGGGGCATTATGATCGCTGGATTAACATTTGTAAATTGTGTCAATGTACAATCTGAAAAAATATTTGATTTGAGAGAGCATGCTTTAGTCGGTATTAGTCCGTTTAACGGTTCTTATACAGAAGATAATTTAAAGAAACTTTTTCACTGGAGCTAAGAGATAAGCGTATGTATTCCTGATGAAATTTCATCATATACGCTTCAGGTTGTGGGATATAGTGAAGAAAAAAGCAAAAAGAAAAACTAAAAGACAAGAATTTAAAAAACAAAACGCTAATATTTCTTATATCAAATCAATTATCAACAATTGAAGCCGAGCATATAATAGTCTATTTAAATATTCTTAAAAATATCTAAATTTTCATAACCCTTCCAAAAAATTGTATGAAAACGATGAGAATTTTAGAAACAGATGTTTAACAACTTCAAAGTGGGTTTTAACCAGCAAAGGTATTTTTAACTAATACAAACGACGACGCAGTAAAATTTTATATCTGAAATTTTTTCATATTTACATTCTAGACATTTCTATGATTGCTGTTTATATATAAACAGCAATCCATTTAGTTAATTACATTTTTTAAAGTAAAGATTTTAGAAGTAAATCTTATTAAATTAAGGCTTGTTTTATGAAAAAAGAACAAATCTTACCTCAACAATATTTTACAATATGCACCGGGATGTATCTATTGGAAAGATGTTAACGGAGTTTATTTGGAATGTAATCAAATGGAGGTTGAAGTATTAGGTCTAAATTCTCCAAAAGATATAATAGAAAAATAGATTATGATTTATCGTGGAAACATATTTCCAAGATATTAGGAAAAACAGATCAAAGAATTATTAAAACTAAAATGCCGGAAGAAATAATAGAAACTCCCATTCTTTCTAATAGCAAAAGTTTAACAATGTTAACAAAATCTCCGCTTTTATGATAACAAAGGCAGTGTTATCGTCATTATAGGCGTTCCAATAGATATAACAGACAGAAAAAATGAAGAATTAGAAGTGCAAAATAAATTGCAAGAAGAAATTAAAATTATTACTAAACGAGCGGCTCACGATATTCGCTCTCCGTTAACTACTTTGTCAATGCTTACGCAGTATTGTCAAAATCTATCTGAAAAAGAACGCAGCATCTTAAAAAATATCGCTTCAAACATAGAAAATATTGCAAATGATTTACTTGAAAAGTATAAAATAACTGACAATATAAAAATAATATTAATAAAACATTACAGGATATTTGTGTTAATTTGGATTTACGCAATGTTCTCAGCAGCAAAAGATATCAATATAAAGCAATGAATGTAATATTTAAGTATTCTATAAATCCGCTGTACAAGCCTGTATTTATAAAAGGTGATTATTCTGATTTCTGTCGTATGATATCCAATCTGTTAAACAATTCTGTTGAGGTTATGGAAGACAAAGATGGAATTATAGGTATCGATTTTATCGTAAAAGAAGAGAAGGTTGAAATTAAAATAAAAGATAACGGCAAAGGTATCCCTAAGAGATGGTTAACAAAATTACGAATAACATTGATGTAGGCACAACAAAACAAGGCGGACACGGCATAGGTATGTAGCAAATAAAAGCACATTAAAAGATATGAGCGCTCAAATGCTTATTGAATCCAGAGAGAAAACATTGGCACAGAAATTACTCTTATATTCTCTGAATCGTCACCTCCAAAATGGTTTGCTGCCAAGGTTGTTCTGCATAATAATGATACTGTAATAATATTAGACGACGATACATCTGTTCACGATATTTGGAGGCACCGTCAAAATTATTTAAAAGAAATTAACTAAGTACTTTATTAAAGGAACAGAGGCGGTTAATTTTATAAATTTAATAAAAGAAAAAGATAAGATATTTTTACTCGCCGATTACGAGCTTAGAAATCAAGAGATGAACGGTATAGACATAATAGAAAAATTCAGCTTACAAAAGCAGTCTATTCTTGTAACAAGCGAATATATGTCTAATATAAAATTAATGAAAAGTGCAATGCTATTAAAATACTTCCTAAGACGTATATAAACGGTATACCTATTATTTATATGAACAGTATATAAACTTTTTCTTTTTACAAATTGTTATAAGGTTAATATTTTTATAAATTACAATATTTAAATAAAATGAAAATTCAGCGCCTATTAATTAATTCTTGATATTATAACGGCTTTTTTTCAGGAATGCCTTGTCTGCGCGGAAAGTTCGCCGGAGTATTTTTATATTTTTTAAAAACCAAAATACAATAGTCTAACTTATGATCCGGTAAGTTGTAACAAATTATCTGTTCCAGTTTTGTTCCTAGATTTTGGATAGCGTTATTAATTGACGGAATTCCTTCTTCTAGGCTTTCTGCTGATTGTTTTGTTTTATGCACTATAAAATAACCGTTAATTTTCAAAAGAGGTATTGCAAATTCAAGGTTGGGAGAAAATTTACTCACAGCTCTTGACAATACAAAGTCATATTGCTGCCTATATTCTGGATTTTGTCCTATTTCTTCAGCTCTTTCATTTAATATTGTTACATCAAATCCGAGTTTTACATTTACGTTTTCAAGAAACCTACATTTCTTTGTTATAGATTCAATTAATGTTAGTTTTGTATTAGGCAGTACAATTTTAACCGGTATTCCAGGCATTCCGGCGCCTGTCCCAACATCTGCAGTTTTAAAACACTTTTCATAATGATATTCTGTTAAGACACTCTTTATAATTTTTGCGCTGTGCAGAGAGTCGCAAAAATGTCTGTATATCAAATCTGTTGCGTTTTTAAACGAAATAAGATTAAACATATTGTTCCATTCGTTAAGTTCATCAAAATATATTTCAAATTTTTCGCGGATTTCTTTTGAAAAAAAAGGAATAATATTTTTTTGAACATAATCTTGGAATTCATCAAAAAGTTTTTCGTTTTTCATCAATGCTATCATATTTTACGCTAATTTTTTGCTTCAGGCGTTTTGCCATATTTTAGTATCATAGTAATCTGAATAATTGAAAAGAGTAAACACCACTATATTTGTTAGATAAATTGGAGGTTTACGAGATATTAAGCCGTAAGTTATCCATAATAATACGCTTAGTATATTAATAATGAACATTTCTATTGAAATATCTTTCGCGGATTTTGTTTTCCATGTTTTGTACACTTGAGGCATATAAACCATAGTGAAAAAAAACCTGCAGTAAAACCTAAAAACTCTAAAGAAACCATTTTCTTATCTCCTCTGCACCTAATGCTCTATAGTACCCTTTCTTAAAAAAAGATTTTATTGCATGCTTAGGGCAATAAAGATATGCATCTCATACATAACTGGCATCTGCTGCCGCTTAAAATGAGATATTCCTCCTCAAACGAAATATTAACGGGACACATCTTAACGCAAAGTCCGCATTTTGTGCATCTATCTTAATTATGTTAAATTTAATAATTTTTTGAAACAAATTTTTACGCCATCTGCTAGTTATAAAATCTGAGACTGCAAAACCACATTTTAAAAAACAAATTTGTTTTTTTCGGCCTTTGCACGCCGTCTGCAAGCGATTTCGTATAAATTTCCATTTTTTTATACGCTTTTTCTATTTTAGCAATATTATCGTCTCTTTTACATACGGATATAAAATTATTGGGCATTAAAAAACCATGCGCACCAATTAATAAATAACCTTTATTCTTAAGAATACCGCCAAATTTGCAGCAGTTTTAAGAAAAGAATCGCCCATAGCAGTAAATAAAACGCCTCGGTCCACAGCTCCGGCAAATTGTTTATAAAATCTTTTACAACAGGGAACGTGTTCCATGCTGTAATGGGAAAACATATTCTATTGTGTTTGATAAATTTATTTTTTCAGGATCGGGACTTGTCATATCGTTCAAAGTAATGAAACATTTATTTTTACTCAGAGTTTCAGAAATTTTTTTTGCTGCAAGATATGTATTGCCGGTACCTGTAAAAAAATAAATATCAATTATTCTGTTTTTCATTGTATTTATGTTTCCTTTCTTTTTTTTGTTTTTCAAGATATATAGTTAACACTGCAATATCAGAAGGTTTTATTGCATACATTTTTGAAGCTTGCCCTATAGTCTGCGGCCGCGCTTTAAAAAATCTTTGTTTTGTTTCTGTAGAAAGGGATTCTAATTTGTTATAATCAAAATCTTCCGGGATTCTTCTGTCTTCACTTTTTTTTATTTTATTTGCCATTTTAGATTGAATTTCAATATAACCCTCATATTTTTTATAAATATAAACTTCTTCTTTTGCTTTCTCAATAGACCAAGGAGACAATTCCTCGTTAGTAAATAGATTTTTTATATTGCCTTTATATATATCTGCAAGAGTTCTTTTATACAGTTCAAATTTTTTATATGCTTTATCTGATATAAGTCCGATAGAATGTCCTATATTCATAAGTCTTAAATCAGCGTTATCATTTCTTATAGAAAGTCTGTACTCTGCCCGTGAAGTAAACATTCTGTAAGGTTCATCCACGCCTTTTGTCGTTATATCGTCTATAAGTATCCCAATATAAGATTTGTTCCGTCCAAGAATAAGCGGAGCTTTACCAAGAATTTTAAGACAAGCGTTCGCTCCTGCGATAAAACCTTGCGAGGCCGCTTCTTCGTAACCTGTCGTTCCATTAATTTGTCCTCCCAAAAGAAGATTTTCAACGTTTTTTGTTTCCAGAGTATTCTTTATTTGCAAAGGACTGGAATAATCGTACTCTATTGCGTATCCGTATCTTATTATCTTTGCGTTTTCAAGTCCAACTATTGAGTTTATCATTTGCTGCTGCAAATCAAAAGGAAGGCCTGTATAGAGTCCGTTTAGATAAACTTCATTGGTATTATATCCTTCCGGCTCTACGAAAATATGGTGGCTTGTTTTTTCTGGATAACGTTCTATTTTTTCTTCTATGGCAGGGCAATACCTGGGGCTTTTACTATTAACTTCGCCTATGTCAATAGAGGAAAGAGCCAAATTATCGCCGACTATTTTGTGCGTTGTCGGGTTAGTATAAGTAAGCCAGCAAGAAAGCTGTTTTAAATTTTTTCTCCATTTTTCAACTTCCGTAAAATGAGAGAACGGATACGGCTTTTCATCACCGGGCTGTTCAGTCATTTTTGAATAATTTATCGAAAGCGCATTAATTCTTGGAGTTGTCGTTGTTTTAAACCTTTCAAGAATCAATCCGCAGTCTTCAGCAAGTGATTTTGAAAGATAGGAAGCCCGTCTCTCATTAAATCTACCACCTTCAAAATTCATTTTGCCAAGATATATTGTCCCTTTCAAAAAAGTTCCTGTAGTTACAATAACCGCATCTGCATTTATTGTTTCGCCGGTTACTATCTTTACTCCGCAGGCTTTTCTATTTTTTATTACTAAAGCCATGACTTCAGACTGCAATATATCAAGATTCTGCTGGTTTTGGAGAGATTTTGACATTAAATTTGAGTAAAGTTCTTTATCGCATTGGGCTCTTGGCGACCAAACCGCGGGGCCTCTCGAACTATTTAACATTTTAAACTGCAGGCCGGTTCGGTCTGCTATCCAGCCCATTTCACCGCCCATGGCATCAATTTCTCTAACTATTTGTCCTTTCGCAATACCTCCTACAGCCGGGTTGCAAGGCATTCTTGCTATTGAATCAACATTTAATGTTATTACCAAAGTCTTCAAACCCATTCTTGCGCATGCTAAAGAAGCTTCGCAGCCGGCATGCCCTGCCCCTACAACTACTATTTGATATCTTCTTTCCATGTATAATCCTCTGTAAAACCATAGCTTAATGGAATGTATTTTATCTTTTTGTAGTCTAAAAAGCAATTAGGTTTTAATCAATGCGTATATTGATTGTTATACCATCTTAATTGACAAAATAACCTAAAAAACATAGAATTATTTATCCTAATATTGTCTGGATTTTTACAGTATTAGTCATTAACGCAATAAGGATAAAGATGTTACTGCCTATAGACATTATAGTATATATTGTAATTTTGTTTTTTTCAATAGCGGTGCATGAAGTCGCGCATGCATATGTCGCTTACTTAAGAGGCGACGATACGGCTAAAATGGCAGGACGCATTACCTTAAACCCTATACCGCATATAGAGCTGTTGGGAAGTATTATAGTTCCGACAATGCTGTTGATTCTAAAGGTTCCCGTTATTTTCGGGTGGGCAAAACCTGTTCCTATAAATTATAGAAAATTAAAAAACCCAAGAGTAGATATTCCTCTTATTTCTGTTGCCGGTCCCGTATCTAACATGGCACTCTCTCTTTTATCTGCAGCGGGCATACGTCTTATAAAAAAATCCCCTAATTTTGAATTTGGGTTTGGCGATGCAATAGAAACATTTTTATGCGTAATGCTTACTATGAATATTATTCTTACAATTGTAAACCTTATACCTGTTCCACCTCTTGACGGTTCAAAAATTATAACATACTTCCTGCCGACAAAAATTGCGGCAAAATTCTTGAACATAAATTCCCATATCTGTTTAATAATATTGTTTTTATTATTATCATCAGGAATTACATTGAAATTTATATCTTACGCAATAAATTTTTTACGATAAATTTAGGTGGAATTGTTTTTTAATGTTTGGTATCTACGGTTTTGTAAAGTTTTAGATAGTGCGTCATACCAAAATGTCTATCATTTTTGTCATTTTCAAACATTGAAATCTTGTTGCATTTAAACAGTGTGAAAATCTATTTTAAAGATAACTTTAGTCCCGGCTGAATAAAAGCGTTTAATGTTTTGAATAAATAAAATAAGAAATTTGAAAAAAGGAATAATATGCATAAAAGAGTCTTATCAGGCATGCGCCCTACAGGAAGACTTCATTTAGGACATTATTTTGGTGCTTTACGCAGCTGGGTTGAACTTCAAAACGACTGTGAATGTTACTATATGTCGGCAGATTGGCATGCTTTAACTACTGATTATGCTGATACTTCCAAAGTCGATGAAAACACCTTGGAAATGGTTGCCGATTGGATTACTGCAGGGATAGATCCGGCAAAAAGCATAATATTTAGACAATCAAAAATATTATATCACAGCGAGTTGTTTCTAATACTTTCAATGATAACTCCTTTAGGCTGGCTGCAGAGATGTCCCACTTATAAAGAGCAGATAAATGAAATTAAGAATAAAGATCTAAACAATTACGGATTTTTAGGATATCCAGTTTTACAGTCCGCAGATATTTTATTATATAAAGCCGATATTGTCCCTGTAGGGGAAGATCAGCTCTCGCATGTGGAATTTACGCGCGAAATAGCAAGAAGATTTAACAATTTTTACGGCAATACCCTTATTGAACCAAAAGAAATGCTTACAAAAACCGCAAGAGTTCTAGGTTTAGACGGAAGAAAAATGTCAAAATCTTACGGCAACTCAATTTTACTCGGAGAAAATAATGATGCTTTAGAAAATAAAGTTAAAAATATGTTTACAGACCCTTTAAAAATTAAAAAAACCGACCCGGGTCATCCCGACGGCTGTATAGTTTTTGCATTTCACGAAATATTTGATAAATACCCCAAAAAAAGAAAAGAAGAATGCAAAGCGGGAACATTAGGCTGCGTAGAATGTAAAAAACAACTGCTGGAAATGCTCGTTGAATTTATGCGTCCTTTAGCTGAACGAAGAAAAGATCTGATTTCCGATAAAGCATACCTAAAGAAAATTCTAGAAGCAGGATGCAAAAAAGCTGTTGAAACCGCAAATAAAACAATGGAAGAAATACATAAAGCGTTAAAATTTTAGGATTATCAATTATGGGTTATGAAATACATACTGACATATTTGAAGGGCCTTTGGATCTTCTTTTACATCTCATAAAAAAAAATGATTTAGAAATTAACGAGATAAAAATAGCAGATATAACCTCTGAATATTTAGCCTGTATTGATTTAATGAAAGAGCTTAATATTGATGTGGCAGGCGAATTCCTTATTATGGCATCTACTCTTATGCAGATAAAAGCCAGAGGTCTCCTTCCGTCAGATAATAAAAAAGACGATGAAGATGATGATTTTTTGTGTCAACTTAAAAATAGACTGTCTGAATATCAAAAATATAAAGAAGTAGGAAAATTTTTATCGTATAAAATTATAGAAAATTCACAGATTTATTACAGACCTGTCCCTGTAATAAGTAAACAGGACTTCGTTTTAGAAGTTACGCTCTTTGATTTGATGAGTAGCTTTCGCGAAGCTTTAAAAGCACTGCCTGAAAATATAAAGGAAATTATGTGTCAGGAAATTCCAATTGAAATAAAGATTAGAGAAATTCTTGATGTTTTGGAAGGAAAACAGTATATTTCTTTTACTGAAATATTAAAAATGCAGTGCAGTAAAATGGCATTAATAGTCTGTTTTATGGCTGTTTTAGAACTCGTGAAAAATAGACAGATTACCGCAAAACAATCTGTATTGTTTTCTGAAATAAGAATCTATAGAGTTTACAATGAAATCAGCTTTGAAAATAATAAAAAATGTTTTTGCAGATGCAGAAAAAAATAATGAGTCGGATAAACTTTCAAAGTCCGTTGTAGTTCCCGACTTGGAATTAGTCAGGACAATAATAATGATTTACCTTAAATTTATGCTGTCATTTTTAAAAAGTGCGATTATGTTTATAAATATTAAGTTATAAAAGTAACTAGCGAGGAATATGATGCCAATTTTCGAAATCAAAAAAATTTTAGAAGCGTTGCTTTTTGTTTCTGAAAGACCTTTAAATTTAAAAGAGTTAAAAGATATATTAAAAGCAGATTATAAAAATATCAATAATCTAGAAAATATTTTATACGAACTCAAAGAAGAATACGCAAATTTAAATAAACCTTATGAAATTAAATTTGTTGCGGACGGCTGGATTTTTGCTACAAAACCTGAATATTCTCCTTGGATAAAAAAACTGCTTAAAGAAAAAACTGTTTTGAAATTCTCTCCATCGGCTCTTGAAACACTGGCAATAATTGCATACAAACAACCCATAACAAGAATTGAAATTGATGAAATTAGAGGAGTTGAATCTTCCGGAGTTATAGATACTCTGCTTGAAAGAAAATTAATAAAAATCACAGGCAGAAAAGAAACTTTGGGAAGACCTCTACTCTACGGAACAACACAAGAATTCTTAAAACGTTTCGGACTTGCTCATCTAAGCGAACTACCTCTGATTGAAGACATGGCAAAAGATTTGCAGCAGACAGATAATATCCACGAGCCTGAACTGCCTTTCGATAATAGAAATATGAACGAAAATGCCGGCGGTGACATTTTATCAGAAACTACTAAAGAAGAATAAATCAACATTGTTGAAAATCAATGCAATGTGCAGTATAACAATAAAACTTGTAAGTATATTAAAATGTAAAACTGCATACAATAAATTTGACAGAAAGGACGAACATAAATGTTTGATAAACAATCTCAAGAAAGTTTAAACTTAGATTTGTTTATTAATGAACAGTATGTTATGGTCAAAAAAATTAGAAAAGACGGATTCGGCGTTGTATGACAGGCTTATGATTTTAGTTTGAAAAATTTTATCACCATAAAAGAGCTTTCAAGCGAGTTTGCGGATGTAAGATTTATTGAAATGTTTTATAAAGAAGCTCTTATCGCAAAAACCTGATACACGACAATACAGTAAGAGTCCAACAGATTTTTAAGGGCAGCAACACTTCTATTATATTTTAATGGATTTTATAAACGGCACAGATTTAAAAAGTCTAATTGAAAGATGCAGCCAATTCCAGATTAGAATTCCATGGGAGTTTTCAACTTTAATTTCTATCGGCATGCTTAAAGCAATAGATTATATAAACCGCACATATAACAGGCGAACTGTACAAAATAGTATATAGAGACATTTTCCCGGACAATGTTCTTATTTCTTTTGAAGGAAGCGTAAAGTTAAGCGATTATTGGCACTGCAAAAATTTTAAACGAAACAAACAACGATATAAATAAAATTTATGCCGGCAAATATTCTTATATGTCGCCTGGGCAGATAAGAGGAGGTAGCGATATAGATCATCGCTCTGACATTTTTCAATAGGATTAGTTTTTACGAAATATTAACCGGAAAACAACTTTATACGGGAGATAATAAAGCAATTAATCTAATATCTTAGACGCTGAATTCGATATAAATTTATTAAAAGATTTAGATTTTCCCTCGGAAATTTCCGGTATCATTGTAAAAACTCTTAAAAAAGAAAATAATCTGCGTTATGAATCAGCTATAGAAATGTGCCGCGATTTGAACAAAGTTTTAAAATATGTTGAACCCGAAGAACTTGCGGCGGATTTATCCTTGTTTATTTCTAAGGCAATGGAAAAAGAATTAACCGCCTCAAACAATATGGCAAACCTTGTTAAATCATTAGACAGGCAAAAAATAAAATCGGATAATACAATCACTAAAATTACTTGCAGTGATTTCATTATTGGAGAAACTTTTAAATTGCCAAAAGATAATTTCCGAGATCAAAAATTATAGCCGCGCCAGCGGGTTTCAGATAATGAAACTCAAAAATCTTTAAGCGTTGGACACAGCCGCAGAATATATCCACAACTGTTTTTGAAGAAACTGGCGACTGGATTGTCAATAAATTTAAAAAGTTAAGAATTAAATTAATAAAAATTCTAATTAGTTTAACTTTGACATTTTTAATGTTTCTGGGGTTAGATACTTTTTTCATACAGATTACTCCTTTGGGAAGATATATTTACTCCAGCATAAATCCGCCTGATGTCGTTAGTATGAAAACCAAAGAAGGCAATGCCATTATTCAAAATAATAGTTCAAATGCCTATATCTTTAAGAAAAGTAAAACCGCAAACTTATATTGTTACGGCGACAAAAGACGGTTTTAAACCGGTACAACGAATAGTTAGAATTAATGAAAGAACAAAACTTGACAAAGCCAAACAGACAAAAATAGAAATTATGTTTGACCTTTTACTTGATGTAAATCCAGAACCGCAAGCCGTAGAAGTTTATGTTGATGATAATAAGTTTGAAGTAACTCCCTGTAGAATAGAGCTTACGGCAGGCAAACATACCGTAAAACTTAATTTGTCCGGTTATGAGATGTTAGTTCCGGTGCAAAAGAGATAAAACACGAACAGTGCAATATAAATTTTTCAAAATCAAATAAAGATGATATGTTTGACGACATAGACAAGGATTATTAGGAAACAGAACTTAAAAATATTAACGGAGAAAACATATTCAGCATAAAAGGATATACGTATAAATTATTTTCATTTTCATCCGATCCACAAAAAATGACGATACATATAGAGGGTGAGCCGCCAGTCAGAGGAGTTACGCCTCTGATAATCAATATAAAGTAATATGAAGTCAGGCATATACAAAGAAATCTTTGATCCTCAAGGACATTACGGCGAACTACTGGAACAAATAACAGTTTCTCCAGATACTCCAAATGAATTAAAGGTGCATATGGATAAAATATTTCTTTTAGAGTAAAAGCAAAAAAACTCATCGGAATTTTTTAATGCTAAACTTCAAATTAACGGAGAAGAATTCAAGGAAACAAAAAATATAAACAGCAGTAAACCAGTAGTATTATCCCTTTCGGCAGGCAAATATCAATTTACTTTTACTGCTAATAAATTTGAACCTTGTGTAAAAATGACGTAAGATATTACAAATATTGATTCCATAACTGCGGAAATGGACTATGTAAAAGTTCTATTAAGCGTATCTGTTGTTTATGCTTGCGGAAACGCATATTTATAATTTATAAGGTTTTATAGAACAGCAATTTAATATTAATGCATTATCCGATACTGATAATGTAAAGAAATAACTTTAATATCTTCATCAGCGCAAAGCACAATTGCACCGAGTATCGGTATAATAAACAGTAAATATAAACTTACAATCTTCTGTGTCGGCACCGAAAACAATTGTTACAAAAAAAAAGAAAAGACAATTAATTTTATACCTAAATCTACAAAAGAGACCAGCAAAATCGATTCAACAGAAAAAATACAGGTAATTGTTTGCCCTTATTGTGGATATGCTAATACAATCCCTGCAGGAAGAAAATTAAGATTTTGCGTCAACTGCGCAAAATCTTTGAAATATTAAGGAGTATATAAAAATTGCACGGCTGTTGCTTAAGAAGAAAGAAGAGATATTAGGCGAGTACATTTTAAAACGTAAATCAAAAATTTTCGTGGGCGACGCAAAAGAGAACGATATAGTTCTAAAATACAAAGGCATTTCCGATTGCCATTGTGCTATTTTAAATGATAATAAATATTATTTACTCGGAATATACGGTAAATTTACAGGTAAAAAATATTCCGTTAAAAATACTGATACTTTTATAGGCAGAGAACAGTTCTCGTCTGAAGGTATTGAAAACGATATAATTCTTGCCGATGATATGCCAGTTTCAAAAAAAACATGCAAAAATCATTTAACGGAAAAGATTACGTGATTAAAGATGTTGGAAGTACTGAGGAATTACCGTAAACGGCACTAAAATAGGACAGTTAAAGGCTGTAAATATTAATTTGGGAGATGAAGTTTCAATAGGAAGATCTATATTCAGATTTGCAAACTCTAAAAACGAGGATTATTCTTTTCCTAGAAAACAACGTGTTCTTTATTGAAATTTATAAGATCGACGACAGTTGTTGTTCTTATATCTTTAGCTCTTGCTGCATTCGGATGCTCAAGGATGTCTATTCTTGCCAGCTATAGTCAAAACTGTCGCTCGAATTAAACAATGATTTTAAAAGGATATTCCTTCAAAACATTCCGATGAATATGATATTACTTCTACTCCGGCAGCAGGCTATATAAATGGAGACGGAAAAATGACATTATTATGCTTGCTTCTGCCGGTTTTCTATACGGCTGGGAGTTTAAAACCGGCAAAAATTTATGGAAACCGATTGAAATATTTAATTCAAATATAACTTCTCCAATGTCAATTGACATAAATAATGATGGTACAAAAGATATAATTGTTTTATCAGAATCCCCAATGCTTCTTATTTATGACGGTCTGATCGGTGAAATTGAAATTACAAGAAAAGAGATTTTAGAGGGAGCAATTTCCGGAATGACTCCTTTGGTTGCAGATTTAACGGGAAATGACAAAATGGATGGATATAGTCGTATGCTCGGAAGTCGACAGGATTAATTTTATTTATAATGCAGGTTACGACAACGATTATGAAAAATATACAGAATTCATTGAAGGCCGTTTGTATGCAAGTCCGGTTTTATATCAGACAAAAGACACAGTTCTAAAAGTAATTGTTGTAAATAACAAAGGACAAGTTTATTTAATAGATGGAAAAATAAGAAAAAAGAAAGTTATAGATATCGCAAAAATCGGCAAAACGCATTCAATTACCGCTGCGCCAGCAGTAGGGGATATAAACGGCGATGGTATTCCTGATGTTGCAGTGCAGACAAATTTCCGCAATATATTTCTGCAATAGACGTTGTAAACTCTAACGTTTTATGGATATTCTCTGTCGAACCATCGCCGTCTGAAAACCTCAAACACAATGCTTCTCCTTTAATTGAGGACGGCGATATTTTTGCGGTTCTGCAAATGGAGCAATTTATAATTTAAAAGGAAAAACAGAGTATCCTGCAGGCGAACTTTTATGGAAACTCCAACTGCCTGACGCAAAAAGAATTATCGCTTCGCCGACAAAGTATGACTTTGATAAAGACGGACAATGCGATTTTGTTATCGTGACAGAAGGCGGCAAAATAGTGATTGTCAAAAACAACACAAAACGCAGAGAGTTTGAAGTACTTGCAGAAGTAAAAGCAAGCAATGTTTCTATTACATCATCTCCTTTAATTGTTGATGCTTTCAACACAGGAAAACTTAATATATTATTCGTGGATTTGAACAATACCTTGCAAATAATAAATACAAATGCGAAAATTATTAAAGATCTTGATATGTAGCTTATGTTTTTAGGAAACCCATCTCACACACGGGAGTACATGGAATTAATAAGTATAAATCAGAATATCGTAAAATATTTTTCTCGGAGGGTGGGGGTATTTATTCTTATACTTTCTATAGTTTTAAAAATAACGATAACAGTAAAGAAAAATTCTAAAAAGTTAAGATTAGATTCCTATAAAAACAATGAATTACATAATAAAGAAATTCACAGTATAATTAATTATAAGGAGGAATTAGCTAATATAAAAATGAATTAAAAGCCGCTGTTCATTTTATACTTATTTGGCACAGCTTCAAAAAAGACCGTAATGCTGTAAAATAGCAGAGGCAAATAAATCTGAATTACATTGAGATACGGTAAGAGAGAAGCTGTAAACAATATTGAAAGTAGAGATTAATGACTTTTGAGTTTGAATATTCCAGTTGGTTTTTGAAAATTTCAGGTATTATTGAAAATGCAATAAGGCTGTAAAATATGGAGTCCACCGAGATTTTTTTAAAATAGAGCCTTGTAATTTTTTGAATTTTTAATATAGAAGTTATAATATCAATATGACAAGCTCGTTCTTTACGGATTCGGGGTTTTATCATTTTTAATTGTCGGCATATTGTTTAGCGTAATTACGGTATTTGTGCACTAATATTTTAATAATTCTGCCGAAAAAAACTATAGGGGGGGATACACTCTTATTTATTTTATTTGTCGTTATAAAAAAGTGGAGTAATAAATTATGAATAAGAAAAAATTATTGATTATTGACGATGATATGACATTTCTTGAATCTATTGAGTTAATGTTGATATCTAAATTTTGATGTTGTAAAAGCTGCAACCGGCGGATTTATTTTTGAGATGTTAATGCTAAAAACCGGGTTTAGTTTTGCTCGATATAAATTTCCCTAGAAAAAACGGGTTTGAAGTATTAAAAGATATAAGATCAAATGAAAGTTTCAGCAAATTGCCGATTATTATGATTACTAGTGATTCCACTATTCATATTGATGAACCGCTTGCGCAAGGTACGGATGACTGTATTTTAAAACCGTTTAATATAGATGAACTCATAAACAAAATGAATAAACTTTTAAAATGAAAAAATATTATTTATTGGTTTTATATGTAAACAGTAAACAGACTTCTTTGATAAAAATAAACAAAAATTTTAAGAGAAATTAATGAATATTGCAATGATTGCTTCAGAACACAAAATAGCTTATCAAAGTAGTTTTGGACAAGATACTGTCGTTTCTGCCGGTTTTTTATGGGAAGATTTTACATATGATAAACTTAAGTTCTATAATAACGTTAATTTTATAACGCGCGGTAGTGCTTTAGCCGATGCAGTTTCTACAGTAAGTCCCACTTGAATTTAACGGTAAAAATATGAAAGTCGTATTAATACGGTATCTGAAGCCTATTAACCGGCATAGACTATAGTTTATTGGAGCCCAAAAAAACAGATAAAATATTGAATCAAATTATTATAAAACGATTTATTCGGCAAAAAACTTTATAAAATTGCTTTACAGAAACTATGCAGTTTTGATATTATAATTGATACTGTTTATAGATTAAAAGATAAAAATATACAGTTTGTAATTTTAGAATATGGACAATACCAGCTTAGAAAACCGTCTCAAAAACGCCTAAAACAGACGTATTATTCCCTTTGAGTACAATGAAAATCTTGCGCATAAAATTTATGCTGGCAGCGACGGATATATAACGCCTTCAAGATTTGAATCTTGCGGTTTAAGCCAGATAATAGCTTTGGCTTATGGCGCCATTCCGATAGCAAACCGCACAGGAGAACTTTCCGATACGATAGTTTGTACAATCATTTTATAAAAAGGTAATGGGTTTATGTTTAACATATCTTACGGCGAGGACTTTGTATAGACAAATACTTAAATCCAAAATAATTTTTCAAGATAAAGAGAACTGGAATATCTTAATGAATAACGTTTTAACGACAATTTTTCATAGGATAAATCGGCGATTGAATACGATATCTAAAAAACAGTACTGAAGCGTGCTTGTGTGGGGTTAATATGAAAAATAAAAAATCTAGAATAAAATCGGTATCTAAAATTTTAAAGTTTATTGGCATTGCATCTTTTTGCGCTTTTTGCATTTTAGCGTCAAATCACTATTATCAAATTAAAGATTATGCTTCTAGATTGTCTAATGATGTTAAAATAATTGTTTTTTTTGACAAAAACTTTAAAGATAATACATCTGCAGCCGCAGAAATTGAAGCTGCTGAAATTTTATCAGTAAAAGAATATGTAGATCACCAGAAAGCATATTTGCAAGCTGTTGAAAAAAATCCATTTTTAAAAAACCTTGTTGCTATTAATGATTTGAAAGCAATTCAAGCGTACGCTGTAGTTGTTCCTAAATCTATTCCTGATGAAAAATTTCTTGCAGAGATGAAAAATACGTTGAGTAAAATAACCGGCATTGATGAGATAGTGTTTGATGCTTCGCTTTTTAAACACTGCGTTAAAACTAAAAATTTATTACTATTTTATTTAAAAATATTTTTTATTTTTATGATTGCTGTTTTTATATTATTTATTTTAAAATGTATATTTTTTATCATAGAAGACAGTGAAAATACAAGAAAACTCATTACAAATATTTTTTTGTATTTGTCATCTTCGGCATTTGGTTTTCTTATTTTATGGGCTGTCTGCGCTTATGTACATTATCCTTTGTCAATATATGCCGCACCAATAGCATCAATAATATCTTTTACTGCTGCTCTTGGAGTTATATTAGAATGATATGAAAATAACAATATACTGTAAGGCTTGCCTATTATTGATAGAAAATCGTATGTCTGTTTGGAGTTTTTACGTTAATTTTATTTTAAAAAGATCCTTTTTGATTTTTTTATTATTTTGCCCTTTTTTATCATATGCCGCAATAAATGAAAACCCTCAATTACACTCGCAAAAACTTTATGAAATTAAAAAATCATTGAAAGAAAAAGAATTAGAAAAGGATAAACTCATCCTTAAAGAAAAAAATTTTCAAAAAGAAATGCAAATCCTTAATAATAATATAGAACAAACTGAAAAAAACCTTGAAAAATGTATGTCGGACATCAAAACCGCACAGTTTAATTTGAAAAAATTTTCAAAAAGTTATAATGATGCCTCTGCAAAAAGCGCCGATTTGAATATTGCAATGATTGCCGAGATAGAATTTTTTAATAAAATGACTTTCAGGTTTTCTTATGAACAAAATCCAATAGAATACAAGATAAGACGCAATTGTTTAGAATATAAAAAAGAAAAATTTGAAAATATAAAAAAATCGGCCGCCGTTTCGGCATTAAATATAAAAAAATGGGAAGAATCAAAAAAAAATCTTTTAAATTTACAACAGCAGGAAAATAAACTAGCAGCCGGGCATAAAAATATGCTTCAAGAAAAAAATAAATCTTTAAAAACAACACTAAACAAGAGACTTGCGGCAGAAAGGGAAATAAAAGCTTTAAATGACAGCGCAAAAGCATTGCAAGATTTAATAAATAAAATAAATGCGGCAAACAGACAAAAGCAGGCAAGTCCGGCATCCATAGAAGCAAAAAGAAGAAAATCGTTTCCGTGGCCTGTAGATGGAAAAGTTATTTTCAACTTCGGCAGAAACAAACATCCAGAACTTGACACTTATATAATAAGCAACGGAATAAAAATAAATGCCGCTAATTTCAGCAAAGTAAAGAGTATTAATTCTGGAGTTGTAGTTTTTACAGGACAGTTCCGTTCTTACGGTAAAGTTGTTATAATAGATCACGAGAATGAAACCTTTGCCGTTTATGGTCTTTTAAGCAGAATACTTGTAAAAGAAGGAGAAGAAATTTCAAAAGAAAAGATTATTGCAGAACTTGGCAGCGGTAAAAACAGCGTTTTATACTTTGAAATAAGATATAAAAATGTTCCTGATAATCCAATACTTTGGCTCAAGGCAAAATAAAATATTTTATGGAGATAAAGATGCATTTTAGAAGAAAAATTATATTTGTCGGAACGATTTTAATTTTTTATGGGATAAATTCATTCGCCTCGGGAGATGAAACATACGATAAGCTTAAATTAATGATAGATATTATGGAAATAATAGACACAGAATATATTTCTAAGACAAACCCTAAAGATTTAGCGGTTGGCGCTATTAAAGGAGTTGTCGCTACGTTAGATCCGTTTTCACAGTATATGGAAGAAAAAGCATATAAAAAAATGCAAGATGAAACAGAAGGCGCTTTTAGCGGCGTTGGACTTTGCATTACGATTAAAAATGATTTTATAACAGTCGTATCGCCTTTAATAGGAACGCCTGCATACAAAGCCGGCATTTTGCCGGAAGATAGGATTGTAAAAATTGATGATAAATCTGCTATAGGAATGTCCAGCGACGAAGCTGTAAATCTAATGCGCGGCAAAGCCGGCAAAGAGGTTAAAATTGTAATTTCAAGAGATAATTCTTTAGATGAAATTGAATTTAGCCTTGTAAGAGAAAAAATAAAAATTGAAACGGTAAAAACAACTATGCTTGATAAAGGCATAGTATATATAAGACTTACCGAATTCAATGCGCAAAGCGCTGAAGATATTAAAAAAGCGCTTTCAAATTATAAAAAGCAGGATATTCAAGCTTTAATTTTGGATTTGAGAAATAACCCCGGCGGACTTTTAGATTCTGCAATAAAAATAATTAGTTTATTTGTAAAAGATGAGACAATTGTCCTTACCACAAAAGGAAGAGCTGAGGATACTAAAAAAGAATATTTTACAACCGGAAACGGCGAGTTTTCCGATATACCGTTTGTTATACTTGTAAACAAAGGTTCGGCTTCTGCATCGGAAATAGTATCCGGGTCAATGCAGGACTTTAAAAGAGCTTTAATAATAGGAGCCAATACATTTGGAAAAGGAAGCGTTCAGACTATTAAACCTCTACTTGACGGAACAGCTCTAAGGCTTACTACTGCAAAATATTATCTTCCGTCCGGACGTCCAATCAATCATTCTAATAATAAAAACGCAGAAAACGGTATAACTCCTGATGTAGAAGTTGAAATCAGCATAGAAGAAGAGATAAAGCTTTATACTTATAGCGATATGCTTTTTTCACAAAACAAAAATATTAAACCGGTTGTCGTTCAGACAGATAAAGCGGAAGATTTGCAAGACAATGTTTTGAATAAAGCCGTATCAATTATAAAAGAAAATAAAGTTACTGAAATGATAGAGTCTTCAGCGGTTTTAATAAATACAAACAAAAAAGATAATAAAAAGAACAAGAAGAACAAATAGCATAAGTTTTAATAGATAAAGGATAAATCAAAATTGCTGCTAAAGCAATTTAATTAATATTTTGCACATACGGAGAACATTGTGGCAAATAAAGCAAAAAAAACAAGTATATGGACTAAAGCGTATTTAATAATACTGTTTTTGTGCGGTATAGGAATATGGTTTTCTATGCAATCTGTACAAAAACGTAGAATATCTATGGACGTGCTTCTCGATAAAAGAATAGTAGATGTTTTAGTCGCAAACGGAGTTGTTCAAAATGATATTTTAACTCAATATATAAGAGAAAGGACTAAAAAAACATCTAAGTGGAACGAATTTTATAAGACTATAAAACTTAAAACAGGTAATAATACCCAATCTTTCGAAACAAGTTTTAAAAGCGTCGCCCGTTCTATGAAAATAGGTTTAAGCAAGACAAACAATCTTGACGGTTCGATAACATATAAATTTTATTCACCAAACAGAAATTACTATAATATAACCCTTATAAATTATAAAAAATTTATCACTAATTAAATAATGCTTTAATGAAATTCACTATAAAGTCTCCAAAAGGTTAATTTTGAAATATGAATATTCTTGCGCTAGAAACTTCTTGTGACGAAACTTCTGCGGCTGTAGTTTTAGATGGAACAAAAGTAAACTCTATTGTAATTTCTTCACAGATAAAGACACATTCTAAGTTTTTCGGCGTTGTTCCGGAACTTGCAAGCCGGGCACATATAGAAAATATAAATTCAGTAATATATAAAGCTTTAAAAAATGCCGGTATAACTTTTACTGATTTTGCTCAACAAATAGATGCTGTAGCTTTTACAGCAGGACCGGGGCTAGCGGGATCTTTGATTGTAGGAGCAGTAGCTGCAAAATCCATTGCTTGTATTTATGAAAAACCCATAATACCTGTAAACCATTTAGAAGGTCATATATACTCTGCTCTTATAGAAAATAAATCTGTGAAACCGCCTTTTTTAAGCGTGATAATCTCCGGTGGGCATACAGTGCTTATTATAGTCAAAGATTTTGGCAAATATAAAATACTTGGCAACACAAGAGACGACGCCGCAGGCGAAGCCTTTGACAAAGCCGCTAAAATGCTGGGGCTTTCTTATCCGGGAGGTCCTGTCATAGACAAAAAAGCAGATAAAGGAAACCCCAAGGCGGTTAAATTCACAAGACCTTATTTGAAAGGAAGCTGGGATTTTTCCTTTTCAGGAATAAAAACAGCTCTTTTAAATTATTTAAAGGAAAATCCTGCTAACAATAGAAAACATTTGAACGATATTTGCGCTTCTTTCAGGCAGGCTTTGGCTGAAACGATTTGCTTTAAATCTTTTGCAGCTGCAAAAGAGTTTAATTTACGGCAAATTGTTTTAGGCGGCGGAGTAAGTGCAAATTCGCTGATAAGAACAATGTTTTTACAAACAGGGCAAAAAAATAAAATAAAGGTTTTTGTTCCGTCTATTATTTATTGTACGGATAATGCCGCAATGATTGCCCGTGCGGCGTATTTAAAGCAAAAAAAATGCGGTTTGAAATATAATCAAAATGAATTAAAGTCATCCGCCTGTCTCAAGCTTACAAATTGGAATTAAAAATTTAAATTTTTGAGTATTAATTATTAAAGCGCATATAATTTTTGAAAACATATCAAACTGCGGAATTCATATCGCATAAATAATAAAATGCAAAAATTACAGATAGGAAATATTAAACTTAGCAACAGTATTATTCTTGCTCCTATGGCTGCCATAACCGATTATGCCTTTACAGCATCTTGCAAAAAACGGCGAAGTGGGTCTTGTATATACAGAAATGACATCGACAAAAGCGCTTATACATAACGACGAAAAAACAAAAAAAAACTTTAAAAGATATCAAATCAAGAAAAACCTGTTGCAGTTCAGATTTTTGGAGGCGGTGCTTACAATATGTCTGAAGCGGCAAAAATTATTAGAGATACAAGGGCTGACATTATAGATATAAATCTAGGATGTCCCGTAAAGAAAATTGTAAAAGCATGTGCAGGAGTAAAACTTCTTGACAATGAAAAACATATTTTTGAAATTTTAGAATCTGTTGTAAAAAGCGTTGAAATTCCTGTAACAATTAAAATACGAACAGGTCTCCTGCCGGGTCAAAATCTCGCACCCGAAATTATTAATATAACCCAAAACTGCATCCTAATCATTTTCATTATGATGGATATAATAATGGCCAGACTTATAAAAATTGCGGACTTTACTCTGTGAAAAGACTTATGCATCATTTAGGACAAACTGGTAAAATTAGCAAGGATTTATGGTATAAATACTCTGATAAAGAATTAAGAAAAATGGTTGCAAATATATTTAAAAATCCAAAAGACGAAAATTAAAATGAATTTATATATATGGATGTGCTTATACAATTAATGCCTCGTTTAGATATTCCTGACGAATACTGTAGAATTGCTTATAAATCTAGTGATAAAATAAAACGATACCCTAAAAGATGCAAAAAAATAATTGAATTTTATAAGTTGGCTAAAACAGTTCCGATACTGCCGAACAAAATGCCAAAAGGAACTAGACTATAGTTCGCGTGAGAGCTTTTATCGGACCGTCTGACACATTAAAGGATTTAAATATAGCTGAAAACAAAAAGTAATTAACAAATTAGAAGTAAGAGTTAAAAACAGTGATACATACTTAATCCTTTCACCATCATCTAATGATGAACTTTATAGTGAAATTCATGAGTAGCTAATCCAGTCGCTGAATAAAAACGAAAGTACATTTTATAGATATTTTTTAGGAATGACTCCAGTTTCATTCGTAAAAAATTTATAAGATATATGTCAAGTTTTACAGGTTATTTAATCTTTTTAAATTGAAGTTATTATTTTTGATATTTTCTGACTTATCATTATAAGATATAAAAATAAATTATAGTAATTTTTATTTTATCTTAATGAATCAATAAAAATATTTAATCATTTTACAAAACTCTATAAATCTCAGTATTTAAGATTGTAAATACCATGCTAAGTTTAATATGTTTTAAATACAAAAATTTATATTTTTGTATTTGTATTGTTTTTTACAGATATTGCAAATAATTAGAAAGGTATGCAAGAATTAATTATGGGTAAACTATGTTATAATTTGCTTCCTTCATCCAGTTCCAGGTTAAAAAATCCTTTCTTATGAAACCGCGACTGTAAATACTATTTTAGAAGAATTTATACAACTCCTCTTCAAATAATATGGAATACGGTCATTTTTGTGTGGCTGATAAATATAGCAACAAATTCAATGCCGGCAATACTCGCGCTAACTGCAGATTGTGGGTAGTCAAAAGAATTCTAAAATATTTAGGACAAATAAATAATAAGATTGGTAAAGATTTATGACGCCGAGATTCTATTCAAGATTTAAGAAAAATTATTCCCGTATTTCTTAGATGAGAATGTAATGCTAGAATCGTCTTATGTAATATATCTACTGCAGGATTATTATGAAATTCCATCGCCAGTTATATATGTAAAAACTGATAAGTCTTCACTAACAAAAAAACTGTTAATATGTATAAAACTGCCATGGATAACGTAGACAGGGCAAGGCTGATTTAAATAAAGGTCGTTATGACAAGTGTTGTAAAGGTACCTTTCATTATGTTTGCGAAAAACGCTTGAAGAAGTTAAAAAGCTTTTAGATAGATTTTTAGGATATAACTTGCAAGAACAAAATAATATGATAACAGAACTGGAAGATAGATTATAGATACAGAACCATACGAATTAATAAGCACAAGCACCATATAAGCAATCTATAATTTTTTACTTGTTTAATTGTTAAAGTTTAGATTATCTAATTCTGTTTTAATTGCATTTATTATTTATAATATTTCTTGGTTTGTCATTGTAAGATGTGAAAATAAAACAAGCGTATCGCCAGATTTCTTATTATAACTCCGTGTTTCGTATATTAGCACGGATTCTTGCGCCTGTTTTTTTGTCTTCTACAATTTCTATGCCTGCCATTACGCCACAATGTCTGATATTGCCAACTTTATTATGTTTTGACAATAACGCAAGTTCTTTTTTTAAATATTTAATTTAGGCTGAAGTTTAGAGATGATTTTATCCTGTTTTAATACGTCAAGAACTTAATTTGCGGCAGCGACTGCAAACGGATTTGCGGTACAAGAATACCCGAAAAAGTTTTAAATTCTCCATATTTACCTAAAGCATTATAAATTTCATTTGTTGCGGTAACAACCAAGGGTACATAGCCGCCTGTTATGCCTTTTGATACGCACGTAAAATCTGGTTTAATATTTTCATGCTCTACTGCAAACATCTTCCCTGTCCTTCCAAATCCTGCAGTAACTTCATCGCAGTGAATATCGTTTAACAAATATCCGAGTATTCTTTTAGATAACCTGGAGGCATTACTATCATACCTGACGCATCCTGATTAAGAGGTTCGATAATAGTTAGCAGCAATTTCTTTATTATTTTTGCAAGGACCGTTTCAACTTCTTTTATACATTCTCCGCTACAACCCAATTGTATATTATGTTCTTTAAAGTTTTTTGCATTTAAATGAAATTCTATTCCATTTTTTCTGTAATTACATCTATAACAGTAAGGAAACATTGTAAAGTAGCTGTTAAATAATAAATATTTAAACCTTGAATGGAATAATTTGTGCCTCCCACTGAAACAGCGCTTATAGTATCTCCATGATACGCATTTTTTAAAGATAAAAAAATCCTTCGTTTCTCATTTTTAAACTGCCAATACCGACAAGATCTTTTTAACGCAACTTTCACGGCTGTAGAACCATTATCTGAATAAAAAACTTTAAATTATTACGCAATATTTTTAAAAGCTTTTCAGACAGCTCTATTGCAGGTTTGTGCGGCAGTCCAAGAAAAGTTGTATGCGAAACTTTATTAATTTGTTTTTTATCATTTTATCTATTTTAATATTTCTGTGTCCTAAAAGAGTTACCCATAGGAAAGAGACTCCGTCTAGATATTTTTTACTGTCAATATTATATAAATACGAACCTCTTGCTTTTCTATTATTAAAGGTATGTTAGGATCGTCGTTGATCCAGTCTGCCATCTGCGTAAAAGGATGTCAAATGTTATTTTTGTATAACCGCAGAATTAGAGCGAGTCGAAATATCATTTTTATTTCTTTTGCTGCTTAACATAATTCCTAAAACTTTTTGTTTGTCTCTTTTTAATTTTTCAACTGTAAGCAGCGTATGGTTAAGAGTACCAAATCAAATCTCGCAACTATAATAACAGGAAGATCAAATTTATTTATCCAATTCAATATCTTACGACTTATTTTAAAAACAATGCGTCTATAAGTCAAATTATGATACAATACTCCAGTTAAAATAAATTAAATAGAAAGAGAAATAAAATGAATGCTTTGATTGAAACTTCATTAGGAATAATTAAAATTAAACTTCTTCCAGAAAATACTCCGCTTACAGTAGCAAATTTTGTGGAACTTTCAGAAGGCGCAAAAGAATTTATTGATCCTTATACTGGCAAAAAACAACAAAGAAGTTTTATGACGGTCTAGCCTTTCATAGAGTCATTCCTGAATTTATGATACAAAGCGGAAATCCTCTCGGAACGGGAACGGGCGGTCCGAGCTATAAATTTAAAGATGAAATATCTCCTTCATTAAAATTTGACAAACCGGGAATTTTAGCTATGGCAAACGCCGGTCCCGGATACAAACGGTTCACAATTTTTTATAACTGAAGTTCAAACTCCGTGGCTTAATGGCAATCATACCATTTTTGGATATGTTGCCGAAGGACTTGAGATAATAAAAAAATATCAAGAGTTAAAGTTGATTTTTCTGACAAACCTGTTAATCCTGTTGTAATTAAAAGCATCATTATTGAAAAGTAAAAGGACATAAAAATGAAAAAGGTTGTATTTATAACAGCTCCTGAAATGTTTAGAGATGAAGAATATTATAAACCTAAAAAAGTTCTTGAAGACGCTGGTATTGAAGTAATAACTGCAAGCGTAAAAACTGGAGAACTTACAGGAAGATTCGGATATAAAACAATAAGTACTGTTTTAATTCAAAATGTTAATTCTGACGATTTTGACGCGATAGTATATGTCGGTGGAGCAGGAGCTAATATATTCTTTGACAATCCTTGCGCTTTAAAACTAGCAAATAATTTTTTTAAACGGGATAAACCTATTGCTTCAATATGTATAGCAGGCGTAATTCTCGCAAACTCAGGTATTCTAAATGGTAAAAAAGCGACTGTTTTTGTTGATGGAAAAGAAACCTTGATAGAAAAAGGCGCTTCGTATACCGGAGCCTCTTTGGAAATTGATGGAAATATTATAACTGCAAACGGGCCTGAAGCTGCAGAAGATTTTGCTAATGCTGTCTTGCGCGCAGTCAAAAACTAATTTTAAATTATTATATTTTTCTAAAATTTTTCGCATATTGAATAATATTTTATAAAATCAAGTGTATATCATCACATAGCTTTTCAATGTCTTCAATAGTGTGTCCTGATGTAAGCGGTACTCTTATCCTTGATTTGCCCTTAGGAACCGTAGGGGCTTTATTGCGGAATATAAATTCCTTTTTTCAGCAAAGATGCCGATATTTTGATAGTATTTTCAATACTGCCGGTCATAATTGGCACTATTTGCGATTGCGTATTTAAATGTATTAAAACCCAAGCTATTCAGTTTATTTTTTAATGTTTTAGACAGTGTATGCAAATGTTGTCTCCTGTCATCGCTTCTTTTTATAATTTCCAAAGATTTTAATGCAGCAGCGCATATAATAGGAGAAACTGCCGTCGTGTAAATGAAAGCTCTGCTTTTATTAATTAAAAAATCAATAAGTTTGCGGGAACTGCAGACAGAACCGTCCTGCACAGGAAAAGCTTTTGAAAGCGTACCGACAATTGTATCTATTTTATTTTCAACGTTAAAAAATTCAGCAAGTCCTTTGCCTTCTTTCCCGAAAACCCCCTGTTGAATGCGCTTCATCAACCATACTCACAGCATCATATCGCTGGCACAATATTGTAAATCTTTTAAAGGCGTAAAATCTCCGTCCATAGAAAAAACAGGTTCTGTTATTACTGATTTCATTCTATATTCACACGTTCGTTGAAGAATTTTTTCAAGCGAATTCATATCACAGTGTTCATAAACAAAACTCTAGCACCTGCAAGTTTCGCTCCGTCCCAGAGCGAAGCATGATTCAGTTTATCAATTATTATGCAGGATTCTTTTTCATTCGACATAAGCGCGCTTATAACTCCTACATTAGTTTGATATCCGCTTGGAAAAATAAAGTGAAGTTTGCTTATTTTTTAAACGCGACAGGAGCTGTTTCCAATTCTTCATGAATTAAAGATTTGCGCATGCGAGATGAAGCGCCTGCAAACCCGTATTTTTCAACAGTATTTACAACTTTTGCCCCCTATCTCTCTATTTCCGGCGAGATCCAAATAATTATTTGATGAAAAATTTATAAATTTTCTTCCGTTAACCCCTTTTAAATTTATATTGATTACCTGAATTTGACATTTGTTGAGCATATAGCATTAAGTAATTGAAAATACCGGGAAAAACATATACTGAATATACTTTCAGAATAATTTATGATAAAAGTTTTTTAAAAAAAGGCGGCGCCCTACCCGCCAAAGCCAAAAGAAAGAGATAAAGCGGAATTTATAATTTCTTCTCTTGCCTTATTCGGAGTATAATCTAATCCCAAATTTATATCGGTCTGCATAAAATTTAAAGTAGGAGGAACAATATTATTATTTATAGCAAGCGCAGAAAAAGCAGCTTCTAGTATTCCAGAAACTCCAAGCATATGACCTATAGTCGCTTTTGTAGAGCTTAAAGGAATTTTACCGGCATTTTTAAAACTTTCAAAAACAGCCATGCTTTCATAATAATCGTTAAATCTTGTACCGCATGTATATAATCATGCAGTTGCGTCCAGACTGTTTTTTTGTACGATACTTTTCATTTTTTCATATGAATTTATAGATAAAGAACTGGCAGAATATATTCCATTTGCACAGTCTTCAATTTTACAATAAACTTTCGTTTTTCTATTCAAAGCTTTTTTATATTTTCAATTATAACAAAACATGCTTCTCCGGATACCGCAAAACCGCTTCTATTTTTATCAAAAGGACTCGGTTTGCATTTGGTTAAGACTTTCATATTTTTAAATGCCGCAATATAGAGCGGATGTAATGAAGTTTCTCAGAACTTCCGCATATAACTGCATCGCATAATCCGTTTTTTATGAGTTTACAACCTTCTATAATTGTGAGCACGCCAGTAACGCATGCTACCGACAGGGCAAGCATATAACCGCGGTTATAACGGAATGTTTTCTTAATCTTTCTAGGAGCGTATTTTCAAAATAAAAATCTTGTTAAAAGGATTTATTTTACTTTCTCCCACGCAAAATCCGATTCGATTTTCCTTATAGCCTGAATTTTTTATGCCAGCTTCATTCAATGCTTCAAAAACTGCTTTTTTGTCATTTCATACTGGCGTAATCATCCCGCATTTCAAAACCGCAAATAGACGCGGCATATATGCCGTGCCGCTCGTCATAACTGACTTGCGATTCAGATTTGATAAGCCTTGCCAGTTTATTTCCTTGCCTATTCCCAAAGGCGAAACACTTATATCCAGTAATGCCAATTTCAATTTCTTTAACTATTTTACCTTTCCATTTTAATGCTTTTATATTATTCTTGAATCAAAGTTGAAAATTTGTCCGGAAACTGTTTTTACTTCAGCTAAAAAAGAATAAAACCGGTAAGCTCTTTAATATCTGTCGTAATATTTAAAACACTTCCGCGTTAACCGTTTTATATAATCATTACTTGCATTACTACCGATATTTGTTAAGTGGAAACCCGGTAAAACCGCATTAACAGTTATCCCGAAATGCCCGCCTTCTCTCGCGGCTGTTCTTGTAAGAGATATATCTCCCGATTTTGAAGCTGAATAAATTTGAATCGCCGATACAAGATTTAAACGCTGATATTGATGCAATATTGATTATTGAACCGCTTTTTTGTTTTATCATTGCGCTTAATGCTTCCTTAAGCATATAAAAAGTTCCATTTAAATTTGTTCTAATAACTGATTCCCAAATATCCTCGGTCATTTTAAATATAGTTGAAGACATAGTAATTGATGCATTATTTATAACACAATCAATCTTACTGTAATCCGTTATTGAGCTTTTTATAAATTCTTTTACTTCTTCATATTTTGATATGTCAGCTTTTATAAACTTAGAGTTTGGAATCATATATTCCGGTTTATTATTTTTATAACATCCGCATACATTCCAGCCATTTCTTGAAAAAGACAATGCAAGTTCTTTACCTATTCCTCTTGAAATTCCGCTGATTAACACTGCCCTGGTTTCTATAATGACCTCTTCATTTTGCTATGCTGAACGAATTTAATTTTACTATTAAATTTATGATGACCAATATATAATTCAATTATCTAACGTTCTGATTACAATAAATATACTGTTATCCGCATGTAAAACGGCCGCTAAAACAACTTATCGCATACATAATTATACAAAAACAAGAAATTTTGGTATAATCTTGAGTCTTGTTATTTTATTATTATCAATTGTAAATTATAATCCGCATATGATGATGATTTATAATCCATAAGGATTTAAAATGGAAAAGATTTATAATTTTAAAGAAGTTGAAGCAAAATGGTATAAATACTGGATAGAAAACAAGATATTTTCTACAAAACCTGACAAAAATAGAAAACCCTTTACCATAGTTATTCCGCCGCCTAATGTGACCGGATCTCTTCATATGGGTCATGCCTTAGATAATATTCTTCAGGATATAATAATAAGGTTTAAAAAACTACAGGGATATAACACTTTGTGGGTGCCTGGAACAGATCACGGGGGGATTGCCACACAAAATGTTGTTGAAAAACTTCTAAAAAAAGAAGGCAAGACAAAATATGACTTAGGACGCGAAAAATTTTTAGAAAAAGTGTGGCAATGGAGAGCTGAAACCGGCGATATAATATTAGAACAATTAAAAAAATTCGGCTGCAGTTTAGATTGGGACAGAACAGCTTTTACAATGGATGAAAGCCGTTCAAAAGCTGTCAAAAAATCTTTCATATATCTTTTTAATAAGGGACTTATATATAGAGGGAAAAGACTTGTAAACTGGTGTCCAAGTTGCTCAACGGCACTTTCCGATATAGAAGTTGAGTATGAAAATGAAAAAAGCAGTCTCTGGCATATAAAATATCCTTTAAAAGATTCTAAGGAATATGTTATTGTTGCAACAACAAGACCTGAGACTATACTTGGAGATACAGCTGTCGCGGTAAATCCAGATGACGCAAGATATACAAAATTAGTAGGAAAAACAATAACCCTTCCTTTAATAAACAGGGAAATAAAAATAGTTGCAGATTACATGGTTGACAAATCTTTCGGCACAGGAGCAATTAAAGTTACGCCTGCCCACGACACAATCGACAATGATATAGCAAAAAGAAGCAGACTAGACATAATAGAAATAATAAACGCTGGCGGCACAATGATAAACGTCCCGTCAAAATATCAGGGATTAAATACTGAAGAAGCAAGAAAAGAAATTGTTAAGGATTTAGATGCAATAGGTTCGCTAGTAAAGACAGAAGATTATACCCATTCAGTTGGAAAGTGTTACAGGTGTTCTACAAAAATAGAACCTTTGATGTCAGAACAATGGTTTTTAAACGTAACAGAAATGTCTAAAAAGGCAGTTGAAGCGGCAAATGACGGCATAACTTCATTTCATCCTAAATCATGGAAAAAACCTTATATTGTTTGGCTTGAAAATTTGAGAGACTGGTGTATAAGCCGTCAAATATGGTGGGGACATAGGATACCAGTTTACTATTGTGTTGACGAAAAAGGAAATAGAAATAATTGTAAATCAATAGCTTCATTTGATAAACCTGTAGAATGTTCCTGCTGCAAAGGTAAAAATTTTGTTCAGGATGAAGATGTTTTAGACACTTGGTTTTCTTCGGCTTTATGGCCGATGAGCGTGTTTAACTGGGGAGAAGATGATAATAATGAAGATTTAAAATATTTTTATCCTACATCGGTTTTAGTTACAGGACACGATATTTTATATTTATGGGTTGCAAGAATGGTGCAGTTTAGTCTGGAATTTATGAAAAACATTCCTTTTAACGATGTGTTTATTCATGGAATATTAAAAGACAAACATGGCAGAAAAATGTCAAAATCTCTGGGAAATGTTGTTAATCCTATGGTAATTATGAGTCAATACGGTACTGACGCATTGAGATTTGCGCTGGCACAAGTTGCAGCTCCCGGAAGAGATTTGCAGATTTCAGACGAATTATTCTTAACGGCAAGAAATTTTGCAAATAAAATATGGAATGCGTCAAGATTTATAATAATGAATTCTGAAGGTATCGATAAACTTGATAATGATATTCAGTTGTCTGAGCTTGCTGACTACTGGATTATAACAGAATTTGCAAATACTGTCTCAAAAGTTAAAGCCGCGTATGAATCTTATAATATTGACAGTTCTGTAAGAGAGATTTACGATTTCTTTTGGACAAAATACTGCAGCTGGTATATAGAATTTTCAAAGATACGCATATTGTCAACAAACTTAAACACAAAAAAGCAGGTTCTTTCAATGCTTGTGCATATATTGAAATCAACTTTGCAGTTTATATCGCCCATAATGCCTTTTATAGCTGAAGAAATATGGCAGATATTAAATAAAGCCAGCAATATTAAAACACTAAGCGAGAGTTCTTTATTCGAAGTTAAAAACGGTAATGCAGAGTCTATTGAAAAAATGAAAGTTCTGCAAGATATAATTGTAAACATAAGAACGTTAAGAAGCGAAATGAATATTTCGCCGGCTATAAAACTTGAAGCACTATTTAACGTTTTAGAAGATAATAAAGAAACAATAGTAAAAGAAAATGAAAACTATATAAAACAACTTGCTAAAATAAGTACAATACAGTTCTGCAAAAATATGAAAAGACCTAAAAATTCTGCGCTTGCCATTACAGGAAGTTTTGAAATATTTTTACCTTTAGAAGGGCTTATTGATACTAAAAAAGAGAAAGCAAGACTTATGAAAAAAATTGGTTTTGCAAAGCAGGAAGTTGATAGAATAACTTTAAATTTGGATAATGAAAATTTTATAAAAAAAGCTCCAGACACTGAAATAGAAAAAATTAAAACAAGGCTTAATGAAGCAAAATTAAAAATAGAAAAAATCAATGGAACTTTAAAATTTTTAGAATAGGTTTATAAAAGATATTTTATATTACTCTGCCATTAAAATGCACGATTACATTGCGTATTAAAATAATAAAAATAGATAACGGTATTACGGTTTAAATTGAAATTAAAATTATTTTAGCGGAGTTAAAATAGATTATTTTGGGAACGGTATTTAATGAGAAAAATTAAAATTGTTAAAAATTATTTAAAACACGCAGAAGGTTCATGTATGTTTTCAATGGGAGAAACAAAAGTCTTGTGCGTGGCTTCCGTTGAAGAAAAAGTACCGCCTTTTGTAGAACATAAAGGTGGTACTCACGGCTGGATAACTGCAGAATATGCAATGCTTCCAAGATCGTGCAGCGAAAGATCTTCAAGAGGAAAACTTTCTAACGGTGGAAGGGCGCAGGAAATATCTCGTCTTATAGGCAGATCTTTAAGGGCAGCTGTTGATTTAAATAAGCTGGGTAAACGCACAATAACTATCGACTGCGATGTCATACGGGCTGATGGCGGAACAAGAACAGCTTCAATAAACGGAGGCTTTATTGCCTTAGCTTTAGCATTACAGAAATTAAAACGACAAAAAATTATAAAAGAGATTCCCCTGAGAGATTATATCGGAGCTGTAAGCGTAGGTATTTATGACAATGGTAAAAAAATTTTAGATTTATCTGCCAAAGAAGATAATAATGCAGATGTAGATATGAATATTATAATGACGACTTCAGGCAAATTTATTGAGTTACAGGGAACTGCTGAAGGAGAACCGTTTTCTAAGGAAACGCTAGACAAACTTTTGAATATGGCATACGCAGGTATAAAACAAGTTATAGACGCGCAAAAGAAAGCGTTAAACGGAATTTTAAAATGATAAACGAATTAATTCTTGCCACTTTGAATAAATGTAAAGCGGAAGAAATAAAATCAATTTTAAAAGATTTAAACATTACAATTATACCTATGACATCCTTTCCTAATTATCCTGTAACAACAGAAGACGGCAAAACACTTGAAGAAAATGCGTCAAAAAGCAATAGAAGCAGCCAAATTTTTTAAAAAATGGACTATTGCAGACGATTCTGGTCTTGAAGTTGATTACTTAAAAAGCGCCCCCAGGAGTTTATTTCGCAAGATATGCCGGAGAAAAATGTTCTTATGAAGATAACAATAAAAAACTTCTTAAAATGTTAGGAGGCGTACCAGAATTCAGGACAATAATAGCAATTGCAGGTCCTGACGGCGAAATATCTTTGGCATATGGAGAAATATTTGGTATAATAAGATGCTGTATTAGAGGGATTAACGGATTCGGGCATGATCCTTTGTTTTATATTCCCAAATATGGAAAAATTTTTGCAGAAATTAGTTCTGAAATCAAAAATTCTGTAAGCCATAGAGCAAAAGCTTTGCAAAAAGCTAGAGAAATTATAAAAGAATTAACCGGGAAGTAGCGTAATTGGCTATCGCGCCTGCTTTGGGAGCAGGAGGTTGTGGGTTCAAGTCCCACCTTCCCGATATTTTTGTGGATTTTTAAGTTGAATAAAAAATTAAACAATCCTATTAAATCATCAGGCAACATAATAATCATTTCTGCGCCTTCAGGGGCAGGTAAATCCAGCATATGTGAGGCTGTTGTCAGCAGCAGCCAAAATATATTCTATTCAGTATCATATACTACAAGACCGCCTAGAAAAGGCGAAATAAACGGCAGAGAATATTTTTTTGTTAATGAACCTGAATTCAAAAAAATGATTAAAGAAAAGAAATTTACTGAATGGGCAAGGGTACACGACCACTATTACGGCACTTTAAAAACATTATTACGTAAGGTACTAAAAGCTGGAAGAAACATACTTTTAGAAATTGACGTTCAAGGCGCTGTAAGCATAAAAAAACAGTACCCTAACGCTTGTATGATTTTTATAATAACACCGGATTTAAAAACTCTTGAAAACAGACTTATTGCAAGAAATAAAGACTGCAGAGAAATAATAAACATACGTCTTAAGAATGCAAAAAAAGAATCAGAATATATTCATAAATATGAATATCTGGTTATAAATAAAAATTTAAATAGTGCTATACGCGCAGTGAAGATAATTATACAATCTTTAGAATATAAAATTCAAAAAGATAAAGCGTATTTTACTAACGGGAGATAAAGAATGGCATCAATTGAAATGTATTTAGATTCAACTGTATCAACATCGCAGCTTGGAAGATATGAGATAGTAAAACTTGCATTAGAATGGATTGAAATAATAAGACATAATGAAGATTGCAGGAAACTTACGCAAGCCGAGCTTATAAATAAAGCGTTAATTGAAGTCGTCACAAATGTTGCAACGCATGAAAAAATTGAAGAAATACAAAAAAAAAAATGAAAAAAGAAGTAAAATTCAAATCTGAAGTTCAAAAATAATAATCGAAGTCGTTTCGCGCGGTATTATAATTTAATTGTGTTAATTAAATATGTAACAGTAAGAATTTGTAATATCTAAATATTTTGGAAAAGCAATGGTTATAGAAAATAAAAATATTATTTTAGGCATTTGCGGATGCATCGCGGCATATAAAAGCTGTGATATAATAAGACAGCTTGTTAAACTTAAAGCAAATGTTGAATGTATTTTAACCAAAAGCGGCTCTCAATTTATAACGTTATTCACTTTACAAACTTTGTCAAAAAATAAAGTTTATCAAGATATGTTTGAAATTCCAGATGAATGGGAAATAAAACATATTTCGCTTGCTAAAAAAGCTGATGTTATTGTAATTGTCCCGGCCACAGCCGATATAATTGCAAGACTTGCTTACGGTAGAGCAGATGACTTACTGTCATGCACCGTGCTTGCTTCAAAAGCCGACATTTTAATATGCCCCGCAATGAATACTAATATGTTTAATCATCAAGCTACACAGACTAATATCAAAACTCTAAAAGATTACGGGTATAATTTTATTATGCCTGAAAAAGGAGAACTTGCCTGCGGCGACTATGGAGACGGCAGACTTGCCCCTGTCGAAGTTGTCATATCATCTATAATTAACCTTAAATAAATATAGTAAAAGGTTTAAATAATTAATGTCAAAAAAACTCACATTTCTAATTTTGTCTGGACCTACCAAAGAATATATAGATCCGGTTAGATTCATAAGCAATAACTCTTCTGGAAAAATGGGAAATGCTCTCGCTGAAGCTGCTTTAATAAAAGGATGTAACGTTATTTTTATTTCAGGACCGGCAAATACATTCCCTTCAAATGTAAAGCTTATGGAAATTACAACCGCTTTAGAAATGTTTAAAGCGGTAAAATTGAATTTTAAAAAGTCAGATATTATCATAAGCGCGGCGGCTGTTTCAGATTACAGACCGGTCAAAATTTATAAACACAAAATAAAGAAAAGCAGTAAAAAAATATTAATAGAGTTTACCCAAAATCCTGATATTATTAAATATTGCGGAAAAAATAAAAAAAATCAGATTGTTACCGGGTTTGCACTTGAAACTAAAAATTTAATAAACAATGCTAAAATGAAATTAAAAAATAAAAATCTTGATTTAATAACAGCCAACGCCAATGAGTCAATCGGTTCAGATAATACTACGGCATATATTATAAATACGGACGGCTCCGTTATAGAGATAAAAAATAAGGACAAAAAAATAGTTGCGGAAAAAATTATAAATGAAACTATCAGATTATTTAACAATATTAAAGCTGACAAAAAGGTCTCTTGAAGAATATAATAACTGGGGAGAAAATGAAATTTATAAAATTTCTGTGTTAAACGCTGCATCAGATGAACAACAAACTTTTTCTCATAAAATTTCAGGACCTAAAGAAAAACTTGAAGTATTGAAAGAAAAAGTTAATATTTGTAAAAATTGTCATTTAGGCAATACTCGTTTAAGGGCGGTTTTTGGCACAGGATCTCCAAACGCCAGTTTAATGTTCATAGGCGAAGGTCCGGGATATGACGAAGATCATAAAGGAGAACCTTTCATAGGAAGGGCAGGACAACTGTTGACAAAAATTATTGAAGCAATGGGACAGACAAGAGAAACAGTATATATAGCAAATATAGTAAAATGTCACCCTATGATTGATCCGTTTAACCCTGAAAAACGCTCAAATGACAGACCTCCGACTCTTGAAGAAATGGAAATGTGCAGATCGTATTTGGATATGCAGATTGAAATTGTCAAACCTAAGATTATTGTAACTCTAGGGGCTTCTTCCGCAAAAGGTCTTTTAAGCACTGAAGTGCCTATAAGTAAATTAAGAGGCAATTTTAAAGAATATAAAAGTATAAAACTTATGCCCACATACCATCCTTCAGCTCTTTTAAGAAATCCGAACTTAAAAAAATTCGTCTGGGAAGATGTGAAAAAAGTTATGCATTATTTAGATGCAGGCGAAGTATGATAGTTTTAGAAGTAGCTGTCCCTGTTCCCTTAAACAAAATCTTTTATTATCTTCCTCCTGAAAATATTAATCCGGCAAATATAGTTGGGAAAAGGGTTAAAGTACAATTTGGAAAAAGAATTTTAACCGCTTACGTAATTTCCTACCAAAATCTTACAGACAAAAACACTTTGAAATTAAAGCAAATTATTGAAGTTATAGACAAAGATTCTCTTATAACTAAAGAAACAACGGAACTTGCGAATTATATTTCAAAAAATTATGTGTGTTCACTGGGCGAAGCGCTTGCATCAATCATTCCCGCAGCAATGAAATCTCCAAAAAGAATTGTAAAAAATAAAATCACAGACGAAGAAATATCATATGAAAAGCACGTGCTAAACATACACCAGGTTAACGCCGTTAATTTAATAAAAGAAAACCTGCAAAAGAATTCTTTTGCAGGTTTTCTTCTTCACGGAGTAACTGCTTCAGGCAAGACTGAAGTGTACATAAACTCTATAGAATATGCTTTAAGACAAAACAGAAGTGCGATAATGCTTATACCTGAAATTTCTCTTACAGTTCAATTTGCAGACATTATGACAAAAAGATTCGGGACAAATATCGGTTTGTGGCACAGCGGAATAAGCAACATTGAAAAATATATCCTATTTTTAAAAATGAAAAACGGCAACATAAAAATAATTATAGGAGCTAGATCGGCAATATTCTCTCCGTTTAAAAACCTGGGTTTGATAATTATTGATGAAGAACATGAACAAACTTATAAACAAGAACAAAAACCGTCTTATGATGCAAGAGAAATTGCCAAATGGCGCGGAAGATACAACAATGCGGTTGTGATTTTTGGTTCAGCTTCCCCTTCGCTTGAAAGTTACAAAGACGCATTGGAAAAGAAATTAACTCTCGTAGAATTAAATGAACGAATAGATAAAAGAAAACTACCCGAAATAAAAGTTTTAACGTTAAAAAACAGATTATTTAAATCAAATTTACTCCTTCCTGAAACAATAGAATTAATATCAAAAGCCTTGTCAAAAAGAGAACAAATAATTGTTTTCTTAAACCGCAGAGGGTACTCTCCAACAATTATGTGTAGAAAATGCGGAAATGTTTACCAGTGCCCAAAATGTTCTATTTCAATGGTTTTTCACAAAAATCCAGATTTGCTAAAATGTCATTATTGCGGCGAAATAAAAAACTTCCCTCCAACGTGTTCTGTGTGTAAAAGTAAAGATATAGCAGTTTTCGGTACAGGCACTCAAAAAGTTGAAGATGAATTAATAAAACTTTTTAAAAATGCAAAAATTTTCAGACTTGACGGAGATACGGCATCTTTAAAAACTAATTACGAAAAAGCTTACAAAGGCATGAAAAATGAAGAATACAATATATTGCTTGGAACACAGATGATAGCAAAAGGTTTTGATTTTCCAAAAGCAAGCTTAGTATGCGTTATAGATGCAGATACATCGCTGTATCTTCCAAATTTTAAATCGGTGGAAAGAACCTTTCAGCTTATTACACAGGTTTCCGGCCGCAGCGGCAGAGGAGATATAAACGGTACAGTTATAGTTCAAACAAATCATCCGCAACATTATGCAATAGAGTATGCAAAAAATCATGATTTTTTATCTTTTTACAGGACTGAAATAGAACAAAGAAAACAATTATTTTATCCGCCTTATTGCGATATAGCAAAGATTTCAATAAAAAATAAAAATGAAAAAAAAGCAGAGGAAATCTCTGAAAAACTTTTTTCCATTCTTATAGATTTAGTTGAAAAGTATAAGCTGGGATTAAAACTCTTAGGTCCGGCAACGGCATATATTTCAAAAATGAATAATATTTACAGAAAACACATAATAATTAAAGGCTGTAAAGAAAATATAATAAAGCTTATGGAGTTATTAGAAAACTCCAAACAATTGCCAGGAGCTTTTATAGGTATAGAAATTATGCCTTCAGATTTAACATAAGAAAAGAGGATTTTATTGAATATGATGTCAGCGGCAATTGTTGTATTTTTTTGGAGGAGCCTTCGGAGCTTTGTTTAGATTTTTGCTGTCAGAATTCTTATCTTTAAGCAAATGGGGGGAGGAATTCCTTCTACTATAATTATTATAAACTTTTTAGGATGTTTCCTTATGGGAATATCAAGCAGTTTTTACTTGTAGGTTTTCTGGGAGGATTCACGACATTTTCATCTTTTTCTTTTGAATTTTCAAATTTATAAAAATAATAATTTTACAGGCAGATTTCTATATTTAATTTTTTCAATTGTAATGCCTCTGTCGGATTTTTGGCTGGGATACGTTTTTGTCAAATTTGTTGTAAAATAAAATCCATACTATAAAATTTTAAATCATCTGTTCATACGTTTTAAGATTTAATACAATTTAAAAAATGTTATTTAAATACAGAGGACTAATGAAATACGGATTTATTAAAACGGCTGCGGCAACACCGAATATAAACATAGCAAACCCTTCGGCAAATGCTGTGGAAATAGTAAAGTTGATAAAACAAGCAAACTCTTCCGGCGCGGAACTTTTAGTTTTTCCTGAATTGTGCGTGACAGGTTATACCTGCGGCGAATTATTTTTGTCTGATATTCTTAAACATTCTGCCAATAATGCCTTAACCGCAATCTGTAAAGCTACCGTAGGAAAAAAAATTTTGATTTTTGTAGGTTCTCCAATATGGGCAAAAGGAAAATTGTATTCCTGCGCTGTTGCTTTTCAAAACGGAAAAGTTCTTGCAGTTATACCTAAAACAGCATTGCCTACATACTCTGAGTTCTATGAACTCCGCCATTTTAGTTCAGGTAAAAATATTTCAAGTTCAATCGAATTATGCGGACAGGCGGCATTTTTCGGAACAGATATAATCCTTGAAGCAGAAAGCAATGATAATGTTAAAATTGCAGCGGAAATATGTGAGGATATGTTTATCGTCTCCCCGCCGTCAAACCGTTATGCACAGGCAGGAGCTTCAATTATAGTAAATCTTTCCGCATCAAACGAACTTATAGGTAAAAGCGATTACAGAAAAACGCTCATAAAATCCCAAAGCGGCCGATTAGCTTCGGGTTATCTTTATGCTTCCGCCGGAACCGGCGAATCTGTAAGCGACATTATTTTTTCAGGCCATCGTATTATAGCTGAAAACGGAGAAATTCTTGATGAAAGCGAACTTTTCACAAGCGGATTGACAATATGCGAGATAGACACTCAAAAACTTGCTTATGAGCGGCGAAGACTTAATGTTTTTGAAAATACTTTAAGCAGCGGATACCGTATAGTTAAATTTAATTTTAATGAAGCAAGCGCCGCCATTGTGCGTTATATTCCGCCTCTTCCTTTTGTCCCGGATGATTTAAAATCAATATCTGCCCGCGCAGAACTTATCCTTCAAATGCAGTCAAGAGCGCTTGCAGAAAGATTAAAACTTACTGGGCTTAATGCTGTAATAGGCGTTTCAGGCGGACTTGATTCCTGTCTTGCTCTTTTAGTTATATTAAGAAGCTACGAAATCTTAGAAAAAAACAAAAAGGATATTATAGCTGTTACCATGCCCGGACCAGGCACAAGCAGCCAGACTGTGAAAAATGTATCAAAACTTGAGGAAGCGTTTGAAATACAAATTAGAAAAATTCCGATTACAGATATTATTGAAAAACATCTTAAAGACATAAAATATAGCAGCGAAAAAAATACAGCTTATGAAAATTCTCAGGCCCGCGAGCGTACGCAGATACTAATGGATATAGCAAATGCCGAAAAAGGTTTGGTTGTAGGTACGGGAGATCTGTCTGAAAATGCGCTTGGTTGGTGTACTTATAACGGCGACCATATGTCTATGTACGCTGTAAATTCGTCAGTTCCTAAAACTCTTGTAAAATATCTTATATCTTATGAATCAGAAAGAATCAACAAATATAAAAAAAGTTTAACTGATATTTTAAATACGGAAATAAGTCCTGAGCTTCTTCCGTCGGATAACGGTGAAATTTCACAAAAAACTGAAAAATTGATAGGTCCTTATGAACTCCATGATTTCTTTTTGTATTATACGATACGCTTTGGGCAGAATCCGGATAAAACGCTTATGTTTGCCTGCAAAGCTTTTAAAGGAATATATAAAAAAGAAGAAATAAAAAAACATTTTAGAGTTTTTATAAAACGCTTTTTTTCAAATCAGTTTAAACGTAATTGCACTCCTGACGGCGTAAAAATAGGAACAATCTCTTTATCTCCGCGCGGAGATTGGAGAATGGCAAGCGAAAGCAGTGAAAAAGAGTGGCTTAAAGATATAAAATAACCATCTTAACTCTAATTCATTAATGGAGGTGACTAATGTGCGATTTTTTAATAAATTGTATAGAACTAATTTTTACTATAACATAAATATATATAAAACCAAGAGCGCTGAAGGAGTGTCGACGGCAACTTTTGTCGGGTTCAATACAATACCAAGTATTTTCAATTTTACATGCATATACATCGCGATTATCGGTTGTTGTTTGGCATGATTTCAGCTTTAATATTTTGCGGAATAACTACTTTATTAATTATTAAATATAAATAATTGTAATTTTTGTAAAGCAAAACTCATAAATACATGGATCAGCAAAATAATAGCATTCTGCAGTCTTTCATATAATCAGCCGGCTTATAAGTTTTATCGTCTTTAGCTTTAGAAGTATCAGGCGGTTATACAACTGTAATTCCTACGCTGTCAATTACGCTGCAAAATGTGCGGTGTTATATATTGCTAAAAGACGGAGATTTAATGTTATTTGAGGTAGTATTGTTTCGTCTATTTTCATAGCAATATCTGTTAGTTTAAAGCAACGTTGAATTAAAAGTTCGGCTTATACAATTTACAAAGCCAATATCAGATGTAAACATAGATTAATAATATCGCAGCAATAAAAATGAAAAACAAAATAAACAAGCAAGCAAGTGTAAAAATTTGACTTGAACTTATTTTTTGAGTATAACCTTGAACATGTATTAACACTGCATCGGGCCTGTAGCTCAGTTGGTTAGAGCACTCGACTCATAATCGAATGGTCGTAGGTTCAAGTCCTACCAGGCCCAGGTATATAAATGATTTCATAATAAAAGGAAAAATGAAAAGAGTATGACACAGAAGAAAAGTGTCGTGATTATTTTGTGAAGCAACGTTGGAATGGGTATGTAGTTTGTCCG
>JAITOB010000009.1 GCA_031290155.1 Endomicrobium sp. | reverse complement strand
TTCCAACGTTGCTTCACAAAATAATCACGACACTTTTCTTCTGTGTCATACTCTTTTCATTTTTCCTTTTATTATGAAATCATTTATATACCTGGGCCTGTGGTGTCAGGTATATAAATGATAAAAAACATTGACAGAAATTTCTGGTATATGGTAGCATTATCTAATAAAATAAGCTACAATGCTAAAAATAATTTAAAAATTAAGAATCGTCTGCCGCGATGCCGTTCATGAAACAATGCAGTAGCGGTTCTTGGTGTCAGCATTTTATTTTTAAGCGCCAGCGTAACAATAATGACAAAATAATAATACTGCCGGGGCAAAAAAACAATGATGAATTTTTTAAGAAAACATACGCGTATAATTTTTATTGCAACAATTGTTGCCTTTATCGGCGGCGCTTTTATGGGCTTTGGCGATTATTTGTTCGGGCGTAAATACAATCCTCAAACCGCTGTTACCGTCAATAAAAATAAAATATCTATGAAACTATTCAATTCATTTTATACCCACTCAGTTGAAATGTACAAAAAAACAATAAACGGCGAACCGACTAAAAACGATTTAAACGAATTAAAGATGAAGATTGTTCAGGCGTTGATACAGGAAGAAATTTTTTATCAGCAGTCAAAACTTTACAATATTACAGTTGCCGACGAAGAATTAAAAACTGATTTACAAAACTCAGAAACGTTTAGAAATAATAATATTTTTGATATACGTAAATATTATTTATTTTTAAATTCTATAAAAATGACTCCGAAAGAATATGAAGTAATGAGAAAAAAACAAATTGCAGGCGGTAAAGTTAAAGATATTATTTCTTACTCGGTGAGATTGTGGAATTATGAATTGGAAAATTCTCTTAAACAGGATCCGACAGCAACAAAAGAATCTCTGATCAATACAAAAATAAATTTGATTATAAACGAATGGTATTCAAATATTATTAAAAGTTCCAAAATCACAATAAATAATGCAATTTTTAAATGAGAGATGTTAAACCGCGTTATCTGTAAAACAACAGTCCTTCGTATTGTATATGAATTTATTCAAACAATTTATTTTATTTGTCAGTTTTGTTTAATATTGTCAATTCGCCATAAAGTTTTATATAAGGCAGACCTATAACAGTGTAATAATCGCTGTAAACTTTTTCTACAAATTCGTCATTATTATCTTGAGCGGCGTGAGCGCCTGCTTTATCCATGTGTTTTCCGACAAGCTTATCGATATCATATTTTCAGACAGTTTTCTCATTTTTACAAAGGCAACATCGCAAAAAAAACAATCTTCCTGTTTTTCTCTATTATTGCACCCCCCCCGTATATACTTTATGTTTGTCGCAGTTTAACTTTTTAAGTATTTTCTTTGATTCTTTCTTATTTTTAGGTTTGCCGATAATATCTCCTTTTAAACGACAAGCGTATCTGCAGATAAAATAAAGAATCGGGATATTTTTAAAATACTCAAAGCCTTTTTATAAGCAATGTCCCTTACTATGTATAAAGGTCTCAAAAAAACTACTTTTTCATATATGCCGCTGGGTAACCCCATTGTTTAAGCAACGCTATTCTTTGCGCTGAAGATGAAGCAAGTATAATTTTATTTATCTGCATTAAAATTTAATTAACCGTATCAAGTAAGTGCAACAATACGGCTTTTTGGATATGAAGCCTATTTTCAGCGTGCGTAAATATTGAATTTTCGTATTTATCCATAATTTCCGTAGTAATTTCCTCGCCTCTTACTGCAGGAAGACAATGCAGCACAATACATTTTGGAGATGCTTTTCTAGGAAGTTCGCCGTTTATCTGGTAACGCCAAGTATCTTTTTTCTCTTTTCTGATTCAGATTCAAAGCCCATTGACGTCCAGACATCCGTATATATTACATCGGCGGCTGCAGCCGCGCTGATTATCGCTTGTGATTTTAATTTCAGCGACGGTTAACGAAATATATTCTAAAGATTTGCTTAATATTTTCTTTTTAGGCAAATATTTCTTTTGGAGTTATCGGCGTGAAATCAAGCCCCAAAATAGCAGATACTGCGAGAGGTGAATTTGCAATATTATTATTACTGTCTCCGGTATAAACAATTTTAATCTTTTTTAAAGCTTCGACCGCTTTTATTTTATGTATCCCCATTATAGTCATAATATCCGCTAAAAACGAATTCTCCTCTTTTTACGCTGCAAATTTTCAGAATTAAGCAGAAGAGGCGCTCCTCCAAGCTGTATCATCGACGCTGCAAAAGAAACCATTGTTCTTGTAGAATGTTTTCAAACATCAATCCTAACGTTTTACCTTTAAAAACTTCAGATATTTTGCTTTTATTCTTAAGCTCGAGCGCCTTATTAAACAGTAATTTTATTTCTTTTTCCGATAAATCGTAAATTGATAACAAATCTTTTTTGCCATATGCAAAAATTTACCTTCTGAGAAATTTTACCATAATATGTCTTATAAACCAAAAATCTTATAGAAATTCTATTGTTAAATTTGAAAGAAATTTCTTATAAGCCGCATATAGATTTTTTGATATCTGAAACATATTTTGCAAGTTTGGCAGCAGCATTTTCTTTATGTTCTGCGATTATTTTAACAACAGAACTATCAATTATTACGCCGTCGGCACATCTTGTCATATTTTTTGCCTGTTCGGTAGGAGAAATTCCAAACCCTACGGCGATCGGAGCATCGGTTACTTTTTTTTATTTTTGAAACTATAGCGCTGATATCCGTCGTTATCCTGTTTCTCGTACCGGTAACGCCGAGCGATGAAACAAGGTATATAAAACCTTTTGCTTGGTTTGGCAAAATATTTACTCTTTCTTCGGATGTAGGCGCAATAAGATTAATAACAGTTATTCCATATTTGTCTGTAAATTCTTTGATTTCGCATTGTTCTTCAAAAGGCATATCCGGAATAATTATGCCGCTTATTCCTGTCTGACTGCATCTTTTAAAAAATCTTTCATATCCGTAGGATAATAAAGGATTTAAGTATGTCATAAACATAAGAGGGATTTTTGATTTTTTTGACGTTTACAACCATATTAAAAGTATAATCTAAATTTATATTTTTGACAATGCTCTTGACATAGCATTTTGTATAGTTTCTCCTTCCGCTATAGGATCTGAAAAAGGTATGCCTATTTCTATTAAATCGGCTCCATTTTCAGCCAACGCCAATATATAGTCTTCGGTTTTATCAAGAGAAGGGTCCCCGGCCGTAAGATATGTTATTAGAACTTTTTTATTTTTAAATATTTCAGAAATACTCGTTTCACTTTTTAATAAAAGGAAGCAAAAGAAGAACGGTTGTTATTCATTTATATCCACTCCTTTCCTTTATACCTGGCAATCATTGCGCAATACACTGCATGAGCGGATTCTATTGCGGGAATAATTCCTTCTGTTTTTGACAAAAATTCAAATGCTTTTACAGCTTCATCATCAGTAACCGAAACATACCACACTCTTTTTATGCTGTGCAGATATGCGTGTTCCGGCCTATACCAGATAATCCAATCCCCGCAGAAATGAATATACAGGCGCAATCTACCCATTTTCTATCTGACAAAATATGATTTCCCATGGAATATTCCAAGCTTTCCTTTTGCAATTGTAGCTGCGGTTTCAAAAGTGTCAATGCCTCTGCCTGCGGCTTCACAACCGATAAGCTCAACTTCTTTATCGTTTATAAAATTATAAAAACGCCTATTGAGTTTGAACCGCCTCCGACACAGGCAACAACTGCAGACGGTAGAATATTTTCTTTTTCAAATAACTGCTCTTTTATTTCTCTGCTTATAACGCTCTGAAGAAAATCTCTTACAACCAGAGGATACGGATGAGGCCCCATTACCGGACCTACAACATAAAACGTATCGTCAATTCTTCTTGTCCACTATCTCATCGTTTTGTTTATGACATCTTTTAAAGTTTTTGTGCCGTTTTTAACGCTATGAACTTTTGCGCCAAGAAGCTGTATTCTGAAAACATTCAAAGCTTGTCTTTGAGTAGTATCCTCATCCATAAAGATTTCACATTCCATACCAAGCAGCGCAGCAGAAGTAGCGGCTGCAACACCGCGCTGTCCCGCTCCGGTTTCCACTATAATTCTTTTTTGCCCATTTTTTGGCAAGCAAAGTCTGCCCTAAAACATTGTTTATTTTATGCGAACCCGTATGGTTTAAATCCTCTCTTTTTAAATATATTTTGCGCCTCCGAGTTTTTCTGTTGCGTTTTTAGCATAATATAATCTAGACGGTCTCCCTGCATAATTCTTAAGTAAAAAGGCAAGCTCTTTGTTAAATTGTTCGTTATTTAAATGATTATAAGCCGCTTCAAACTCGTTTATTGCGCTCATCAGCGTCTCTGGAATGTACTGACCGCATAGATACCGAATCTTCCTTTCGGCATTATTTTATACCTCTTACAATTTTTATTATTTCAATAATTTTGTTTAAATCTTTTACTCCTTCGGTTTCAATACCGCTGCTTAAATCAACGCAACAAGGATTTATCTTTTTTACAGCTGTTTCTATATTGTCTTTGTTTAATCCGCCAGCAAGAAAAAAATGGTTTTTTATATTTCTTAAGCAATCCCCAGTCAAAAACTTTTCCGCTGCCTCCATGTTTAGAATCAAAAAGTATAAAATCGGCGGCTGTTTCAGTATTGAAAATTTTATCTTCATCGCCGTGAAGCTAGACTAAATTTATAGTTTTGTTTTTATGCAAATTAACAATATTTTCAATTTTATCATTTACGAAAACGCCGACTGATTTAATTTCATTATTAAGTAAATATCTAAATTTTAACGCTGCGTTAAAATCTATTTTTCTTTTAACTTCGGCAAAAATAAAACCAATATAGTCAGGTTTTGCAATATTTGCAAAATTGATATCTGCTGCGCTTTTAAGTCCGCATATTTTTATTTTTGACATATATCTGCCTTATTCCATAAAAACAGTGATCAAAAACATAATTTCAGCTTTTCAACTCCTTTAATAAGTTCTTCTTCTATTAAAACGGCATTGATATTATTTAATTTTAAGTATGTCTTATGTTCTTTGGTTTTAATTCCGCTTTCTGAAACAAAAATCTTGTCGTTTGGCACAAGTTTACGCAGTTTTATACTGTTATTAAAATCGACTTCAAAAGTTTTAAGACTGCGATTGTTCACGCCTATTATTTTTGCGACGGCTTCTAAAGCTGTATTAATTTCTTTCTCGTCATGCGCCTCAACAAGACAAGACATTCCTAGTTTTAGCAACGTTTCCAAAAATTCTTCTAAAATATCTTTAGATAAAATAGAACAGATTAAAAGAAGCACATCCGCGCCTATAATTTTTGATTTGTATATCTGATAAAAATCTATAATAAAATCTTTACGTAAAATGGGTAGCTTTACAATATTTTTTATTTCCCGCAAGTATTCTGCGCTGCCAAGAAAAAATCAGGTTCGGTAAGAACTGAAATCGCAGCGGCGACTGCCTGCTCATATTTTAAAGCAATTTCCTTATACCTAAAATCATTAGATATTAATCCTTTTGACGAAGATGCTTTTTTTACTTCACATATAAAGTTTATGCCTACTTTTGACAATACTGCTTCAAAAAGAGAAAAATTCTTTTTTTCTTTAAAGCCTCTTTTTTTACTGTCAATCATTTCCTGCGCTATTTTTAAACACTGTTTCAGCGTTAAGTTATTATAAAACATATATAAACATACGGCGGAATTTTATACTCTGAAATAATATTTCTTAATATTTTTATAGGGTCATCTGTTATTATTTTTCTTCTTTGCCGTCGCTTACAAAAACTTTATTATTGTTACATTTGACTATAAGCTTTGGATCACAGCCGATAAAAGAATATCTTCTCCCCCCCCCAACTCTCGCCGCTTTCGCTATTGTCAACGCTTTCTAGCGAATAACATTTTTGTTTTCCGACATAAAAATTTTAAGTATTTCAACGGGGGTTCTGATATCCGAAAAAATTTCCACACATAAAGGCACTACTGTGTAATTTTTAAAAAACCTTTTCGCCTCTTTTAGTGAAGGTTTAATCATTCGCGCCTCTAAGTTAAGATGATTAGCAATAAAAAAACGCCAGTCCATGACATAAGAAATATGTCAAGAACAGACGTTTGAAATTTTAAGCGTTTATGATGCGCAGGAACAGCCAAAACAAAACCAATGTTCCTTAATGTTCCTTAAAGAGCATTGAAATACCGATAATAAATAACGCTTACAATATGTAAAAAAACACTCAGGACAAAACATAGCCTGCTGCTAACAAGCATAAGCCGTAACCCTTTTCAGCGAGTCTCTACAGTTTATTCTACAAAATACGCAGGGACACAAACATAAACCACACTCATTGTCTACAACTGAGTATCGTCAAAATACAATTTTATCTTGTTTAACCTTCTTTATTACTTTTGCTATATTGTAAAATAAAATTAACAGAAGTCAAATATCTGCAGCCATATTATATTATATAGCTGTTACACTTTAAGATATATATCCAGTTTAAAATATAATCACGAAAAGGATACTGTCTAATTTAGCATCTGCTTTTTTGTATTATACGCTATTCTTTAAATATTTATTGTTTTTTTAATAATTATTAAAAAAATTCATTAATAAACAGCTTTAAAAGGCTTTTAAGATTTTGGGGTTATTTACGTTATTTTCAGAGTTTTAAGAAACTACAATCTAACATTATTTTAAATGCAATAAAATAACCTTATATTATTTCTTAATTAACAAAATTTAAAACAATTTTTTGTACAAGCATATAAAATCAGCTCTCTGACATCATACCTTGACATAATATAAATTCGTTTGACATGCTTAAATTAAAGTTATATTATTGTCTAAATATAAGATAAATTCAGCAAATATAAAAATATTATTTATTATTTTAGAGATTTAAAACGTAAGTATTTATTTATTGCAACATTTTTGGCTTCGCTAAAAATTCGGATTTAGATTAAAAAATTATAACATTGTTTGCCCTCATTTAATGTATTAGATATTAAATTTCTTTATGTTTACAGTAATATTTTTAAAAATAATAATACAAATTGTGTTGTTTTTGCATATCTTAAATTTTAATTAGGCATGTCGCTGGAAATTACTATTGATATAAAGCCAATTAATTTGTATTATTACAATAAGACTAACAAGTGGGGGTGGATGCAAGAGAATGATTTTTTAGGAGAGTCTTCGCTATGCGTACACGGCGGTATGAGCGAAGATGAAACACAGGAGCTTTAGTTATACTATCTATCGGGCTACAACATTTAGACAATTAGAACCCGGAAAAACAAGGGATTGGATGCGACCGTTCAGAAAATCCGACAAGAGAAGCTCTTGAAACAATACCAGAAACAGATAGAACAATGGAGGCAATATAAACAGGAAAGTGACAGTTTTAATAGCCGCATTAGTTATTGCGAGTATAACAAGAGTAGTATTTGCAGCAGACAGTCTAGCCGATCAATTAGGATTAAAATTTTCAGGAGGCGGTACATTCATTTTAGCCGGTACGCCGAAATTAAATGTTACGCAAAACGATAATAACGGCGAAAACAACGCATCATACTCGCTGGATTTAAGCATAACAAAAGAATTTGAAAATAATGGAAGGATCACAGCTCGTTTTAAAGGCGGCGCAGGTAAAGGCATAGCCAGAGAATTAATAACATACGCGACAGTCAATGCCGACGCTGATGAAACCATCACGCCTGAGGGTTACGTCCATACAAAACTTACTCAATTGTTCTATCAACAATCTTTTCTTGATAATAAATTTACTATAAATTTCGGTAAGTTGAGCTTAGGGTCATATTTTGCTAAAAATCAATATGCCGGCGGCGGAACGTCACAATTTATAACAAAATCTTTTGCAGCAGATGAATTAATAGAAAAAACCGGACAAGCCATTGCAATAAGATTAAATTATGCTGTGACTGATAAGCTTGACGTTGATTATGCATATTTTGCTACACGGCTTAATCACTTTGACGCGAAGGGCATAAATATTTTACAAGCTACTTACAAACCTTGCGAAAAAGGAAATTGCAGAGTATACGTATGGACTAGCAATAATGACCGCTACTCTTTTAAAGATTTGAAAGATAAATCCGGAACTTATGGCGCAGGACTAAGCGCAGACCAGGAAATAAATGAAAAAATCGGCGCGTTTGGCAGATTTGGATACAAAAATCCTTCAGACGGTATCTCGAGCGTTGCCATCAGCAGTACTAACTATGAAAACATCAAACAAACCGTTTCATTATCATGGAGTATCGGCGTTCAGCTGAAAGATTTTTGTTCGGTAAGAACAAATGACGTAATCGGCTTTGCTTTAGGACGGATGTATGGCTCCGACGAATGCAGAAAATGTGCCAATAATTATAAAAATAAAGCTGAGACACAATTAGAACTTTATTACAAATTAGTATTAAATGAGTATATTGCTGTTACTCCGGCTGTACAGTATTTTGTAAATCCTCTAGGTGGAAATGGAAATACAAACGGAGATAATATAATTATTTATGGGATAAGGACTCGATTTGATTTTTAGTTTTTGTAAATTTATTTTTGTTTATTTATCTGCTGAATTTTTAATCAGGGATGTTTTGGAAAATATTAAACAGAATAAAGTACTTTACTATAAGTTTTTTATAAAAAGAACTGTTTTCTTGAGACAGTTCTTTTTATATTTAAGTCATATAAACAAAACCAGCCGCCTTCATAATATACGTACTGTGAAGGCGGCTGACAAAACATTCAACTATTTTAATTTTACCGGGCCCATGCTCATAGTTCTAAACAAAACCAGAAACCTAAATTACTTTGTTGCGGAATTTTCAGCTGTGGTTGTATCTTCACCTGCTGAAGTTGAAGGCGCAGTTTCTGTTATTTCCGCAGCTTCTTCTTCAACAGCCGCTTCTTTAGGGGCTTTCGGTTTAGTTCCGCAAGCTGCAAAACCCAGTCCTAATACTGCTACAAATGCTGCAAACAACACAAATTTCTTCATCTTTACTTCTCCTTTTATTTAATTAACGCCGTATAGTAATTTTATATATTTTAATACATTTTTGCAAATCTATATATTGTTTTCTGTATATATGGCATCTTAAAATTCTATCTGTAAATATTTTTTGAACAATTGAGACGGATAACTTAAAATAATTAACACATTTAATTTTCTTTAAATATTTATATCGACCGTATATTAATAATAGATGTATCTTCTAATATTAACCGAACACAAAATACCAACGGCGCACAGCGACGAGAAAACTGAAGAACCTCCATAAGAAAGAAGAAGTAACGGCATACCCGTTACAGGCATCATACCCATAACCATACCTATGTTTATTACAGCATAAAATGTAAACATAGCGGCAAGCCCTGTTGCGATAAAAGACCCGTATCTATCCCGGGCTTCTCTTGCTATTACAAGAGACCGCCATATAAAAAAACAATAAAACAAAAGCGTGAGCTGCGCCGTAATCCAGCCGCCTTCTTCCCCTATGACTGAAAAAATGAAATCCGTATGTTGTTCAGGCAGAAATCCAAGCTGAGTCTGCGTACCTTTTCTAAAACCTTTACCAGTAAGTTTTCCTGATCCTATAGCTATTTTAGACTGTATTATATTATAACCCGAACCTCTTGGGTCAAATTTTGGATTTAAAAATACTAACAATCTTTTTCTTTGATAATCTTTTAAAGATTTTTCTACAGGAACAGCCGCTGCACAGCCCAGCAATATAGAGATACACAATATAACAGGATAAATAACAGGTATCCTAATCCTCAATCTCCATAAAAACCGCCAGCAAGCCATTATAAATAACAATACTGACGCAATAATATAAATGCCTGTCAAACCGTTTTTAAAAGAAGGCATAAAATTCGTTATACACGTGCCACTTTGCAAAAACTGCGTCTGCATATTAAAAAAAGTTTCTGCAAGCGGTATGCCTACGGCAAGAAAACATGAGACTATTATACAAAACAAATAAAAAGGTTCAACGCCCGCTATAAAAAGAAGAGCTAAAGTTACAGGAAAATATGACAGTGTTGAAGAAAAATCAGGCTGCATCATTATAAGTAACGAATGACCTGCAAGCGTTAAAAATACAGGAATTAAAAACGAAATTTTTCTTATTTCTTTTTCTTTTTTGTCAAGAATAGAAGCAAGCACCAAAATAAACATTACTTTTGCAATTTCTACAGGCTGAAAAGAAATGAATCCAAAATCAAACCAGCCTCTTGTTCCTCTTTTTACAGAACCAAAAATCAAAACTGAAATTAAAAGACCGACCGACAAAACATAAATAAATTTATAGAGATGTTTATAATATTGGTAATTAAAACTAGTAAGAATAATAAACGCTATAAATCCTATCCCTAATGCTATAGACTGAACTGAAATATATCTAAACGACGTCCTGTAATTAACGCCTGCAGAATATATTGTAATAAAACTTATAAACAGTAAAACTGCAACGGCAAAAATAAGACCGCCGTCTATATTAGAAATTATACGCTGAAATAAAAGTTTTTCTTTAATCATTATGTTAGTTTCACATCACAAATTTTAATTTGTCCAGCAAACAGAAATTTTAAATATAATTGACAATCTTTAAATTTGCCGCTTTAAAAAACTTGTACGCTTATTATAAAATATTATTTTCTCAACGCTATTGGAAGCAAACTGGAACAAATAAGAAGCAAAAATAAATTATTTATTTTTGCTTCTTATTTTCCGGTTCTATATTAAAATATGCTTCGTAGATTTTTCTGCCTATAGGAACAGCATTTAATCCGCCCCCGCCGCCATTTTCAACAATAACTGCCATTGCAATTTCAGGATTATCTGCAGGCGCATAAGAAATAAACCAAGCGTGTCCTTCTCCTTGCGGGTTTTGTGCCGTTCCAGTTTTACCGGCAATTTTAACAGCAGGTATTTTGATTCTCTTTCCTGTGCCATTTTCAACAACCTCTACAAGCGCTTTATGCATCACTTTCCACGTCCTATCAGATAAATTTATCTGCTCTCCAAACTTTATTTTATGTTTGTATATTTCATTACCATTAAAGTCTTCAATTCTATTAACAATGTATGGCTTACAGCATATACCTTTGTTTGCAACAGCAGACATCATATATGCCATTTGAAGAGGCGTCGTACAAAGAGCACCTTGCCCTATTGAAAATATAACTGTATCGCCCTGAAGCCACGACATTTTCATTTTCAGCTTTTTCCACTGAGGACTAGGAATAAATCCTCTCTTTTCATTAGGCAAATCTATACCTGTTTTTTGTCCAAAATAAAATTTCTTCGCATATTTCTCAAGATTTTTTACTCCCACTTTAAGACCTAACTGATAAAAATAAATATTACACGACTGCGCTGTTGCAGAAATAAGATTTAATACGTCGTGTCCCGGTTTGTACCAGCAAGAATAGCGTCTATCGCCAAGTTCAAAACTGCCTGTACACCGTACTGTTTGTCTGTAATCAATATTTAAAAGCTCTAAAGCAGCGGTAAGCGTTACTACTTTAAATATAGAACCGGGGGGATAAAGAGCTTGGAGCGTTCTGTTAAAAAGCGGAAGTTTTTTATCTTTTAAATATTTACTGAAATCTTTTGTGCCCGCCGTATTTGTATCAAAACCCGGACAAGAAACCAGCGCCTTTACGGCACCTGTTCTTGTATCAAGAACTACTACCGCCCCTCTGCCGGTATCACTATTCTGTAATGCGTTATAAGCTGCTGTTTGTAGCTTTAAGTCTACTGTTGAGTAAACGCTTGCTCCAATTTTCGGCGGAACGTACTTAAACGCTTTTACATGATGCCCTTTTGCATTTACTTCAACCTGCCATCCTCCATCTTGCCCTTTTAAATATTTATCGTAAAACTGCTCTATGCCTCCTCTGCCGACATAATCGCCTATTTTATATTCGTTATCTAACAGCTCTTCAATTCTTATCTCGCCTGTATAACCTGTTATATGGCTTAAAGCTTCCGGATAATAATATACCCTATGCACTTCTTTAACAACTTTAATACCTTTTAAATTCAGTTTTTTTTCTTGTATCTTAAACATCTCTTCCGTAGTAAGATTGTCTGAAAGTTTTACAACCCCGCTGTATCTGCATACTTGTGCAGGTCTTATATCTCTTCCTAAAATTTTATTAAGTTCTTTTATGCTGTCGGTTAACGAAGTTTGTTCTCTTTCTAAATGATAAAATAAGGCAGTATAATTAAATTTATTTTCCACAAGCGCCACGTTGTCTGCAGAATAAATGATTCCTCTCGGCGCATGTTCATACGTATTGTGCAGTCTTTGCTGTTCTGAAATTCTTCTATACCTGTTACCGTTAATAATCTGCAAATAGAATAGACGTATTGAAAGACAAATAAACAAGAATATACAAAACACAAAAATAATATTATGTTTTTTTAGAAAAGTTTCATAAGCAAATTTATCTTCTCTTTGCCAAACCATTTATGCGTACCGCCTAATGCGGTCTAATATATAAAATACTACCGGAGCAGCAAATACTGTAACAATAATATTGACAAAACCCGGCTTAGCGATAAAAGAAACCGCATAATTCCTATTATCTGTAAAAATAAAATAAAATAAATTTGCTCCTAAACAGTAAATAATACTTGCAAAAAATACAATTACAAACTGTGTAAAAACTTTCTCTCTGTTAAAATTTCTGTGTATCCTGCCGGCAAAATATCCTATAACTGTAAACATTACGGCTGTCACGCCGAAAACTTCGCTTGAAAAAACATCCCAAGTTAAACCAAATAAAAAACCCGTTAACTCTGCGTCTATTATTCCTTTTGAAAGACCAAGATATACTATAACTATTAATATAAAATTTGGAAAAATGCCATATATATTTATATATTTACCAAAAAAAAATTGAAGCAGACATAAACCGATATAAAGAATAATATAGAAAATTACATTTTTCATTTTTATTCCGCCTGAGGAATAAGAATAATCGCTTGGCAAATAGTATCTTTTTCAAAAAAAACTTCAGCCGTAGCAGTTTTAAAATCCGTGGATTCATCTTCCGATACATTAACAACAATACCTACGGGTATACCTTTTTGAAAAACCGCGCTTAGTGCGCTTACGACAATTTCATCGCCAGGTTTAACGTCAGCTCCATACGGGATATATTTAATTCTTAATAAATCCGAATTAAATCCTTCGGCAAGGCAAATAATATCTTTATTTTTAATTTCAACAGGCAGCGTATAAATTGAGTTTGTTATCATAACAACTTTAGACGAGGTTTTATATGTTTCTACTATTTTCCCCACGGAACACAAAGTACCGTTTTTTTTGTTAAACATTACTACTGGAAGCTCATTATATAAACCGTCTTTTTCACCCTTGTCTATTATAAACCATTGATACCATTCATTTGGTTCTCTAACAGAGATCCTAGCGAAAACAGATACGGTATTTTTTATTTTGTTAAATTTTAAAAATTTTGATAAATCATCATACTCTTTAAATATTGCATCATAATTACGGAGTTTATCCGTAAGTTCCTGATTTTTTTGCTTGTATGCAATATTTTCCTGACGTACGTAAATAGTTGATTTAATGTTATCGGCAAAATCGCCAACAGAACAAAAAATATAGTCTGCCGTGTTTATATTTGGATAAACACTATAATAAATGAGAGTTTTTACAAGCTTTAACGGATAAGTGAACCTGAAGATTATAAAAGAAAAACCAAGAAGAAGTAAAACTACAAAGATTATGTTTCCATACTTTGATTTTTGATGCCGATACATTTTATAAAAACCCGATCCGCGCAAAATAAACATATACGGATTTATATATTTATTTTTCTAGAATTTTGATATTTGTCTAATTCTTCCAAATATACGCCCGTACCCTTTGCAACGCAGGTAAGCGGATCATCTGCACGATTAACGGGAAGTTCTGTTTCCTGTGCCAAGAGTTCAGGAAGACCTTTGATAAGAGATCCTCCCCCGCTTAATATTATACCCTGATCTACTAGATCTGCGGCAAGCTCTGCAGGAGTTTCTTCAAGAACGTTTTTTACAGCTCCTATTATTTTATCTATAGGCTCTGATAATGCAATCCTTATTTCTTCTGACGTAATATTAATCGTTTTAGGAAGACCGGTCAGCAAGTCTCTGCCTTTTACATTCATAGACAGTTCTTTTTCAAGAGGAAAAGCAGACCCCATTTTCATTTTGACTTCTTCAGCAGTATTCTCACCTATAGCGAGATTATACTTGCGCCTAAAATAGTGGACCGCAGCTTCATCTAATTTATCGCCTGCAACATCAAGCGACTTTGCAACAACCATTCCGCCTAAGGATATAACAGCGACTTCAGTCGTGCCTCCTCCTATATCAACTATCATACTCCCCCTGGGTTCTTGAATTGGAATGCCTGCGCCAATTGCAGCCGCCATGGGTTCGTCTATAAGATAAACCTCTCTGGCTCCAGCCTGTTCTGCAGATTCCCTCACAGCCCTTCTTTCAACTTCAGTAATTCCAGAAGGAATACCTATAACAACTCTAGGATGCACGAGTGTTTTTTTATTATGAACTTTTTTTATAAAGTACCTTATCATTTTTTCAGTTGCTTCAAAATCTGCAATAACGCCGTTTCTTAAAGGTCTTATTGCAATAATATTTGAAGGCGTTTTACCAAGCATTTTTTTTGCTTCTATTCCTACGGCTAAAACACACTTAGTGTTGCACTCCATAGCTACCACAGAAGGTTCTCTTAAAACTATATCCTTCCCTTTAATAAAAACAAGAACAGAAGATGTTCCAAGATCTATTCCCATATCGTTTGAAAATAATCCCAAAATATAGTTGAACATTTATTACCTCAAAAACAGAGTACAAATATAAATTATCATTATTTTTTAAAATCTTAAAATAAAAAACCTAAAAAAATTTTCTAATTTAATTTTTCACGCTGCTTTTATACAATTAATTTAACTATAGCAACGTCCGCGCTGTCGCCGCGCCTTGTTCCTACTTTAATAATCTGCGTATAACCGCCGTTTCTTTCTTTATACCTGGGTACTAAAACATCAAAAACTTTTTTTGCAATAGCTTTATTATTTATAGCGCTATTTATTGCTCTTATAGCATTTAAATCGGCTTTTTTAGCTTTCGTTACAAGTTTTTCAGAGTAGCTTACAAGTTCTTTTGCTTTAGATAACGTAGAAGTTATCTTTTCATGTAAGAAAAGCTCTTTTACCAAATTACGAAGCAAAGCTTTTTTGTGAGAGCTTGTAATACCGAGCTTGCTTCCATTATAAGTTTTTATCATTTTTTACTCCCTTCTTGCCCTCTCCAATAGACAAACCTAACCCCTTAAGTTTATTTTTAATTTCTTCAAACGAATGTTTTCCGAAATTATCAAAACTCATTATATCCGATTCTTCCAGCTCAATAAGATCTCCTATAGTTTCAATACCGGCGTTTTTCAAGCTATTTGAAGCTCTGGTTGAAAGATCCATAATACTTATTGACTGGCTAAAAATTCCTTTATCTTCTTCTTTTTCCGCGTTAACCTCTTTTGCAATAAGCTTGTCGGATTCTGCCACATCGCCTGGAAAAATTAAAAGACTATTTCTCAGTATTTTTGCAGATTGTATTAAAGCGTTTTGAGGAGACAGCGTCCCGTCAGTCCATATTTCCATAACAAGTCTATCATAATTAAGGGTTTGCTCTACGCGAGTATTTTCAACTTCATAGTTAACTTTTATTACAGGAGAAAATAATGAGTCTAAAACTATTGTTCCTACAGAATGTTTATTAGATATAATCTCTTCAGCAAGAATATAACCTTTACCCAAGGAAACTTCTAATTCCATTTCAATCACTGTGCCATTATCTATATTAGCAATTTCCTGCTCAGGACTCATTATTTCAACGCTTGTATTTACATCAATATCTTTTGCAGTTATTTTCCCTGCTTTTTTTACTTTTAAATAAAGCGTTTCAGCGCCTGCTGAATGAAGTTTAACTCTGATTTTTTTAAGATTTAAGATAATCTGCGCTACATCTTCTTTCACGCCTTTCAAAACCGAAAATTCATGCATAGCCCCTGCAATTTTTACAGAAGTAATAGCGGCTCCTTCAAGACTTGAAAGAAGAATTCTTCTCAGCGAGTTACCTATTGTATGACCGTAACCACGTTCAAAAGGCTCCACAGTAAAACGACCATAAAATTTTGTAGCAGTTTTTTCATCTAAAACAAGTGTTCGTAATTTTTCTAAATCCGGAACTTTCATTCTTTATATCCTCACTTAACGAGCCTTTATGGCTGTTAGTTTATTTTGAGTAGTATTCAACAATAAGCTGACTGTTTATAGGATGAGAAATTTCGCCCGCAGGCGGTTCGCTTACAACTATTCCGGCAACTTTATTTTTATCAAAACTTAACCATAATGGAACGTTTGATACTGTTTTTTCAACAAGATTTTTTATAACCGCGACTGCTTTATATTTTTCAGGAATTGTTATAACATCGCCGACTTTTACCTGATAGCGCGGGACGTCTATTTTCTTATCATTAACTAAAATATTACCGTGGTTTACCATTTGTCTTGCCATTTTTTTAGACAAAGCAAACCCAAGACAATAAACTACATTATCAAGCCTTAATTCAAGAAGTTTAAATAAGTTGTCGCCGGTAGAACCTTTCATTTTGTCCGCTGTTTCATAATAGTGACTAAACTGTTCTTCAGTTAAACCGTAAACTCTTCTTGCTTTCTGCTTCTCGCGCAAATGTTTCGCGTAATCAGACATTTTACCTTTTGTAGTTCCATGCTGTCCGGGTACGTTTTTACCTCTTTTTCTATTAAGAGTACAGTTAGAAGAACATCTTTCTCCTTTAAGGAAAAGCTTCTCTTTTTCTCGACGACACAATTTACATACTGACCCTAAATAACGTGACATCTATTAAAATCCTCCAAGATTATTTTATTACTTATTTAAATAAATATTTGGCAGAAAGATTTACCAGAACATTATTTTTACTATACCCTTCTAGGTTTTGACGGACGACATCCGTCATGAGGAATAGGAGTGATGTCTTTTATAGCTGTTATTGCAAGCCCGGAGCTTTGTAAACCTCTTATTGCAGTTTCTCTCCCCGGTCCGGGACCGTTTACAAAAACAGCAACTTGTTTAACGCCAATATCAATAACTTTTTTACCTACTGTTGCCGCACTCATCTGAGCCGCAAAAGGAGTACCCTTCTTTGTGCCTTTAAATCCGGAAGCTCCTGCGGAAACCCAGGCTAAAGTATTTCCTCTTTCATCAGTTATATTAACAATCGTATTGTTAAATGTCGATAATATATAAGCCCTTGCCACTCCGCCAACATATCTTTTCTTTTTAGACCCGCCTGACTTCTTTTCCTCTGCCATACTTCCTCCGTTTATTGCTTTACTGATATCCAACTTTCGTTTAACACCGGCACCAACAAAACAAATCATTATACTACAATCAGCTTTTACATCATTATATAACGTTCCCAATTTTTTACCAAATAAAATCCATTTAAATTTCCTAAAAATTACAAATGAGTTAAGTCTCTGCGATGTAAAAAACTTAAAAATCAGACATCAGTCTTTTTTTTATCAGGCGCAGGCGCTTTACCTGCTCCAACGGTTTTTCTTTTTCCACGTCTTGTACGCGCATTTGTTTTAGATCTCTGCCCTCTTACGGGAAGATTTCTTCTATGGCGTGAACCCCTGTAACTTCCTATTTCTATAAGCCTTTTAATGTTTGACTGAATTTCTCTTCTTAGGTCTCCCTCAACTTTAAGATTTTTCGTTATAAGATTATTTATCTTGTTAACTTCTTCTTCTGTCAAATCCTTAACTCTTTTTGAAGGATCTAAAGAAAGTTCTTTAATTATTTCATCTGATATGGCAGGGCCGACCCCGCAAACATATCTCAACGCTATATCAAGTCTTTTATTCTTTGGCAAATCTACTCCAGCTACACGAGCCATTTATCTATCCTCCGGATTCTTTACTTCTATTTTTATTCCTATCGGGACACATTTTTACAACGAATCCACACAAACAAATATAAAACATAATCAAACCATCAAAACTACTTTTTTAGCAGTTAACAACTATAAACAATATAATTTACCGATTTATCCTTGTCTCTGTTTATGTCTGGGATCCGAACAGGTCACTCTTACAACGCCTCTGCGTTTTACTACTCTGCACTTTTGACAAATCGGTTTTACCGATGCTCTGACTTTCATTTAATACTCCGTTTTATTTCCTATCTTTATTGTGAAATTTTTATCCTGATTCACCGCATTATTTTCAATAACTTAAACTGCCCGACAAACCTTTTAAGAGTCTTACGTTTTACCGCGCTTATATTTGTTCAGCGCCAAATATAATAAATAAACAAATGACTTCCAACAAAGTTCAAGATTTCAATAATAAATTTACTTCCTTATTTCTCTCTATATGTTATTCTTCCTCTTGTTAAATCGTAAGGAGAAAGTTCAACTTTTACTTTATCACCAGGGAGAATTTTGATATAGTGCACCCGCATTCTACCACATATATGCGCCAAAACTACATGCCTACCTTCAATTTCTACTTTAAACATTGCATTGGGTAGGGATTCTAAAATTTTACCATCAACGATAATTTTTTCTTCTTTAGTCATTCTATACCTTTGTTAAAATTTCATAACCATTTTCAGTTATTGCGACGGTATGCTCAAAATGGGCGCTTAAACTGCCATCTTTTGTAAAAACCGTCCAATCATCATTTGACGTACAAACCTCATAACCGCCAACATTCACCATAGGCTCTATCGCAAGAACCATACCGGGAAACAGTTTAATGCCGGTGTCGGCTTTACCGAAATTTGGAATTTGAGGAGCTTCATGCAAAAATCTTCCTATTCCATGTCCGACAAAATCTCTTACAACAGAAAAACCCGCATACTCAACAGTTTTCTGTATTGCAAAAGAAATATCGCCAAGTCTTTTTTCCGGCAATGTCTGTTCAATACCTTTCTGTAAAGATTGTTCAGTAATTTTAAGAAGTTTTGATGCAGTATCGGATATGCTGCCAACCGCATAAGTTTTTGCCGCATCGCCATAATAACCTTCATAAATTACTCCCATATCAACAGAAACTATATCACCTGATTTAAGTACACGTGAATCATTCGGAATACCATGCACTACTTCGTCATTTATTGAAACACATGCTGAAGCTGGGAAAGAAGAGCTTATTCCTTTCACCCCCAAAAAAGCTGACAACATTTTCAATGATCTTATATACCTTTCCGAGAAAATATTTATCTCTTCTGTTGTTATTCCCGGCTTTATTATATCTTCAAGTTTTTGTAAAATCTCTCCAACAGCCCTGCCGGCAATCTTCATTTTTTCAATTTCTTTTGCTGTTTTTAACTCTATTCTTTGTTTATTAAAAAACAATTCATTATCCCTTTACTAAAATACAATAAACAAAGAATTATTTATTTACTTTTTTACTTATCATTCTTTGCTTTTATATGTCTTTTTATCTGTTCAAACACGTCTTTTTCATCTTTTGCGCCTTCTATGTTAACAAGCAGACCGATTTTCTTATAATATCCTATTAAAGGTTTTGTCTGTTTTCCGTAAACAGTAAACCTCTCTTTAGCAACATCTTCTTTATCATCATTCCTTTGAATAAGTTTACGACCGCAGCGATCACATTTCCCGTCTTCTTTTGAAGGGATCATCCCTATATTGTAACTTGTCCCGCATTCGCAAACCCTTCTTCCTGTTATTCTCTTAATCACTTCTTCAAAATATATATTTATTAAAAAAACCGCATCTATTTTTAAGTTTTTAGATTTAAGAATTATTTCTAACTCTTCAGTTTGTTTTATAGTTCTCGGAAATCCGTCAAAAAGAAATCCTTTTTTTATATCATCTTTTTCAAGACGCTCCTTTATCATATTAATCACTATTTCGTCAGGAACAAGCTGCCCGGACGAGAGAAATTTACTCAAAGCTTCATTTGACTTTTTTGCTTCTCTGAACATATCGCCAGTAGATAAATGGACTATGGCAAAATATTCAACAATTTTTTTTGCCTGTGTGCCTTTACCCGCTCCCGGAGGCCCTAAAAGTATATAATTCATAATTTATTTTATATTAAACCATCTTCCCTTTATGCGACCTTTTTTCATAAGACCTTCGTAATGGCGCATGATAAGGTGCGATTCAATTTGTCCTATAGTGTCTAGAGACACACCTACAACAATAAGCAATGATGTTCCTCCAAAAAAAAATGGGGGGCTCATTACTGACCGTAAATAATTCGGCAAAACGGCAATACATGCAACAAACAACGCGCCGCCAAGAGTAACTCTCTCTAAAACTTTTTGTATATATAAAGAAGTAGGCTCGCCCGGTCTTATACCTGGAATAAAACCGCCTGATTTTTTCATATTTTCCGCCAAGTCTTTTGGGTTAAAAGATATGGAATTATAAAAATAACAAAAGAAAATAACAAAAGACGCATAAACTAAACTATATATTAAAGAACCGGTATTAAACAATTCTGTAATCTTTTTGGCTACAGGAAACCCTAGTATTGTCCATTCCGAAGCAAATTGCGCTATAGTTAAAGGCACCGACAGAATTGACACTGAAAATATTACAGCAATAACGCCGGACTGATCAACTTTTATAGGTAAAAACGATGTTTGTCCGCCGTACATTTTTCTTCCAACCATTCTTTTTGCATAATGTATTGGTATTCTTCTCTGGGCTGTTTCAATCCAGACTACTAAAATTAAAACAATAATTACAACAGCAAGAAGAACTAAAGTATACAATATTGAAAGTTCTTCCATCTGCACAAGTTTTACAAGTCTAAACGCCGCATGCGGAAGTCTCTCTACTATACCGGCAAAAATTATAAGAGAAATACCGTTGCCTATGCCTCTTTCTGTAACTTGTTCGCCGAGCCACATAATTAGAACAGTACCCGTAACAAGAGTAGAAGCTGTTAAAATAATCCAAGACCACGACGGATCAAGAACTACAGGCAGCCCAGATGGAGTAGGTATTTTAGTTATTGCCATTGTCAAACCAAAAGATTGTACTGCGCCAAGTATAAGCGTTCCATATCTTGTTATTTGCGTAATCCTTTTTCTACCTTGCTCTCCTTCTTTTGCAAGCTTATCTAAGTAAGGAAGGATATGTGCTCCCTGCATTAAACTCATTATAATAGACGCATTTATATACGGCATAATCCCCATAGAAAAAACCGACATTCTATTTAGAGCGCCGCCTGAAAACATATCTAAAAAACCTAAAAGACCGTTACTTTGAGAGGCAAACAAAGATTTAACAGCTTCAACATTAATGCCCGGTATCGGAACCGCAGCTCCTATCCTGTAAGCAATAACGACCAACACTGTAAAAAATAATCTCTTCCTCAGTTCATTTACTTTGAATACATCTGTAAAACTTTTTAACATTCCCAATCCCTGGTATCTAAGTATTATACCATAAAATCCGCCTAACAGCTAAAGTATGCCGTACAAAAAAAACAAAATCACACACCGAAAGACACAGATTAGAGTCTGTCAAATCAAAACTATACCCTTCCCAATCTATAATAAAATCAAAACAATTTTATTATTTTATTTTTAATTTCTACTTCAAAAACTGTTTTATTTAACAACTTCTGCTTTTCCATCGGCAGATTTAATTTTATCAAGAGCAGATTTTGAAAAAGCATTTGCTTTCACAGTTAAAGATTTTTTAATATCGCCAACACCTAAAATCTTTAAAAGTTTTCCTTTTGCAACAATCCCGGCTTCTTTTAATACTGAAAGACTAATCTCAGTATTCGCTTCAAATTTATTTAAACTGCCAATATTAACAATTTCATATTTTTTACGGAATCGATTATTAAAGCCTCTTTTAGGTATTCTTCTAAAAATAGGCATTTGTCCGCCTTCAAAACCTATTTTCTTTGAGCCATCACCTGAACGGGATTTTTGACCTTTAGAGCCGCGTGTAGAGGTACGACCATGTCCAGAACCCACTCCGCGTCCGACAATTTTTTTTCTATGCTTTGAATCTTTGGCTGGTTTTAAATTATCTAAACCTATCATATTTCTTCAGCCTCTTTTTCTCTGACTTTAGCAACATCTTCTTTTGAACGAAGTCCTTTAAGAGCCTCTAGCGTCGCATAAACTACATTAAAAGGATTTGAAGAGCGCATGGATTTTGTAAGAATATCCTTGACTCCTACAGCTTCAAGCACTACTCTTACTGCTCCGCCTGCAATAACGCCTGTTCCCAGAGCGGCAGGTTTAAGAAAAACTTTTCCTGAACCTGAAATACCAGTTATTTCGTGAGGTATAGTACTTCCTTTAAGCGTTACGGAAATCATATGTTTTGAAGCTTGAGCGTTACCTTTTTGAATCGCAGACTGCACTTCATTTGCTTTACCAAGTCCGCAGCCTACTTTTCCAGCTCCATCGCCTACCACTACTAAAGCATTAAAAGAAAATCTCTTACCACCTTTAACAACTTTTGCAACTCTGTTAACAACGACTACAGATTCTTTAAAGGAATTGTTATTTTGCTGTCTCTTCCCTAATTGTTCGTCCAACTTATCCTCCCAAAACTACTTGATATAGCTAAAATATACTTCGTTAATACTTACAAAAGGTTTTACTTCAATTATTCTATAAATAATCATATATTTTTTACAAACAAACTTATATTTAAATTTACAAGAAAAATACTGCGCTGCGGATTTCCATAATATTTTTAGAAATTTACTATCCCCGTGCTGCTTATAGACTTACATATTTTATTATTGAACCTTCGATAAAGAACATTGCAACAAAGGCAAAAATTATTATTAAAACTCCAAACCTTGTTCTCTTGCAGCATCCGCCAGGGCTTTAATCTTACCTGTATATTTGTACCCTCTGCGGTCAAAAACAATTTTTTTTACACCTTTTTCAGTTGCTTTTTTCGCAATTAGACCGCCAACGTTTTTAGCGGCAGACACAGTATCAGTAACGTCTAATTTCCCTTTTAATTCCGGCGATAATGTCGATGCTGACACAATAGTTGTCCCTTTACTATCGTCAATAATCTGCGCATAAATATGTTTATGCCCTCGGCGAACGCTTAAACGCGGTCTGTCATTCGTACCTTCAATTTTACTTCTGACTCTTTTTACGCGATAATTAAATTTCTTGTTTGAATCTTTCATCTAATCCTCTATTTTCATTAAAGATAAAAAATAAAACTTATGCAGCATAAAACAAACACCGAAAGATAATGCTAAAGCAAACTATTTTTTACCTGAACCAGCCGCAGCTTTACCGGCTTTTCTTATAACTTTTTCGCCTAAATATCTTATACCAAATCCTTTATACGGTTCAGGCGGTTTTACAGCTCTTATTTTAGCAGCAAACGCTCCAACTTCATACTTATCTATTCCTGTTACGGTAATCAAGGTGTTTTTATCAGGCGTAATAGCTACAGCAATTTTTACAGTAGAAGGTATATCAAGATTTACCATATGCGAAAAACCAACGGTCATCGCTAATTTTTTACCGTTTTCTACATTTATTTTATAACCAAGTCCTATTGCTTCAAGTTCCTTTTTAAAACCTTTTGTAACACCTTCAAACATATTGACAATCAGACCCCTTACAAGTCCGTGGAACATATTATGTTCACGCGAATCTCCAAGCGCTTCAACAAGAATACTATCCTTATCAATTTTTATATTTATTTTTTTATCTATAGCCTGTGAAAGTTTTCCGCACGGTCCCGTTACTTCTAACACTTCATTTTTAAATTCTACTTTAACTTTTTCAGGTATTTTAACTGGCTTTTTGCCTAAGCGACTCATTGTTCGAACCTCAATATAAATTTTTAATAATCATCATTATACCCAGCAAATTAAAACGTATGTAAAGATTTATATTTCCCTATTTTTCAGAAAAATTACCAAATACACCCTAGTACTTCTCCGCCGATTTTATTTTTTCTTGCCTGCCTGTCAGTCATTAAGCCTTTAGACGTAGAAACGATAGTAACACCTAATCCGCCAACAGTTTTAGGCATATTTGCATAACCTTTGTATATTCTTAAGCTTGATTTTGAAACTCTCTTTATTCCCTGAAGAACTGCTTTTCCACCAGTTGTGTATTTAAGATAAATCCTTAAAACTCCTTGCTTATGATCTTCAACATTTTTGTAATTTACGATATATCCTTCTTCTTTTAAAAGCTTTGCAATTTCTACTTTAGGCTTTGAAGACGGAATATCAACTTTTTCGTGTAATTTTACATTTGCATTACGAATGCGTGCAAACATATCTGATATTGGATCTGTAATCATTCAACCAACCTCTTTTTAAATTTTTACCAGCTTGATTTTGTAACGCCTGGTATTTCACCGTTATGCGCTAACTTTCGTAAACATATCCTACATAATCCAAAATCTCTGTAAAAACCACGGGGCCGCCCACAGATACGGCATCTGTTTCTGTACCGTGTTGCAAATTTCTGAGGTTTGCGCATTTTTGCTTCTGCTGAAGTTGTTGCCATAGAAAAATATCCTTTACTTTATTTGTTGCTTGTATCCATTATCTTTTTTTTAAACGGCATACCGAGGGATTCCAGTAATGTTTTAGCATGTTCATCTTTGTCCGCTGTAGTTACTATAGTAATATTCATTCCTCTTGTTTTATCTGATTTTTCAACATTTATTTCTGGGAAAATATACTGTTCGGTAATACCTAAATTAAAATTACCCCACCCGTCAAAACCATTAGATTCAATACCTCTGAAATCTTTTACACGCGGTATTGCCATATTAATAAGTCTGTCTAAAAACTCATACATAATAGCACCCCTGAGCGTAACTTTAATACCTATAGGCATTCCTTGTCGTATTTTAAAGTTTGAAACCGACTGTTTTGCACGACAAACCAAAGGCTTTTGTCCGGTAATAGTCGCAAGTTCTGCAGTTGCAATATCCAAAACTTTAATATTTTCTTTTGCTTCGCTCAAACCTATATTTACAACAATTTTTGTAAGTTTTGGGATTTGATGTACATTTTTAAAGTTGAACTGTTTTTTTAGTTCAACTGCCACATTTTTTTTGTAAAATTCTTTTAAACGAGGTTGATTCATTATTCTTTCCTTTATTGCTTCAATGTTAATTAACATTTATTGTTCTATTCAACTCTACAATTATTTGATGCTTGCCAAAACTACTTTACATTTGAAGAAACATCGTTTACAACAAAAAAAATAATTTAAAATACATCAAATAAAATCCGGCGAAGCTGCACTAAACAATACGAATATTCCGAACTTAATCATCCCTCTTAACAATGACGAAATCCCGCTCGCTTCTCTTCCAATTAATAAAAAATATCATCTTTGCTTTTCAAATTACCACCACATAAATTTTGCTGCTTTTTATATAACCTATTTTTTCTTTATTTTTTTGTTAAATTATCATTTCTCCGCATCTACGGCATATTCTTATTTTTTTACCATCTGAAAGTTTGTCAAATTTAGGTCTTGAAGCCTGGCTACATTTAGGACATACAAGCATAACTTTGCTCACGGCAATAGGCGATTCTTTCTCACGAATCCCCCCAGGATCTTTTTGTGTAGGCTTAGTATGTTTTTTTACTAAATTTATTTTTGCAACAACAACTTTGCCTTTATCAGGAAAAATGTCGAGAACTTCACCTTTCTTTCCTTTGTCTTTCCCAGATAAAACTAATACTTTGTCTTTTTTTTTAATTTTCAACATTTTATAATATATCCCGTTTTATTTTTTACCTTAAACCGCATTTTACTCAGACTAACGCACCGTTTTATAATTTATAAGATATACAAAAACCATACTATTAACTAAAAATTCTTAATTTATTATATTACTTCCGGCGCTAAAGATATTATTTTAAGGTAATTATTCTCTCTCAATTCTCTTGCAACTGGCCCGAAAATACGAGTTCCTTTTGGTTCTCCTTCGTCATTTATAATGACAGCTGCATTGTCGTCAAACTTAATATATGTTCCATCTTTACGTCTGATTTCTTTCACGGTGCGCACCACTACAGCTTTAACAACGTCACCTTTTTTAATACTTGCATGCGGCAATACGTCCTGAACCGACGCATGGATTACATCCCCTATGCTGGCATAACGGCGTTTTAAACCTTTTGTAACTCTAAAGCAACGAATTTTTTTTGCTCCTGAATTATCTGCGACATTCAAAATAGTCCTTTCTTGAATCATTCCGATATCCTTAGATAAACTTATTTTTAAACTTCTGATATTTTGTTTACAATTTCAACCAACACCCACTTCTTTGTTTTTGATAATGGTCTTGATTCCATTATTTTAACTTTATCCCCTAGATGAGAAATATTTTTTTCGTCATGGACAGCAAATTTATCTTTACTGCGAAGCACCCGGTCATACAAAGAATGACGATAAGTCCTCTCAACAGAAACATATCTTGTTTTTTCGCTCTTATCACTTATAACTACGCCTATACGGCATTTACGCTTTCCACGTTCTGACATTGTTCCTTCCTATTATTTTATATTTCTTCAGCCTCTTTTTTTGAGTAATAAGCGTTTTAATTCTTGCTATGTTTCTTCTTATATACCTTATTTCAAGAGGATTTTTTACAGGAGATGTTGAATGACGAAATTTTAATTTAAAAATCCTGTCTTGTAAATCAATAAGCTTTACACTGAGCTCAACATCAGACATATTTTTTATTTCATTCCAATTTTTACTTTTCATCTTACCCTCAATTATCAGCTCTTACTAAAATTTTTGTATGTATGGGGAGCTTATTTGAAGCAAGAGTCAGGGCTTTCTTTGCTTCAATTTCCGGAATACCCTCCATTTCAAACATTACTCTTCCGGGTTTTACTACAGCAACCCAAAACTGCAGATCGCCTTTACCTTTGCCCATTCTCGTTTCAGCGGGCTTCTTTGTAACCGGTTTATCAGGAAATATCCTAATCCAAACTTTTCCGCCTTTTTTTGTAAATCTTGTCAGAGTTACACGAGCAGCTTCTATTTGATTACTGTTTATCCATACGGGTTCAAGAGCCTGCAGACCATATTTGCCAAAAGCTAAATATGTTCCTCCTTTAGCTTTACCTTTCATTCTTCCTCTGTGCGTTTTTCTATATTTAACTCTTTTGGGCATTAACATAGTATTTAAATATCCTCTATCTATATTTTAGTTGTTTAGATTCTTCTTGTTTTTATTTTTGTTCTGCCGCTATAGCTGAAGCATCTATAAGCTTTGTTTCTTTGAGCAACTCTTTTGCTGTTTTTTTAAAAAGTTCTTTTTTAAATATCCAGACTTTTACTCCTATCTGGCCCATAGTCGTACACGCTTCCGTAAAACCGTAATCTATATCTGCTCTGAAAGTCTGCAAAGGAACTCTTCCTTCTTTAAGCCATTCAGTTCTTGCAATCTCAGCTCCGCCAAGTCTGCCTGAAACCATAACTTTTATTCCCTGCGCTCCTGATATCATTGCTTTTTCTATTGCTTTCTTCATTACTCTTCTAAAGGCAATTTGTTTTTCCAGCTGGAATGCAATACTTTCAGCAGCAAGCTGAGCGTCAAGTTCAGGTTTTTTAATTTCCGTAACGTTTACAAAAGTTTTTTTTGACGTTATTGTTTCAAGTTCTTTTCTTAAATTTTCAATGCTTTGTCCGCCTTTTCCTATTACAATTCCCGGACGAGACGTATAAACATTTACACGCAAATATTTACCAGGTCTTTCAATACCAATTTTTGAAACAGAAGCTAATTTAAGTTTATTTTTCAAATAAACTCTTATACGATAGTCCTCTTCTATAAAATCAGGCATTTCTTTTAAATTAAACCATTTAGATTCCCAGTCTTTGATATACCCTAATCTTACACTTTTGGGATGTACTTTATGACCCATTTTTTACCTTTCCTAAAAATTTTTTTATATTATTTTTTGTTTCTGTTTTTATTTCATTTTTAAGTGCTTTCTTATTTCTCTTTTCTTTCGATATCCCGATATCTGTAACAATTATAGCAAGATGGGCCGTTCTTTTTTTTATGGGCATACTTCTTCCCATAGGTCCCGGTCTCATTCTCTTTAATATAGGTCCGTTTCCCACCCATGCTTCCTTAACTTTAAGTGTTGAATAATTTTTAATTTTTCCTGCATTTGCAGCGGAGCTTTTTAAAACTTTTTCAACAAGCGTTGCAGCAGATTTTGGAAGAAAAGAAAGAACTTCAAGAGCTTTCTCAACCTGCTTGTTTCTGATAAGCGCAAGAATCTGATTCACTTTTCTTGGAGTATATCTAACAAATTTTGCTGTTGCTTTTGCTTCCATCTTAATATCCTTTTTTTCCACCGCCAGTTATTGATTAAATTAAAGCTTATAAAAATAACCTAATAAGACTTTTTTCTTATGTAAGAGATGTCTCTTGCCTTGTCATACCGCCATGACCTTTAAAAGTCCTAGTAGGAGCAAACTCTCCTAACTTGTGACCTACCATCTGCTCCGATATAAATATCGGGAGAAACTTTTTACCATTATGTATTGCTATTGTATGTCCGACAAATTCCGGGGTTACTACGCTTGCTCTAGCCCAAGTTTTAATAACTTTTTTATCACCAGTTTCATTAAGCTTTTGCAATTTTTTCAAAAGTTTCCCATCTATATAAGGCTTTTTTTTTGTTGAACGACTCATCTATTTTCCCCTTAAATCAATCTAATAATGCGAATGCGTCCTATCTTTATTACGATGGCTCACTATTACCCAATCCCATATTTTTTTAGGCCTTGTCTTGAACCCTTTAGCAGGCTGATTCCAAGGACTTCTTGGCTGATTATTCCCTTTAGATCTGCCTCTGCCTCCTCCATGCGGATGATCAACAGAATTCATTGCGGTTCCGCGTACATGAGGCTTTCTTCCAATATGGCGGTTTCTTCCTGCAGAACCTATTACAATATTTTCATGATCTAAATTTCCAACTTGTCCAATTGTTGCATAACATTTTACCTGTATAAGTCTTATTTCTCCTGAAGGCATTTTAATATGAGCATAATCATCTTCTTTGGCAAGAAGCTGCGCTACTGCCCCGGCTGAGCGAACAAGCTGCCCGCCTTTACCTTTCATAAACTCTAAGTTATGTATGAAAGTACCCACAGGTATACTTACAAGAGGAAGAGCATTTCCTGGTTTTATCTCGGCATCCGGACCGGACATAAGGAAATCTCCAACCTTTACACCTACAGGTTGAATTATATATCTTCTTTCGCCATCTTTATACTGCAGAAGCGCAATTCTGCTTGAACGGTTAGGATCGTATTCTATTGATATCACTTCTGCAGGTATGTTAAATTTATCCCTCTTGAAATCAATAATCCTGTAAAATCTTTTATGACCTCCGCCTCTAAAACGAACCATTACTTGTCCAGTATTATTACGCCCCCCGTTTTTCTTTACTATTTTTATAAGAGATTTTTCAGGGGATTTTTTCGTAATATCTGAAAAAATAGAGACTGACATTTGTCTTCTTGATTGCGTATAAGGCTTAAATGTTTTAATCGGCATTACTTTTTCCTATTATCGGGCAATGTAAACTTACTAATTTTTATACCCATAGTTACTTCTTACAGTAAAATTACTTTTCTCATAATCAAAAAAGATATTTATATTTACTATTTTATTAAGCCTAAAGTCAGGCTTCATCGACCATTTGAATTTCTTGTCCTGCGGCAAGTTTGATTATCGCTTTCTTCCAATCGCTTCTGTAGCCGGAATGTATACCCATTTTTTTGCTTTTTCCTAAATAATTTGAAGTATGAACACTTTCAACTTTTACTTTAAATAAAGTTTCAACAGCCTGTTTTATTTGAAATTTATTTGCATCTTTATCTACTACAAAGGTATATTTATTGTTTTTCTCTTTCAAAATTGCCGCTTTTTCCGTTACAATAGGCCTCTTAATAACATTTCTGATATTCATTTTATTTCCCAAATAATAGAAGACAATCTATCTTAACTTTTGATTTGTCTTTCTTTCATTAAATCAATAACTTCAGGCGTAATAATCAATTTATCCGCCCAAAGAACTCGATATGTATTAATATTTTTAATGTTTTCAACAACAATATTTTTTATATTTCTTGCTGCAATTTTAAAATTTGTATCGTTAGGAATTAAGAAAACAACTTTCTTATCTTCCACTTTAAGATTTTTTATTAACTCTGAAACTTTTTTTGTTTTAGCTTCGTCTATTTTTACTGAATCGACAATAATTATATTACCGTTTTGAAATTGTGCGGAAAACGCCATACTTAAAGAAATTCTTTTTTTCTGTTTAGATATTTTTGTGTAATAATCTCTAGGCTGCGGTCCAAAAATAATGCCGCCTTTTCTCCACAACGGAGAATTTCTCTGTCCCGCGCGGGCATTACCAGTGCCTTTCTGTTTCCAGGGTTTTGCTCCCGAAAAAGATACTTCGCCTCTTGTTTTTGTTTTGTGCGTGCCGGCTCTTTGATTGTTTAAGTATGCAGTTGTAATTTCATGTAAAAGTATACTGGATACTTCTCCACCAAAAAAAACAGGGATATTTATCTTCCCTTTTTCCTGCCCATTCGCATCATAAACTATTGTTTCCATTTTCTCTCTTCTATTCTTTTAACTCCAACACTGCAAAACAAGTTTTAAATTAATTTAAGAACATTTCAAAGTTCAATTTTTAATATTCGCTTTTTATTTTTTCTTAGCCTTGACTTTTATTTCCCGAACTACGGGAACTTTTTTAAGCGTATTTTTTATAAATAATGTTCCCGTTTTAACTGCAGGGACAGAACCTTTAATAAGCAAAATATTTTTTTCAACATCAACGTTTATAACGCGTAATCTTTGTATTGTAACATATTCATTACCCAAATGTCCAGACATTTTCATACCTTTTAAAACTTTTTGAGGTCCTTGTCCGCCGCTTGAGCCTCTAGCGCGGGTTCTGTCGGATTGGCCGTGAGTAGTAGGCTGCATACCAAAATTATGTCTTTTTATAACTCCAGCAAAACCTTTGCCTTTTGTAACGGCAGAAACATCAACATAATCGCCCGCTTTAAATACATCCACTTTTATTTCCTGCCCCACTGAAAACTCGGATATGTCAGCTACTTTAAATTCTTTTATATTTTTTTTCGGCGGAAGATTATGTTTATCAAAAAGTCCCGCTTGAGGTTTGTTAAGATTTTTGTCTTTTATTTTCCCAAAAGCAAGTTGAACGGCAGAATAACCGTCCTTTTCAATTGTACGCATTCCTGCGACTACACAAGGCCCGGCTTCTACTACCGTTACAGGAACAAGATTGCCTCTGTCGTCAAAAACCTGCGTCATACCTATTTTTTCTCCGATAATTGATTTTAGCATATTTTCTCTCTACAATTCAATATTTTTAAAGATCACATCTTAATTTCAATATCAACACCTGCCGGCAAATCAAGTTTCATAAGTTCTTCCACAGTCTTTGATGAAGGTTCACGAATATCTACCAATCTTTTGTGAATCCTCATTTCAAATTGTTCTCGTGATTTTTTATCAGTATGAACAGATTTGTTAACTGTATATTTCCTTATGCTGGTAGGCAAAAGCACAGGACCAGTTACAACTGCACCGGTACGTCTTGCTGTTTCCACAATCTTCGCCAACGAATCATCTAACATTTTGTGATCATATGCTCGCAATTTAATTCTTAACCGCTGAGTCGATACCACTTCTTCATTTACCATAAATTTTAATCCCGTTTTATTTTTATTTCTTTCACTAAAAATGAAATATTTTTTAATTTAAACACTGTACGAGTCTAGAAATTCGCCATCAACAACAATTAGAAATCATAAACTAAAAATACTAATCATTTAATTACTATTCAATTATTTCGGTAACAACGCCCGAACCTACTGTTCTTCCGCCTTCTCTGATTGCAAACCTCAGCTGCTTTTCCATAGCGACAGGCATTATTAATTCTATGTCCATCGTAATATTATCCCCGGGCATTACCATTTCCACTCCCTCAGGCAGATGCGCTATACCGGTAACGTCTGTCGTTCTAAAATAAAACTGCGGCCTGTATCCGTTGAAAAATGGAGTATGCCTTCCTCCTTCCTCTTTCGTTAATACGTACACTTGTCCTTTGAACTTCTTGTGCGGATTTATCGCTCCCGGCACTGCTATTACCTGCCCTCTCTCTACCTGATTCTTTTCTACCCCTCTTAACAGCATACCTATATTGTCTCCCGCCTGCGCTTCGTCAAGCAGTTTATTAAACATTTCTATCCCTGTTACCACGGACTTCCTTGTATCCTGTATCCCTATTATTTCTACATTCTCGCCTACTTTTATTTTCCCTTTCTCTACCCTCCCTGTCGCAACCGTCCCTCTTCCTGTTATTGAAAATACATCCTCTACGCTCATCAAAAACGGCTTGTCTATGTCTCTTGTTGGCAGCGGAATAGTTTCGTCTACCGCATCCATTAGCTTCATTATTGAGTCTACTCCTTCCTGCTTCCCTTCCAAAGCCTGAAGCGCGCTCCCTCTTATTATAGGCGTCTTGTCGCCGGGAAAATTATATTTCGTCAACAGATCTCTCACTTCCATCTCCACTAAATCTAATAACTCTTTATCTTCTACTACATCGCATTTATTTAAAAATACTACTATCGACGGCACGTTTACCTGTCTTGCCAGCAGTATATGCTCTCTTGTCTGTGGCATCGGTCCGTCTAAAGCGCTCACCACTAAAATCGCTCCGTCCATCTGCGCTGCTCCGGTTATCATATTCTTTACATAGTCCGCATGCCCGGGACAATCTATATGCGCATAATGCCTTTTTACCGTTGAATATTCTACATGGCTTACCGCTATCGTTACTATCTTTGAATCATCTCTTCTGCCCTGCGATTCTGATGCTTTTGCTACCTGATCGTATGATATATACTGCGCTAAGCCTTTATCTCCCAGCACTTTCGTTATTGCCGCTGTAAGCGTAGTCTTCCCGTGATCAACATGTCCTATCGTCCCTACATTAACATGTGGTTTGCTTCTGTCAAACTTTTCTTTCCCCATTTT
>JAITOB010000008.1 GCA_031290155.1 Endomicrobium sp. | reverse complement strand
TTCCAACGTTGCTTCACAAAATAATCACGACACTTTTCTTCTGTGTCATACTCTTTTCATTTTTCCTTTTATTATGAAATCATTTATATACCTGGGCCTGTGGTGTCAGGTATATAAATTACCATTTTAATTGTTTTATTCTCATATAGAAGTGGTAGGATGCTAGGTTACAACAATATTCTCCGTTTTGATAATAATACAATTCTTGCGTAGTTTTTTGCACATACATAAAGAACTTCTCCTTTAGCTTCCCTTTAATTTACAGCATAGGAAAAATCTTTTATTATCAATAAATTTATTTTTGTATTTTATAAAACGGTTTGTCAACTACTTTAATTTTTCTTCTGTTATTATGAATTTCAACTTCTAATTCATCTGCTGCAGTATTTGAATCAATAAGCGCCATTCCTATCGCTTTTTTTAAAGTCGGCGAGAAAGAACCACTTGTTACATATCCGATTTTTTTGTCGCCTAAAAAAACTGCATTAGTATTTCTTGCAATACCGGACAAACATTCAAAAGCTATTGATTTTCTTAAAGGATTATTTTTAAAATGCAACAACTTATTTTTACCTATAAAATCTTTATCCCAATTTACCGTTTTTTGAAATCCGGCATCAATAGGATTAATATTTTCGTCAATTTCATGTCCATGTAAAGGCATACATGCTTCAAGCCTTAACGTATCCCGGCACCCAAGTCCGCAGGGCTTTACTGAAAGGCTTATGAGCTTCTCCCAGAGTTCAGATACTTGCTCTTTTGAAATAAAAATCTCGAATCCGTCTTCACCGGTATATCCTGTTCTTGCAATTCTGCAAAAATCTGCGTATATATCTTTAAGCTGTAATCCAGATACAGTAAAATATTTCATACAACTAATATCGGTTTTAGAAATACTTTGTAATATTCTAACAGATTCCGGTCCCTGCACTGCAACAAGACAAATTTCACCGCTTATATTTTCTATTTTTATTTTCTCAGTTTTATTTTTATCTAACCAATCAAAATCTTTACTTAAATTTCCGGCGTTTACAACAATCATACATTCTGAACCAAATTTATAAACTATAATATCATCCTTTACTCCGCCGTTCTCATTTAAAATCATAGAATATCTCGCTTTTTTATCAGGCAGTCCCGACATATTCCCGAGAGTAACATAATTTAAAAATTTTTCAACATCATTTCCGGCAACTATGAAAGTACCCATATGAGACGTATCGAATATGCCGGCATGCGTTCTTACAGCATTATGTTCATCAATAATAGATGTATATTGCACAGGCATTTCCCAACCACCGAATTCCGTAAATTTCGCATCATATTTTTTATGCACATAATACAAATGAGTTCTTTTCATTTTGCGTCCTTACGCTGTTATCCAAAATTAGATAAAGCTATTGAAATTATTTTTTTGCTGCAATTTCAGTACATTTGCCAAAAGCGTCTTCATAAGCATTTAACAAGCTTTCGCTAAGCGACGGGTGAAACATAGTTTCTCTAGATATGTGTTTTATACCGCTTTTAAGAATCTGTGAAGCAGTATTTACAATTTCGTCTGAATGGGCTCCAATAATCCAAAAAGCTAAAGGTTTTTCAGTAAGCTTGTCTACGGCGCATTTTACAAAACCTGCGCGCTCATTTTCAATAAACGCTCTTCCGTTTGCAGTAAACGGAAACTTGCCAAAAATTATATTTTTGTATTTTGAAAAATCTGACACTTTTACTGAAGAACTTTGTGGGATTGCAAAAACAACCTGCGGGACAACAAGATTACTAACTGCAACAATATTTCCTTTAACTGCATTTTCCGCTGCTGCAGCGCCCTCATTTTGAGCAGAACAAGCAAGCAAATTTTTGCCTGCAATATCACCGACAGCATATACATTGTCTATATTTGTCTGACAAAATTCATTTGTCTCTATAAATCCTTTTCCGATCGTATTGATTTCAAGATTGTTCAAACCTAAAGTACTATTTGGCGTTCTTCCTGTAACTATTAATACTTTTTCATATTTACTTATATTGTCAAGCGCATTTGTGCACGCTGTAATTACTTCAACGCCTTGCCTTGACAAATTTTTCCTTATCTCTTCTGATATCTCGCTATTTTCATTTGGAAGCAAAGAATCCGCACATTCAGCTAAAGTTATCTGACAGCTAAATCCTGCAAATATAGTTGCCATTTCGATACCTATTACGCCCCCGCCGATTATAAGCATATTCTTGGGTATTTCTCTAAGATTCAAGGCATCTGTTGAACTAATTATTTTATTGCCGTCAAAAATAAAATCCTTTACTATTGAAGGTTTTGTTCCTGAAGCAATAATAATTTTATCCCCATATATCTCAGACTCTTCGTTTTTTTCGTTATTTAAAACTATCAGCGTATTTTTGTCTTTAAACGAAGCGCTGCCATTTAAAACGCTTATATTGTAAGAAGACAATATAATCTCCATACCTTTTCTGATATTGACGATATTTTTATTTTTTCTGCTAACTATATCTTCAAAAACAACAGGTTCTAAAGTCGCTTTAAAACCATATTCATAAGATTTCTGAATTTTCTGCTTTGTTTTTAACGACTGCCATAAAAATTTTGTCGAGATACATCCACAGTTTAAACAGGTGCCTCCGACAAAAGATTTTTCTACTATTGCAACTTTTGCTCCAATTTGCGCCGCTCTTACAGCAGCAGTGAAACCGCCGGGTCCTGAACCTATAACAACAACATCATATCTATTTAAATTCATTTAACCTCAGAACACAGTTATTATAAAATTAATTAAAAATAGTAAAGATGCACGCGCTAAAATGGGGATGAACTTCTTTTATTTTATCACATACCAGTTTTATAACACAGTAAAATATATATCCTGCGGCAAGACCGTAACTTATATTAAAAGCAAAAGACATAACGGTTATTGTCAAAATGCAGGAAATGCCTGTTCATAACTTAACCAATCGATATTCATAATTGATGTCATCATAAACACGCCTACAATAATTAACGCAGGAGCTGTTGCTTTCCAGAGGAAAACTATGCTAAACAGATTTGCAAACGGCAGGCAAAGCAAAAACATTACAGAAACAACAAAACCGGTCAATCCTGTTCTCCCACCAACAGATATTTCTGATGCGCTTCCAACATACGTAGTAACACTGCTTGTACCAAACAAACCGCTTACTCTTTCAGTGCCTAATAAATGTACCATACCATCAAAAGTTACAGAAAGAAGTAATGCAAGCGTAGCGGTTATAGTAAGAGTTATCTTATTGAAATCTGAAAAAAGAGAACCCATACCAAAACTTTTAAATGCGACAAACGCAACATCTTTTATTGAAGCTACCGGTCCTAAATCAAAAAATTTAATTTTTGAAACATCTACTAATCCCATAATAATAGTCCCTATAATACCAATAAAATTGCCCCCTTTAACTCGTCTTACAACAAGTACCACCATTAATGTAAGTCCTATAAGACCAAGCAATGAATGAAAATTTTCGAAAACTACCAAAGCTGATATAATGGAACCGTCTGAATAATATTGCCATTTTCAAAATATTGTATCTGCCGGCATCAGAAAGAAAATCAAAGGCGCATTCTTAAACCTATATATAAACATTCCAATACTACCGCTTACTGAATCCTTAAGAAAATCAGGTATTGCCTGAACTATTGTTTTCTAAGTCTCGTTACGGTTATTAATATAATAAGCAATCCGCATATAAATACTATTGCAAGCTCTTCGTGTCATGAAAATCCCATCTGCTTGCAAAGCGTAAAAGTAAAGAAGCGTTTGCTCCCATTCCAGGAGCGAGCGCAAAAGGAACATTTGCATACAAAGCCATCAATAACGTTTCAAAGGCCGCAGCTAAAATTGTTGCAACAAATTATACCATACCAAGGCATTCCGGAATTCAAGGAAAGAATCGCAGGATTTATAAATATAACATAAGCCATGTAAAAAATATAGTAAGCCCCGCAAGGATTTCAGTGGCGAGATTTGTATTGTTTTCTTTAAGTTTAAAAAAATCTTTCATTTGCAGCCGCCTAATTAAGAATATTTTTATTTGAAAAATATTCTTAGTATTTCAGTTACAGCATCTTCGGGACTTAAAAGCCTTACTTTATCTTTACCGTCTTTTCTTGCTTTTAATTCTATCTTGCCGTCGGCAAGATTTTTTTTGCCAATTGTTACCCTGTAAGGAATACCTATTAAATCAGCATCTTTAAATTTGACGCCGGCTCTTTCATTTCTGTCGTCAATTAAAACATCTAATCCACTTAAAGATAATTCTTTATACATTTTTTCCGTTATTTTTTTAGTCTTTTCATCTTCATAATTTACAGGAATGATTATAACTTCAAAAGGAGCAATATTGTCAGGCCATATTATACCATTATTATCATGAGATTGCTCTATTGTCGCGGCAAGTATTCTTGTAACTCCTATGCCGTAACACCCCATAGTAATAAAGTTTTCTTTTCCATTCGCATCGCGATAAAGAGCATTCATTGATTTTGAATATTTAGTGCCTAATTTAAACGTGTGTCCGATTTCAATTCCCCTTGAAAACATTAATTTTTCTTTCTTACACCTTGAACAAATATCCCCGCACATAATTTTTCTTATATCAGCGACTATATCGGCATTATAATCCCTTTTATAATTTACATTTCTTATATGATAATCTTTTTTATTTGCACCTGTCAGGGCGTTTGGTATTTCAACAACAGATAAATCGGCTATAATTTTTATATTTTTAAGTCCTACCGGACCCAAAAAACCAACAGGTGCATTTGTTGCAGAAATAATAGTCTGCTCATCTGCAAGCAACACTTCATTCGCTTTAAGCAAAGCTTTAAGTTTGGTTTCATTTATTTCGTGATCTCCCCTTGCTAAAACAGCAATAGGGTTCCCGTCTGCAATATAAATCATTGTTTTTATAAATTTTTTTAAAGACGAATTTAAAAATTTTGCGACATCCGCAACTGATCTGATATTTGGAGTAACAACTTCCTCCAAGCCAAGAAATCCATCCTTGGTCTGTTCAATATTTAAGCATTCGGCTTTTTCAATATTTGCGCCATAACCGCAGCCGCACCATACTATTTCTTCTCCGGTATCTGCTAAAATCATAAATTCATGAGAAAATGATCCACCTATTGCACCAGACGCAGCCTCAACAGCGCGGAATTTAAAGCCGCATTTTACGCACACATTTGTATATGCATTAAACATAATTTTATAATATTTTTCTAAGTCTGCTTCGTCAGTATGGAATGAGTAAGCATCTTTCATTAAAAACTCCCTTGCTCTCATCACGCCAAAACGAGGACGAATTTCATCTCTGAATTTTATTCCGAATTGATACAGCATAACCGGAAGTTGCCTATATGATTTAATATTTTTTCTTATTAAATCCGTTATCCCTTCTTCAGCTGTCGGAGCAAGACAAAATTCAGCTTTTTTTCTGTCCTTTAGTCTGAAAAGTTCTTTGCCATAAATGTTCCACCTCCCGGTTTCCATCCATAAATCCTTAGGAAACATAAGCGGAAGTATTACTTCCTGCCCGCCTACAGCATTCATTTCGCGTCTTATTATATTTTCAACTTTTTTTAAAGCTTTGAACCCTAAGGGCAAAAATTCATAAAGACCTGAAGAAAGTTTACGTATCATTCCAGATCTTATCATCAGTTTCGCGGAAACTATATCAGTATCCGACGGAGCTTCTTTTAATGTTGGAATTAATAGTTTAGAAAAAAACACTGGAACCTCTTAAATTTAGAATCAATGGCGATAATTATATTGTTATACTTTATATTAACTTTCTTCTCCATATTCATATTTTTATTGTTAAAGCTATCTAGAAATTTTTAATATTTTAAACTTTGCTTTTCCGGAAGGAAGTTCTACTTCGCAAGTATCGCCTTCTTTATGTCCTAACAACCCTTGTACAAGCGGAGACTGCACTGATATTTTATTTACACCAGGATCTGCTTCTTCCGAATCTACAATAGTATATTTATAATCATCTCCGTTTTCATCTTGTATCGTTACAGCAACGCCTATAAATATTTTATCAGGATAAATATTTTGTTCTTCAATAATTCTTGCACACGCTATTTTTGATTCAAGTTCCATAATCCTACGCATAAGATTAGCAAGAGTTTCTTTTGCAGCATGGTATTCCGCATTTTCTTTTAAATCTCCAAGTTCTCTCGCTCTAGCAATTTCATCTTGAATTAGCGGTTTTCTCTTTTGAAGTCTTTCTAATTCTCTAATAAGTTTTTCTCTGCCTTCCCTAGTTAAATATATCTCTGTCATTATTTACTCCTATAAATTAAGTCATATAATTTTTTATCATAGAAATAATTTTATCTGCCCATTTATCAGGACTAACCCTACCTATAATTTTACCCTTTTTAAATAATATACCTGTATTTTTCCCGCCTGCTATGCCAAAATCCGCATCTTTTGCCTCTCCCAGTCCGTTTACAATACAGCCCATTAAAGCTATTTTTACTGGTTTAGATAATTTTCTTAAATTTTTCATAGTAGAAGCTTTCCTTTCAACTTCTGAAACTATTTTTATTAAATCAAATTCGCATCTGGAACACATCGGACATGAAACAATTTCTATACCTGAATTGCGCAGCTCCATAGATTGTAGAATATAATAAGCCGCTTTAACCTCTTCAACAGGATCTGCAGTAAGGGAAACTCTTACTGTGTCTCCAATTCCCTCATATAACATTATACCAAGTCCCGCTGAGGATTTTATAGTCCCGCCAAAAACTGAACCTGCTTCAGTTATTCCCAAATGCAGAGGATAATTTCTTTTTGAAGCAAACATCTTATATGCTTGCACTGTTACGTCAATACTCGAAGCTTTTAAAGAAACAACTATGTCTTGAAAATTATGCTTCTCTAAAATTTTTATATGTTCCATCGCTGAATTTACAAGAGCTTTAGCCCGTATAAAATTATCAGAAAAATTATAAACTCCTTTTAATGAGCCTGCATTAACTCCAATCCTTATAGGAATATGCGCTTTTTTAGCTTCCTTTATCAAAATCTTGAGTTTATCTTGCGAACCTATATTACCGGGATTAATTCTTAATTTATCAACGCCTTGTTTTATTGTTTCAAGCGCTATTCTGTAATCGAAATGAATATCTGCTATTAAAGGAATTTTTATATGCTTTTTTATTTTACCGGCATTCATTGCTGATTCCATATCTGGAAAAGAAACGCGTATAAGCTCGCAGCCCGCTTCTTCAAGTTGTTTAATTTGCTTTACAGTAGATTTCCAGTCTCTTGAGTTCGCGCTTGTCATAGACTGTATTTTAATAGGAGTTCCTTCTCCTATTGTAACGCTGCCGATATTAATTTTTCTTGTTTGGGATCTTTTGTAAAATTTCATTTTTATAAGTAATTATCTACTGTTTAAATTATAGCAGATGCAAGTATAATTAGCATACGATTATTTTACAAATATTTTTTTACGGAAATGTATATCTGAACTGTCCCGTATAGATTGTATTTTTCAAAATCAAACGTATATGCTCTGCTCAGTGGTAATGTCCATATTTTCCGCCAAGCAGCAGCAATTGCATTTTCTACGCTAGTATTTACACTAAAATTGATATTCGTCATTAATTCAATAACCTTCCCTTTTCCCATTTCTAAAGCAATGCTTAAAGTATAATCGCCTTTAAAATCATTTTCATATTCATAATAAACACCGTTTTATTTCATTTTGCGGTGCAGACAACGCAGTTTTTTGCCAAAGACTGTTTATTTTGCCTGATATTTGCGTATCGTTGAAATTACTTGTTCTCCGCTTCCAAGAATATAAAGTCTTTATTTATATGCACCGCTTATTGTCCTTTATTACTATTGATTTTTATTAAAGATTATTATCATAAATCTGCAGATAATAATTCATAGAAATATCATTTATAATTTTGCATTTTATAATGAACTATATTATTATGTCTTCACATTCCAGCAATTTGTTACGTATTTATTAATATTACATTCTTCTTTGTTTAGTAATTTAAATAATCATCCGTTAAATAATTTACCTATGCCCAATCTTATCAAATCGCTGTATGTTGCAAAAAGAAAAATGGCTATAATAAAAATCAATCCCATCGTATTATAAATCTGAACAAATTTTGCCTTTATCTGCTTTCTTATTAACCCCTCAATAAAAAATAATACTATCATTCCGCCGTCAACCATAGGAATCGGTAGAAGATTAAACAAACCCAATGCAACAGATATAATTGCAATCAATTTTAAATAATTCTGCATTCCGTCTTTTGCAGCATTTGCCATAATCTGAATAACGCCAATAGGTCCTGCAATATCAGGCTTTTCAAATGAAATTATTTTATCCGCAAGATACACGACAGTCATAACAGTCTGGACTATTGAGGTTTTTATTCCAAGATATAGAGATTTAAAAAATCCTGCTTCTGTTTTTATTATAGCAGGACTTATGCCTATTGCACCTGTTTCCGTTACCAGATTTTTTGCAACAAGTATGCTTAACTCAAAAGAATAACTCCCTCTATTTATTACAAAAAAGGTCTGTTTATTTGCTTTATCTTTTAAATTTGCGCTTAAATCACTCCATGTATTTACTTCAATTCCGTCTATTGATTTTATTTTATCTCCGGGCTTAAGACCTGCGAGTGCAGCAGGATAATTTTCAATAACCGCTCCTAAAGAAGAATCCGTAGATATCATCGATACGCCCCATATATTAAAAACAAAGGCAAAAACAAAAACGGCAAGAATGTAATTTGAAAAAGGGCCTGCAAATGCTATCCATATTTTTTTATACCATTTAAGGGATAAATATTCACCTTCTAAACCGCAAGCCTCTTGGGGATTTTCACCTGCCATTGAAACAAAACCGCCAAAAGGAATTGCTTTTAGGCAGTATTTTGTCCCCTTATAAGTATATTTGATAAAATCCGGCCCGAAACCAAAAGCAAAAGTTAATATTTTTACCTTGCACATTTTCGCAGCAAAAAAATGTCCAAGTTCATGTATAAAAACTAAAAAACCAATCCCTGACGTAATATCAAGTATTTGAAGAAGTGTTGTCATATTAATTTCCCTTTTACAAATAGTTCTAAATGCTATCCCGCTTCTTGCCGCTTAATTTCTCTGCTCATAAAAAGCAGGGCTCAAGTAAACAATATAAGAACAAAGTTCACTTATTTGTATATTGATTATTTATTATTTTATTTGCGGATTGTCTTGCCCAGGAATCAGCTTCTAAAATAGTTTTTAACGATATATTTTCTGAAATTCTATGCGATTTTATCGTCATATTAATAATTTCAGCTATATCAGTAAACTTTATTTCTTTATTTAAAAAAGCCGCAACTGCAATTTCATTTGAAGCATTCATTACAGCAGGCATTGTATATCCTTTTTTTGCCGCTAAATAGGCAAGCTTTAAACATGGAAATTTGTTGAAATCAGGTTTATAAAATTCCAGTTTACCAATTTCAGTAAGATTTAACGCTTTAATATTTGACCGCAGCCTTTCCGGATAAGTTAAAGTATACTGTATAGGAAGCCTCATATCAGGATTTGAAAGCTGTGCTATAACTGACCCGTCAATATATTCTACCATAGAGTGCACTATAGACTGTGGATGTATTATAACTTCAACTTTATCAATCGGCACGCCAAAAAGAATAGAAGCTTCTATACTCTCAAATCCTTTATTCATAAGAGTAGCGCTGTCAATTGTTATTTTCTTACCCATCTTCCACGTTGGATGAGCCAAAGCCTGTTCCACTGTTATTTTAGAAAAATCTTTATTATATCTATAGAACGGTCCGCCTGAAGCTGTAAGTATTATTCTTTTTATCTGCGACTTTTTCTCATCCGTACAGCATTGGAATATTGCTGAATGTTCGCTGTCAATAGGAAGTATTGAAACTCCATTTTCAGAAACAAGATTCATTATATAATTTCCAGCCATAACAAGAACTTCTTTGTTTGCAATACCAATATCTTTTTTTGCTTTTATTGCAGCTATTGTGGATTTTAAACCGCCAGCGCCGACAAGCGCAGCAATAACCATATCAATTTTCGGCATAGTCACAAGCTTTTCAAGACCATTATCACCGCTATAAACATCAGTTTTAAAATTATTTGAAATACACCATTCTTTTAACTTTTGAGCATCAACAGAATTACTTAACGATACTGCCTCCGGTTTAAATTTTTTAATTTGTGATTTCAAAATTTCTATATTTGAACCTACGGCAAGACCTTTAACGCAAACAATATCTCTCATTTTAGAGACTATATCCAAAGTCTGTATTCCTATTGATCCTGACGATCCCAAAATTGTTATTTTTTTCATCTTAAAAGTTCTAAAGCATAATAAACTGCAGGCGCCGTAAATATGTAAGAATCAAATCTATCAAAGACTCCGCCGTGTCCCGGTATTATCTTACCAGAGTCTTTAACGTTACCGTCTCTTTTAATAAGGGACTCTGCAATATCGGAAAATTGCCCTGCTACAGCAATTACAATTCCAAGTATTACTGCATCTTTTAAAGTTAAAATGCTGTTCATAAATATATTTCTGCAGACAACCGCAGTTAAAACACCAAAAATAATTCCCGCTGCCGCACCTTCCACTGTTTTTTTAGGACTGACATTTTTTGCAAGTTTATGTCTGCCAAACATTTTACCAAAAGCATAAGCCGCAGTATCTAAAATCCAAACTACTATAAAAATAAAAAATATAAATTCCATGCCTTTATTTAGATTGCGTATATAAATCATATGAATTAATGTAAGAGGTATAAAAAAAGCCCCTAAGAAAGATGATGCTATTCTGCTTATGCATAAATCGGGATTTTCATTGAAAAGCTCTACTCCAAAAAAAACAAACATCATAATAACAGCAGAAACGCCAACTTTATCTAGTGAAAAATCTTTGAAAAAACACAGCAATATAAAGAATACCGCAGCCATTATGAGCGATACAAAGACGTGCGGATTATATTTTTTTGATATTGACAAATATTCTTGAACACACAATATTGATACGATAAACATCATTGTATAAAATAGAATATTCCCGTAATACACGCACACGCATATAAAAGGTATTCCTATAACAGCCGTTAATATTCTAATTAGCAACATAATTTAAGTTCCAAAAAATTTAATTTTATTTACAGTAGTATACTTTTTTAAAATCTGCTGACGAGATTTTTATAAATCTATAAAGGAATAACCGTTTTTACCTGCGCCAATCGACCTTTATTTAACAACAGATTTATACAAAAATATACTCAAATCCGTCAGGCAAATACAAGCAATGGGCAATAAATAAATATTTAACTAAACAAAAACACTACATACTAAACTGACAATATCCGGTTTAGTATTTTTAATTTATATTATAGTCCGCCAAAACGTCTTTCTCTCTTTTGAAATTCTAATATGGCGTCTTCTAAATCCTGTTTTGTAAAGTCAGGCCACAATTTATCCGTTACATAAATTTCAGAATATGCAATTTGCCAAAGAAGAAAATTTGATACTCTAAATTCTCCTGAGGTGCGAATAAGCAAATCAGGATCGGGCTGACCCGCAGTATATAAAAAAGACGACACAATTCCCTGCGTAGGATTTTTAACGCCCTGTTTTAACATTTCTCCAAAAGCGCGTATAAGTTCCTGCCTTGCTCCATAATTTAAAGCTATATTTAACAGAAGCCCTGTATTTTTAGATGTAATTTTACAAACATTCTCAATTTCAGTTTTTATATTTTCAGGGAATTTTGACAAATCGCCAAGTATTCTAAGACAAACGCCTAAACCGTTTAATTCTTTAGATTCTTTTCTTATAAAAAAGCTAAGTAAAGAAAATAATGCTTCTATTTCACTCTGCGGTCTTTTCCAGTTTTCAGTTGAAAAAGCGTAAAGAGTCAAAACCCTTATTCCAAGACCACTTGCAGCCTTGACAATATTTTTTACGGTTTTAACCCCTTGCTTATGACCAAGAATTCTAGGTAAAGATTTTTGCTTTGCCCATCTACCGTTACCGTCCATTATAATAGCTACGTGTGCAGGTATCAAAAACTTTCTCTTACTTCCGAGAAATTGCGCTTACCGGACAAGTTGACTCGCATGCTCCGCATCCTACGCATATATCAGGATTAATCTCATATCTATCTTCTTTTTGCTCAATAGCCGAAACAGGACAATTTCCAGCGCATGCTCCGCATCCTACGCATACACTTTTATCAATCTGATAAACCATTTATATATTCCTCCTTTCTTTAGCTTTTATACAACAAACCACAAATTTAATTAACATCAAAATAACAAACTTTATATTATATTTGCATAACTTCCCGCTCTTTAACGACAATACTTTCATCTATTTTTTTTATATATGTATCTGTAATTTTCTGGGCTTCTATCTCAAACTTCTTTTTATCGTCCTCAGTTATAATTTTATTTTTTTCAAGTTTTTTAATATTTTCAACTAAAACTCTTCTTTCATTTCTTACAGCAACCTTAAACTCTTCCGCCATTCTGCTTATGGATTTGGCTATATCCTTTCTTCTCTCTTCCGTAAGAGGAGGTACAAAAATACGTATAAGTTTTCCGTCATTTATAGGCGTTAATCTTATATCCGCTTTAAGTATTGCTTTTTCTATTGCTCCTATTTGAGAAATATCCCAAGGTCTTATTTCTATTGTTTTTGCATCGGGAATACTTATCCCTGCAATCTGATTTATAGGCATAATTGAGCCATAGCTTTCAACTTTTATATTTTCAATTATGGAATTGTTTGCTCTGCCGGTTCTTATAGAAGTCAATTCGCTTCTTAATCTATCTATCGTTTTTTTCATGGTCTCTTCTGCTACAGCAAAAAAACCCCGCGCTTGCATTTCATGCCTCCACTAGTGTACCTATTTTCTCGTCATTTAAAACTTTCTTTAAATTACCGTCTTTGTAAAAATCAAATACGGTAATTGGTATATTTGTCTGCATACACAATGAAAAAGCGTGGATATCCATTATTTTTAAATGCCTATCTAAAGCTTCTTTAAAAGTTAAAGAATCGAACTTAACTGCATATTTGTTTTTTTTAGGATCCGCATCATAAACGCCATCAACTTGCGTAGCTTTTAAAAGCATATCGGCTTTTATTTCTGCGGCTCTTAAAGCTGCAGCAGTATCCGTTGTGAAAAAAGGATTCCCGGTTCCACCTGCAAAAATAACTATGTTGCCTTTCTCAATACATCTGATAACCTTTTCCCCATTAAAGTTTTCAGCAAAACCGCTTATACCATTTGCTGAAAATACACTTGATTTTATACCTGCTTTTTCCAAAGCGTCGCTTAAAGCAAGAGAATTCATAACTGTTGCCAACATCCCCATTTTATCCGCAGTAACTCTTTCTATAAACTTGTCTGTGCCTCGCCAAATGTTACCTGCGCCAATCACAATTGCAAGCTGCACTTTGCTGCTAACAGCAGATTTAATTTCATTTACAATTCTTGCAAGACTATTCTTACTTATTGAAGAGGAGCTATCAGAAAAAGTTTCTCCTGAAAGTTTTAAAAGTACCCTCTTTATCGGCATTATTGTTCTTCCCCTATTTTAAATCTTGCAAATCTTTTTATTACTATATTTTCACCTATTTTCGCAATAGCATTTGTTACTAAATCTTTTATTGTTTCTTTGGATGCCGTATCTCTTATATAATTTTGGTCGTATAAACATATCTGACTGTAAAATTTTTCAAGTTTGCCTGCAATAATTTTATCCCACACTTTTTCAGGCTTTCCTTCTTCTTTAAGCTGAGCTTTATAAATTTCTCTTTCAGCTTCAATAACGCTTATGGAAATCTGCTCGCGTGAAACATAAGTTGGAGCAACTGCAGCAATCTGCATTGCAATTTCTTTAACTAAATTTTTAAAATCTTCGGTTTTTGCAACAAAATCAGTTTCACAATTGACTTCAACCAAAACGCCAAGAGTTCCGTTGTAATGTATATATGAACATACGAGACCTTGCTTTACTGATCTGCCTGCTTTTTTAACGGCTGTTGCCATTCCTTTTTCTCTAAGCCACTGGCAGGCTTTATTTATATCGTTATTAGATTCTTTTAATGCATTTCTGCAGTCTATTATCCCCGCACCTGTCATTTCTCTTAATTTAGTTATAAGTTCTGTTGACATTATTTTACTTCTCCTTCGCCGCCATCAGCTTCTTTTATTTCCGATTCTCGTTTTTCTATAATACCTTTGCCTTCTAAAACAGCGTCTGCAACAATAGAACAAAATAGTTTTACAGCTCTTATAGCGTCATCATTGCCGGGAATAGGATAATCAACCAAATCTGGATCACAGTTTGTATCGCAAACTGCGACAATCGGAATATTAAGTTTCCTTGCTTCCAAGATAGCAGTCGCTTCTTCATGGGGATCTACGACAAACATAATGCCAGGAATGCTTGACATGTTTTTAAGACCTTCTAAAGATTTTTCTAGTCTTGTTCTCTCTTTTTCAATCTGAGACTGTTCTTTTTTTGAAAGAAGTTTAAAAACCCCATCTTCTTTCATTTTTTGTATTTCTCCGTATCTAGCAATTGACTTCTTCAACGTTTCAAAATTTGTAAGCGTCCCGCCAAGCCATCTTTCAGAAACAAAATATGCGCCACAACGCAATGCTTCTTCTTTTATAGGCCGCTGCGCTTGTTTTTTTGTTCCTACAAATATTATATCTTTCCCTTCCGCTACAAAATCTTTTACAATTTTATAATTTTTTTTCAATTCTTTGAGGGTTTTTTGAAGATCAATGATGTGAATTTTATTTCTTGTTCCAAAAATGAAATTAGCCATCTTCGGATTCCATCTTCTAGTTTGGTGTCCAAAATGGACTCCGGCTTCCAATAAAGCTTTCATTGTTATGTTTGCCATATACTTCTCTCCTTTGGTTTTTTACTACGTTCATTACACAGTTCTCATCTCAGATGGCTAATTTCCATCTTCAGGACTTCCACAATTTTCAATATCCAAACCCTTAATTTAGTTTAGGGACCATTGGCAAATCTAAACGTTGACCATTTTATCAAAAAAAGTTCTATTTTGCAATATATATTGCTTTCCCGCTTTTTTAAATTTTTTTAATATATTAACTGCCAGACTTTATTATTAATGATTTAATTCGTACTTAATTTATTCAACCAACATATGCAACAACTGCTATAAATTGATTGACATTTATAAAAATCAAAAGATTTGCAAAATGTAAGAGTTTATTACTGCAGAGATGAAAAATCTATAAATCCGACAAATATATTTTTTATATATTTTAAAATAGAGATTCTGTTTTGCTTTATTGATTCGTCTTCTGCCATCACCATAATTTTTTCAAAAAAATCATCAATTAACGGTTTTATCTCTAATACTTTGTCAAAAATCTTTTCATGTAGATTTTTTGATATGCAATTTTCAACTTCTATTTTTATTTTTTTAGAAACAGCATAAAGATTTTTTTCGGTTTCCTCAATAAGCAATTCTTCATTTACCGCTTGAGGTATATCCATATTCTGTTTTTTTGCCTGATTTACAATATTAGTTATTCTTTTAAATACCGCCGCAATAGGTAGAAAATCACCTTTTTCTCTGGCATATCTCAGCGCATTAAGTTTCGGCTGCAAAGTACCTAGAGATTTAAACTTATTTTTTTTTGATGCGTTTACAACAGCTTTTATTTCATCAGAATTATAACCTTCGGATTCAAAAATATTTTCTATTCTCTGCCATAAAAATTTTAAAAGCCTTTCATAAGCATTTTTTGATTTAGAATTATTTTTCACATTGTCAGGCAAAAAGCTGAAAACTTTTTCTATAACATATTCTAAATCTTGATCAGGCAGCTTTTCTTTTACCATTCTAATGAAACCTATGCCTGTTCTTCTTAAACCATAGGGGTCTGCTGAACCTGAAGGTTCAAGTCCTATTGAAAAGTCTGCCGCCAAAGTGTCTATTTTATCAGCCAAAGAGATTAAAAGTGCTGTTTTATTTGAAGGAAGCTGTCCTGAGGCACTCAACGGCCAGTAATGCTGTTCTATTGACAGGGCAACATCTTCGCTTTCATTTAGTTTAAGCGCATAAATTTTTCCCATTACGCCTTGTAGTTCCGGATATTCAAAAACGACTTCACTGACCAAATCGGCTTTTGACAGCATTACCGCTTTTTTAAGCGTTTCATTATCTATATTCATATCAAACTTTTTGTTAAAAAGTGCTGCTATTTGTTTAACGCGCTCTAATTTTTCATAAATTGTTCCGGCTTCTTTATGGAAAGTAATTCCTTTCAATTTTTCTATATTTGAATAAAGCCCTTTCCTTAAATCATTATTATAAAAGAATTCAGCGTCTGCAAGTCTTGAGGCAACAACCTTTTCGTACCCTTCTTTTGCAATATGCTGGTATTGTGAAACTCCATTTTTAACACTTATAAAATAATTTAAAATTTTATTTTCTTTATTATACAATACAAAATATTTTTGATTTTTTTTCATACATACAGTAAGTATTTCTTGAGGTAAATCCAGATATTTTTTGTCAAAATTACAAAGTACAGCTGACGGATATTCAACAAGATAATTTATATCGTCAATTAGATTCTCGTCAAAAACCGCACTGCCGGTATTTTCAGAAACGGATTGTATTGATTGTTTTATTGTCTTACGTCTTTCTTTCTGGTCGACAATAACCGACTTGTTTTTCATTATTAAAAGATAATTTTCAGGGGAATCTATTTTTATTTTATTTTTGTCATACGTATGAAGTCCTATGGTAAAGTTTGAAGAAATTACATCCGCAACTTTAAACTTAATCACCTTTTCACCGTAAAGTGCGATTATGTTTCTTATAGGTCTTGCAAATTTAAAGCCGCTTTCTTCCCAAAACATAGTTTTTGGGAATGATATGTTCTTTATTATATCAGGGAATATATTAACAAGAAGTTTTTCAGTTTTTTCACCCTTAATTTTTTTTATAAAAGAAAAATATTCGCCTCTTTCAGTTGTTTTTACAATAAGTTCTTTAGGATCTGCGCCGTGCTTTGCAGCAAACCCTGCCAATGCTTTCAAGCGATTTTCTTGCTTATTTTCAGCAGTTTTAAACGGAGGTCCTAACAATTCTTCAGTTATATCATCGCTTTTTCGTGCAAGACCGCCAACTATAAGGACAAGTCTTGCGGGAGTAGCATAAGTTTTCAGTAAACTGTATTTTAAACCAAAAACATTAAAAGTTTTTGAAGCAAAATCTTCAATCTGTCTCAATGCAGGCTCAATATACAAAGAAGGCAATTCTTCAGTACCTATTTCAAGCAAAGCATTTTTTGTATTTTCCCCAATCATTTGCCGGATCCTATAGTTCTTAAATATTCTTCAGCTACGGTTTTAGCAAGCATACGCACTCTTAGAACATAATCAACTCTTTCAGAAACCGAAATAGCTCTTCTTGCATCAAGAATATTAAATAAATGGGAGCATTTCATTACGGCATCATAAGCCGGAAGCGAAAATTTTTCTTTTGTGAGTCTATTCGCTTCTTTTTCCCAATCGTTAAAATGCCTCTTTAACATATCTATATCAGCTTTTTCAAAATTATAAAATGACCATTGATTTTCATCTTCAAGATGCACATCTCCATAAGTTATATTATCATTCCATTTTAAATCGTAAACATTATTCTTTTTTTGGACATACATTGCAAACCTTTCAGTACCGTATGTAATTTCAACCGAAATCGGATTTAAGCTAATACCGCCTATTTGTTGAAAATATGTAAATTGTGTTGCCTCCATACCGTCAATCCAAACTTCCCAGCCGAGTCCCCATGCACCAAGCGTTGGAGATTCCCAATCATCTTCAACAAATCTTATATCGTGTTTTTTAGGGTCAAGACCTACAGATTTCAAACTATCTAAATAAATTTGCTGTATATTTTTAGGAGCAGGTTTCATAATAACTTGAAACTGATAGTAACGCTGCAATCTGTTAGGATTAGCGCCGTAACGTCCATCGGAAGGTCTTCTGGAAGGCTCAATATAAGCCGCATTCCATGGGGCAGGTCCTAAAGAACGCAAAAATGTTGCAGGATTAAATGTTCCAGCTCCTTTTTCTAAATCATAAGATTGTAATATAAGGCATCCTTTTTTTGACCAAAACTTATATAATGCCATAATCATTTCCTGGAAATTCATATAAATCCCTTGATTTTTATACGTCTATAATTACTATAGTAAATATTATTTACAAAAAATTTTGAATATATACCGGCTTTAAAAACACAAAAAACAAACTAATTTTATACTGCAGGGCGATATACATCAATTTGACGCAGAATTTTTGATTTTTTCCAGAGCAATTATTGCTTTTTGATGGTTAGGATTAAGTCTTAATGCAAGTTCCCACGCACGCTCGGCTTCATAATGCTTCCCTTGCGCATATAAAACAAGTTTTGTATATTTTTGTCGGCAATAATTCATTATATTCAAGCTTTTCCTGAAGTCCTTCAGACTGAATATCTGCATTTTTCTTATACGATACCAACTTTGAAAGTTCAGATACAGCTTCGCCAATATATTCTTTTGCTTTGGCATAATATTTTACAGCTTTTGGAAACTTATTTTCGCTTGCAAAATTTTCAAGTTCTTCTATTCTTTTTATACATAATACCCATTTCCTAAAATTATATTTTTCAATTCCGTCCGCTAATATTTTCTCGGTTTGTTCATCAAATTCTTTCTCTTTTTTCTCAAGTTTTTCAAGCTTAACAGCTGTATTTATTTTTTGTATATATTCCTTTACTTCTTCCGTTTCACCTTTAAAACTAACATATTTTAGCCACTCGTTCAGAGCTTCTTTATAGTTTGCATTACAATAAGCGACATAAGCTCTTGCATAAGTTATCTTAGCAAAATCTAATCCATCATTATTATTTATCGTTTTTTTCATCATATTAACAATTTCTTTATATAAATGGTGCGAAGAATCATAACCTAATAATATTTATATTAGAAAGCATATCAGTAGCTTTTAAATACTCTTTTTTTATATAATCTCTCGCTGTTTTAAACTTTTTCTGCATTTTTTAAATCTATCATCTGTTTATTTAAAGCATTTTCAGATTCTTTTATAAGTTCATAAGACTTTACAAACTTCCACCTGTAAGTAAGCCTCAATCTGTTAATTATATCTATTTTACTAAAATCTGCAGCATAATCTATTGTAAATGAGTAAAAATCTATTCCTAAACCGCAAGTAAAATACTGGGGATAATAGCCCGCGCGTAAAGCATATTTGTCTGTAATTAAATATTCCATACCAACGCAAAAATCTGTAAAATTATCTTCATATTTTAAATCGGCGTAAATATTAATTGTATCCTTTGTTTAAAATCTTAATATAACAGTAAAATAAAAGCAGAACTTAATCTGTAAATAACGAGTATTTCATCTGGAAAATTGTCAATTTTTATTTTGACAGAAATAAAATTTTGCACTGATATTCCCAGCTTTATTTTTACAATATCGCCGACATCAATATTTTTAAAAAATCCAGTGTCAAAAATATATGCACCATTTCTTTTATAATATAAATATTTAACATTTAATCCGTAGGCAATATCTAAAGAATCAACAAATCCTGCGGCAGACAGAACGCAGTCCCAAGTATTTACGGAAATAACTTTCCCCAAACATATATACCTTCTCTAATTTCTATATTTCCGCTTGATAAATTTGCAGCAGAAATACCAATAAAGAATTTTTCCCAAAGTTCAACAACCGCTGAACCTGAATTATAAGAACTTCCTTTAAACAAATTAAATCTGGATAGATTTAAGGCATTTCCAGAAAAAAGCGCCATAAGCGATGGATTGTATTGAATAACTGACGGCGTTATAAGCCGCAAAAAACAGTTTCTCCAGCTCCAAATGACGCTACGCTTGGACCATGCGATAAAAAATGTTTTCTTCTTCCCGAAGCACTGTAAGAAACTCGAGTACTAGTAACAATAAGTATCAAAGATATTAATACTACCGTACCGCTATTTTATTATAAGAATTCTGCAATTTTCTATTTCCGTTTTATCTGAGTATTGTTTTGTCAATCTTGCCAGATATGTGCCATTATAAAGTATTTGTTCGGGATTATCTTTTCGTCATATCTTATAGTTTGCGGATTATTCTTTGAAAAAGATTCTGACTCCCACACTGTACCGCCATGCTCAGAGTAAACAGTTATTTGAGCAGTTCCGTCATTATGCATAGGAAAAACAAAATCAGTTTTAATGCCTTTTGCAGGACTAAAAGGATTTGAAGTATTATAAAACTTTTTATCATTCCTCCAGTCTTAAAAGAATATAAATTAGTTCTAATATAATCCCCAAATTTATTTTTTACAATCATATACCAATAATAAGAGCTTTTGTGAGCAAGATTTAAACGGTAAACGACGATGAATTAACTTTCGGACACTCATTAAATTTACATAAATTTGACTCCGTCGAGCTAGTACCTAGATATAATTCGTAATATAATGAGTCATCCGTTTCATCACTGCTTACATCTCATAAAAATAATATTATCAGGGGAAATTTCAACATCTGAAACCGAGTATTTACTAACAAAATTATAAGGTTTTGTAGTAACATACCAACATTACAGATATTTCATAATTTTTTTGCGGACAATATTCATTTTCAACAATATATTTATATTCTCCCTTATCTAAAGATAAAGCATAAGTAACACAACCGAGCACGTCTTGTTGCATTGAGAAAGCTGACGTTGACCCGTCAGGCAACGTTAAAAGAAACTTAGGACAATACTCATTTGAAGACTATGATAAGAATTGTTATACTCTATACTAAAAACAGCCTTTTCTCCGCATATTGAGAAATTATTTTGGCAGTGCAGCGGTTTTAGAACATGCATATCAACTGATGGTTCATAGTCAAATTCTTGGAAATAATCATTTATCACTCAGGACAATTATCTCTGCTGCTTGTTGATATAGTTTTGCTGCCAAGCGCAAGAATAGAACCATAGTCGCAAAAATCCATTATTCACAAAAAAACGCCGTCATTGAATCTTTGATAGATTGAAACTGCATTAGGTCCATAAGATGAAATGTATTCGGCATAAATTATACCGCCGAAAACTGTTGCATATAAAATTCATAGTATCAACATTATCATTTTTCATGCCTCGCTATTATATCAAATATTTATCGATGGTCAAATATTTGCAGCATGGTTATATGAATATATATACTTTATTTTTTTAATTTAGACTTTTTATGTCATATCTTTTGTAATTAGGTTGTAAATTGTTTTTTCTATTGCAAAACAAAACCGTACATTATTTTTTCAATATCGGTTCTAACGCTGTCTGTTACCCCGGTCCTATACAACAATTTTGTCATTGTTTATAATGTACACTTGCTCGCCTTCATAAGATAAAAAAGCAAGGCTGTTTTTACTTTTTGAGAACAAACTTTTCCCTAACGAGGAATAGGATGTTTTATATTAAGAATATCTAATATCTATTACAGTCGGCAAAATATCAGTCTGAGAACCAAGCATATTGCTTATTGTAGGTTTAAACGGTTTTTGACAATAAATTATTGACGGTATTTTAAAATATTTTTATCCTATTGTCTCTTCAAAAGTTCCATTAATTCCGCCATGCCATAAGCTTGATGATCGGTGCACATTATAAAAATGGCTTGATCAAACCATTTTTCATTTTGGGCTTTTTTAAGAAATTTTCCTAAAGCATAATCGGCATAATATAATCTATTTAAATAAAAATATTTTCTTTTTAATTTTATCCTAAAAATTCTTTTAATTTTTTTACTACTAAGTCACTGCTTATACTTTTTATATCATTCTTTACAATATTATTTTTTGTATTAACAGAAAGCTGAACGGCGTTTGGATTATTAGGACCCCAAATTAAATTAATTTTTTCATAAGTATTTGAATAATCCAAATATAAAGCTATTGTTTTTTTATTAAATGCAGCAGAAATGTGTACTATAGAAGTGTCCGGGGTAATCACAACATCAGCTTGTTTTATTAAAGCCGCAGTTTCTAACACGGATTTGAAACAAACTATAAAAGTTCTATCATTAGCCAAAGATTTTATCTTTTTTGTATTCTTCGCATTACACAATACAAACACGCAACAGTCAAGATTATTCTCTATAAGACTGATTAATTCTTTGAGTTTACAGTAATCGAAGCTTCTATGTCTGCTTGCGGCAAAAGGATTTAAAACTAACCTATATTTTCTGCGGCATCCATTTTTTACTGCACTAAAAGCTTTTTTCTCTTCTTTAGAGGTAAAAACTATATCATATTTTAAATCAGGATTTTCAATTTTTAAAATTTTTAGCAAATATTCATATTTTTTTGAAATATGCACGTCAAAAAAATCCACATCTATTGAGAAATCGTAAATATTATACGACTGCTTATAAAAACCTATAAGAAATTCCGGAGCAATAAGACGCAGCATCAACAAATGTTTAAAACGCGGCATAAACTGATAGAAATCAACGGCAAGATTTATACGCGGTTTTGCCAGTTTTTTAAAAATCAAAATATCTTGAAAAAAACTTCCTCCTACCTCATATATTTCATCAACATTATTATTGTACTTTATTATTTCTCTGTTATTTTTACCGCAAAGAACTATAATTTTAACGTCGCAGTATTTCTTTTTGATTTCCCTAAAAAGCAGAGTTGAGACCGTCATATCTCCGATTTTATCATCATCTCTAAAGAATAATATAGATTTGATTTTATCTGTTTCTAAAATCTTGTCGGATTTATTTTTTTTATCAAAAATTTTTTTTGCTAAAGATTTTATTTTGGTTTTCAATACATTTCCATTATACGTTTCTTATTTTTATACAAGCATATCTTTATTAAACAACAACAGAGTTATAGCTGCTAATTAATTTTTTCAACTGACTTTTTTAAATCTTTATTCATAAATTCAAAATCTTTTTCCCATATACCGCTTTTTTAGTTGAAGGCCAAGCAATCCATAAACCGCTTGCGCTTTGCATAATACGACATTCAACTTCAATATCATCATTAAAAATGACCGACGCAAAAGCTTTTATCTTTGAATGTTTTTTTAAGATTGAAAGTTTATTAATTTTAACGTCGCAGTATTTTCGGTTTTTAAAGACTTTTTATTCTGGGATAGCGAGTTCTCTCTTTTTAAATACTAAACTGCTTATACACTTTATCCGCATTTCTATACACAGGCAGCTCAATATCATTATTTTAAAATATATTTAATTTAATATCATCATTTAAAATTAAAACGAAAGACTTGTTGTCTTGAGTTATATTTGTAATTTTTAATCCGGCGTAAAGAGATGAATAAGCCCTAAGAAAAACAACCAGAAATAATAGTAAGACTTTAAGTATGTTAACGAACTTTATATTCATATGTACACTTTTATAATTTTTGACAAAATTTTGAATGCTTTAACCTATTATCTTTTTGCAAAACTGTGATTATTGTTTTGATATTTTTTCAGAAATTCAACGTAATGCTCAAGATTTGCACTATATTTTATAAGAGACTGTAAGCCAGAAATTAAAAGCTTCGCCTCAAAAATTTTTTGTCCCTTAGGAACCGGAATAATTTTTGGAATTTCCAACTTTCTAGCAAAACTAGGAGTAATTTTTAAAGTATCTAACGAGAGTTTCGGCGCAATATATTTCAAAATAGATTCTTCATCTTCAATACCCTGTTCAGAGCGCAACAACGCAACCAAATCTTCAACCCCCCCCCAAATAAAAGAAGCGGTCCATAGGTTATCTTTTGTTTTTCTTCAAAGTTTCTAACGCAAGCTCAAACTCTTTACGCATTTTCATTTTACATTGAGCTCCCTGATTTTGGAAACTCAGCGGATATACAAAAGCTATAAGTTCATTTCTGCTGTCGTGATAAAGAATAAAACACTCGGCATAAAACATTTCACCGCATTTTGGACAAGATACAAGATTTATTTCTCCTGCTATTAATGCTTCTTTTAATTCAGGATTGTCTGAAACGCTTAATGCAGAAAGCAACCCTGCTTTAAATATATGTCCATTGGGACATTTAATTTCTTCAATATTTGAGATTGTCGTGGATGAATTTTACAAAATTGTTGAAAAGTTATCAATGTATATGTATGCGTCTATTTACAAGAAGTTCTTGGATGACGTATATTTTTACCGTGAATCATAAAAATAACATCTTCACTGATATTTGTTGCATGATCGCCGAGTCTCTCTATACTTTTTGCAACAAACATTAAATCTATAGCCTTTTGGATAGTACCAATATCCGAAGCTTTAACCATTAAATCTTTAATATCATCAAAAACTCTATTTTTTAAGTCATCAACTTCATTGTCTTTTATAAGCACTGATAATGCAAGTTCAGAATTGTTTGTATTAAAAGCTTTAATGCAATCTATTATCATATTTTGTACGATTTTAACCATTTTAGGTATATCAATAAAAGGTTTAAGTTCGGTATTTTTTATTAAATGCACGGCTTTTTCGCTTATATTTACTGCCTCGTCGCCCATTCTTTCTAAATCGCTGTTAATGCGCATTGCGGAAGTTATAAATCTTAAATCAGCCCCAACAGGCTGGTTTAAAGCTATAAGTTTTAAACATTTATCATCTATAACGATTTCTTGAATATTAACTTCTTTTTCAAGGGAGAATACAGTATCGGACTGTTTTGGATCTCTGGCTACAAGTTCTTGCGTTGCAGCTCTTATCATTTTTTGAACAAATCCTGCCATATCAAGAAGGCGATTTTGTAAATCGTTCATTTCAACGTCAAAATGACGCATATTCAGATGACTTTGTAAATCATTTATTTTAAAATCCAAACGTCGCACATTTTCCCCCCTTAAAATAAAGCGGAGATGAAAGACAAAAAACTGATTTTCCAAGCTGCTCAAGACAACAAAGTTAAAACATTCGGAAACAATACTCTCTACACCCACTTATCCGACGTGTTTTACAAAACACCACATTTGTCAAATTATGCCTTGAAATCTGCTTTTTATCCAAATCTGCCACTAACATAATCTTCCGTCTCTTTTATTAACGGATTCGTAAATATTTTTTCAGTTTTATCAAATTCTATAAGTTTTCCAAGAAGCATAAAAGCAGTATTATGCGAAATTCTTGCCGCCTGCTGCATATTATGCGTTACTATCACAATAGTGTATTTATTGTTTAACTGAATCATCAACCCTTCAATTTTTTGCGTTGCAACAGGGTCAAGAGAAGAACATGGTTCGTCAAGAAGAATAATATTTGGCGCTACGGCAATAACCCTCGCGATACAAAGCCTCTGTTGCTGTTCCAAAGTCAAACCCAGCGCCGACTTATGTAGTTTATCTTTAGCATAATCCCACAACAAAACAGCTTTTAAACTTTTTTCTACAGTTTCATTTATAATATTTCTATCCGAATATATTCTGTTGACTTTTAAACCAAAAGCAACATTTTCATAAATTGAAAGCGGAAAAGGATTTGGTCTTTGAAAAACCATTCCCACATTTCTTCTTAAAATACCCACGTCAATCTCTTCATCATAAATATTTTCGCCAGAAATATTGATTTCCCCGCTTGTATGCACGCCCTCTATTGTATCATTTATCCTATTTATTGATCTTAAAAGAGTAGATTTGCCGCATCCAGACGGGCCTATTATAGCAGTAACCTTTTTCTCTGCAATATTAATGTTAATATTTTTAAGCGCATGAAAATTCGTATAATATAAATTGAAATTTTTTATTTCTATTTTTGACACTTATATCCCAAACACAACTAAATAAAATGAAAACACTATGACTTATGTTTATCCAAACCTGCCTGTTATATAATCTTCTGTTTGTTTTTCCTGAGGAGACACGAATAGTTTGCCTGTTTTATCAATTTCTATAAGTTTACCCATAAGGAAAAACGCCGTTTTATCGCTGACGCGTGACGCCTGTTTTACATTATTTGTAACAAGCACTATGGTATATTTTCGTTTAAGCTCGATAATTGATTCTTCAACTTTTGCCGTAGATATAGGATCAAGCCCCGAGCAAGGTTCATCAAATAAAATAACTTCTGGATTAATCGCAAGAATTCTTGCGATACAAAGTCTTTGCTGCTGGCCACCGGATATTTTCATAGCAGACGAATTTAATCTGCCCTTAACCTCATCCCACAATGAAACGTCTTTTAAAGCCTGTTCGACTATAACATCCTGTTCTGATTTATTTGAAATAAGACCCAAACGTTTCGGTGCATATACGATATTTTCATATATACTCATAGGCAAAGGTATAGGCATCGCAAAAAGCATGCCAATACGTCTTCTTAAATTTTCCATATTCATATAAAAAATATTGTCATCATCGAGATAAATTTTGCCTTTGCGCGAATAATTTGCATCTAAATCATTCATTCTGTTCAGCGCTCTTAAAAATGTTGTTTTGCCGCTGTTTGCCGGACCTATGATACTTAAAATTTCATTTTGCGCAATGTTAATGTTTAATGATTCTAAAACACACTGTTTATTGTAATAACAATTTAAATTTTCAACTTTAATTTTATCTACCATTTTCTGTATTTCCTAAAATAAATTCTTGCAATTATTGCAAGAACACTCATCGTTAAAACTATCATTAAAAGTACAAGTGCCGTAGCAAATATCACATTTTTCGGCATATTAGGTATCTGCGTTGAAATAATATACAAATGATAAGGTAAAGTCATTACTTGGTCAAATATAGAATGCGGCAAATATGGAATATAAAAAGCCGCAGCAGTAAATAATATAGGCGCAGTCTCGCCCGATATTCTTGCGATACTTAGTATTGCGCCCGTTAAAATACCAGGTAGAGCATTTGGAAGAACTATATACCTTATAGTCTGCCAACGGCTTACTCCGAGCGACAAACTTGCTTCTCTAAATGAGTAAGGAACACTGTTTAACGCGCCGCGAGCCGTAGTTATGACAACTGGCAGTTCCATTATAGATAAAGTTAAAGCTCCTGCGATAATAGAAACGCCTAATTTTAGGAACATGACGAAAATACCTAAACCAAGCAATCCGTATACGACTGACGGAACGCCGGCTAAGTTGACAATAGCAAGTTTAATTATTCTGGTAAGTAAATTGTCTTTCGCATATTCATTTAAGTATATAGCAGCGCATACCCCAATTGGAAGAGTCAAAAAAATAGCACTCATAACTATTGAAAGAGTGCCAAGTATAGCTGGAAGAATTCCGCCTCCGCGCATTCCATCTTTAGGCATTGACGTCAAAAATTCCCAAGTTAGAGCAGATACGCCGTTTTTTACTATTATAAAAACAATTAAAGCAACAGGAATAACAGCTAAAATAGTCGCTAAAAATAAAATTAAATATGAAAGTTTTTGCGATAATTTAGGACTTAGTTTTATCATTTATTTTTATTTTTCCCAAGAAATAAATCTGCTATAAAATTTACAATAAAAGTTATCACAAAAAGTACAAGCCCTATAGCAAATAACGCTTTATAATGCATATCGCCTCTGACAGTTTCACCCATTTCTGCGGCTATTGTTGCAGTCATAGTTCTTACCGGCTCAAAAATTGAATTAGGAATATGCGCAGAATTTCCTGTTATCATCATAACAGCCATAGTCTCGCCCACTACTCTTCCTATACCGAGCATTACTGCGGCTATTATACCTGGCCTCGCTGTTTTCAATACAATCCTTCTTATAGTCTGCCATTTCGTCGCTCCCAAGGCAAGCGCTCCTTCTTTATACTGCCAAGGCACGGAACGTATTGCGTCTTCAGATATTGTCACTATTGTTGGCATGGCCATAAACGCAAGCGTTATTGATCCTGAAAAAGCAGTAAGTCCGGTAGGAATATCAAAAAGATTTTTAACAAAAGGAACAAGCGTAACCATTCCGACAAAACCTATCACTACGCTTGGAATTGCAGCCATAAGCTCAACTGAAGATTTTAAAACATCACGTATACCTTTAGGAGCAATTTCTGAAATGTAAAGCGCATCCATAATACCAATAGGAACCACTATTAAGCACGCCCCGAATGTTACTAAAATAGATCCAATAACTATAGGAAGAATACCAAATAAGGCTGGATTTGAATCCGGATACCAAAATTGCCCCATAATAAATTTTATAACATTGTAATCTTTAAAAAAAGCAAAACCTTCCTTAAACAAAAAACCAAAAATTAAAACAACAAAAACGATAGACAATATCCCGCATATAAAAATTATCGTTTCAATAATGGTATTTATAATTTTTTTCATTTATTTACCTAATTCTAAAAACAAAGCATGTATCCAGCTTGATTATAATAAATCCATTCTCATCTTAGTTAATTTAAAACCCCGACTGCGGCTAAATTTACCACAGTTAAATATTATACACGCTATAACAAACAATATTTACAAATGAAACCATAAATTTATATTCCATAACTAATAAAAACAAGAAAGTTAATATGACATATTTATTTCTTGTTTTTAGTATTAATTTTATTTTTCATTTTATATTTTAAAAGGCACAAAATCAGTTTCTAGAACAATTTTCTGCCCAGCGTCAGATAAAGCATAATCTATAAACATTTTTACAACACCCTGCGGATTTCCATTCGTATATAAATATAAAGGTCTTGAAATTAAGTATGTGCCGTTTATTACATTTTCCGGAGTCGGAAAAACATATTTGCTATCTGCATTTATTGCTATTGAAACAGCTTTTACTTTGTCGTTTACAAAACCCATACCTACATATCCTAAAGCATTGGGATTTTGATAAACCTCATAGTATATAGTCTGTGAAGACGGCAACATAAGAGACTGAACAGCGAATTCATCTCTGGCGTTTTTATTATTTCGCCTTAAAACCCGCTCTTTAAAAAACACATGTGTGCCAGAGTTACTTTCTCTTGAAAGAATTACTATTTTTCTATCTTCTCCTCCAACTTCTTTCCAATTTGTAATTTTTGCCATAAAAATATCTCGCAGCTGGTCTAATGTCAATTCATTTACGGGATTGTTTTTATTTACAAGCACCGCAAGTCCGTCAAGTCCGATATTAAATCCAACTATATTTACATTTCTATTTTTTGCCAATATCTTTTCTTTTTCTTCCATTAGGCGGGAAGACATTGCAATATCGCACGTGTCGTTTATTAAAGACGCAAACCCTGTTCCTGAACCTCCTCCCGTAACGCTTACATTAAAAAATACTGGATTTTTTTCTGTCCATGCTTGAATGAGATTCACGATAGTATCAGAGCCTTTTATTTGTATAGACGCAATACGGCTACCACCGCTGTATTGCGCTGGCGTACAGGCGCAGAAAAAGAAAAATGTTAATAGAGAGAATTTTAAAAACTTCATTATTCCCACTCTATAGTAGCCGGTGGTTTATTGGAAATATCATAAACTACCCTATTAGCACCTTTGACTTCGTTTATAATACGCGAAGACATTTTGCCTAAAAGTTCACAGGGAAGTTTTACCCAATCTGCGGTCATTGCATCTTCAGAGTTTACAGCTCTGATTACAATTACATATTCATAAGTTCTCGCATCTCCCATAACGCCTACCGTTTTAGTCGGAAGTATTATGGCAAAAGACTGCCATATTTTTTCATAAAGTCCTGCTTTTCTTATTTCTTCTGTTACTATAGTATCTGCTTCTTTTAAAATACTCAGTTTCTTTTCCGTTACTTCGCCTAAAGTCCTTACTGCAAGACCGGGGCCTGGGAAAGGCTGCCTATTTATAATTTCTGCAGGAATTCCCAATTCTCTTCCTAAAATTCTCACTTCATCTTTAAATAAAAATTTTAAAGGTTCAACAAGTTTCATTTTCATTTTCTCGGGAAGTCCGCCGACGTTGTGATGACTTTTAATTGATACTTTTGAACCTTTTATAGAAACGCTCTCTATAACATCAGGGTATATTGTTCCCTGAAGAAGAAAATCTATTCCTTTTAGCTTTTTTGCTTCTTTGTCAAAAATTTCTATAAAAGTATGACCGATAATTTTCCTTTTACGCTCAGGATCGATTATTCCTTTCAGTTTTGACAAAAATATCTTTTTTGCATTTACTATTATAAGGTTTTTACCAAATATCTTTCCAAATACATTGCGTACCCTTTCCGTTTCGCCGAATTTCTGCAGCCCGTGGTCAACATAAACGCAAAAAAGCTGTTTGCCTATTGCTTTATTGAGCATTACAGCCGCAACAGAAGAATCTACCCCGCCTGACAAAGCACATAAAACTTTACTTCCCCCTACTTGTTCATGAATTCTTTTAACTTCATCAACAATATAAGATTTCATAGTCCAGTCACGTTTTGAGTTGCAGATTTTAAGTATGAAGTTTTGAAGAATTTTTTTCCCATTAATAGAATGCCTTACTTCGGGATGAAACTGAACGCCATATATTTTTTTTGCTGTATCTTCTATTGCCGCATAAGGAGAGTTTTCCGTACTTGCTATTATCTTAAAATTTTTTGGAATCTTTGAAAGTTTATCACCGTGGCTCATCCACAAAGTCTCTTTTGCGCCAAGACCATTAAATAAAGAGCAGCTGCATTCAACATTAACATTTGCATTGCCAAATTCTCTGTTCTTTGAGGGACTGACTTTACCGCCGAGATGTTCCGCTATAAGCTGCATACCGTAACATATTCCCAGAATAGGAACGCCGAGTTTCCATATCCTGGGATCAGGCCAAGGAGCGTCTTTTGAATAGACGCTGTTGTAGCCGCCAGATAGAATCAATCCTTTCAAATCTTTAAATCTTGAGGAATCTTCAATACGTTTATTGCCGGGGTATATTTCACAATATACTTTTTCTTCTCTTACGCGTCTTGCAATTAACTGAGTGTACTGCGAACCAAAATCCAATATCAAGATCATTTTCTTTCCTTTTGTTGACATTTTTTATTTTTTTGTCAAGTTCTCCAAATAAAACAAAGAACAGAGATAGAAAAATATTATATCTTTAAAAAATAAATAATAAACCCCACTTTTTGAAAATAATAAAAATATTTATCCTGAGTTCATTCTATCAAATTTTTGCAGAGGTTATATTTTTTTGTGATTGGTATTTTCCTTTTCTGTCCGAATAAGAAACTTCGCAGATTTCATCTGCTCCCAGAAACAGAACTTGAGCTATTCCCTCATTTGAATAAACTTTTACTAAAGCCGACGTCGTATTTACTATTGAGAGAGTAGCATATCCTGCCCATTCCGGTTCAAAAGGAGTAACATTTACAAAAATTCCGCATCTAGCGTAAGTTGATTTTCCAAATGCAATTGTTACAATATCTCTTGGAATTCTAAAATATTCTATTGTCTTACCTAAAACTAAAGAATTCGGCTGTACCTCTATATAATCTTTAACTATAACAGGTTCAAATAATATTTCGTATGATTTTTTAGGATCAATTATTTTTGTCCTTTTTTTCATAACCATAAATTCGTTTGAAAGCCTCACATCATACCCGTAAGAAGAAGTTCCAAAAGAAATTACTTTTCGCCTATGATTACTGTTTATATCTGTACTACGGCAAAAGTCTACTTTCCCTTCCGGTAACGCCGATACAGTTTCAATCTCCCTTACCTGCAACGGTTCAAATGGCTTTATCATATTATATTTAACAGCCATTTTTTTTATCCACTTATCATTCTTTACCATTTATCTTTAACCCTTAGTCTAAAAACATTTAGAATATCCGCAAGCTCTACATATAACGCAGCCTTCTGCAAAAGTCAACATCTCCCCACATTCTGGACATTGCGGACATGCTCCTGCTAAATTAGCATCCGGATCTGAAGTATATTCTTTATACTTTATCTCATAAGATACTTCCTGAGTAAAAAGAGGCGGTATTATTTTTTCTTTATTACATGCCTCTAAAGCTTTAGCGATAGCATCTGCACATGATAAAATTGCACTGCCTTCAGAAAGAATAGGCGAAGGGCATCTTATTCCTTTTAACTGATTTATAATTGAATACTGGTCAACTCCAGACCGTAATGCCAAAGAAATTAAACGACTAATAGCTTCGGCCTGAGACGAAGTACATCCTCCGGATTTGCCAAGCTGAGTAAAAACTTCACACGCTCCTTTGTCGTCTTCATTTACAGTAACATACATTTTACCGCATCCGGTATGCATAAGAAATGTAAAACCTTTTGTTTTTTTAGGACGCGGCCTTGGTTTTATTTCCTGCAAAGGTTTTTGTATTTGATTTTCTTTTTTATTTGCAAGGTTCAATACTTGCACATCTCTGCTTCCGTCGCGGTAAACCGTTACTCCTTTACAGTTCATTTTATACGAAAGAATATAAACTTTCTCCACATCTTCTTTCGTGGCATAGTTAGGAAAATTTACGGTTTTTGATACGGCATTATCTGTAAATTTTTGAAAAGAAGCTTGCATCTTTATGTGATCTTCCGGAGTAATGTCATGAGAAGTTACAAAAACTTTTCTTATTTCTTCAGGGATTTCTTTGAATTCGCGGATACTTCCTTTTTCTGCTATCTTGTCCATAATTGCTGAAGAATAAAAACCTTTTTCTTTTGCAAGTTTCTCAAAATACGGATTTACCTCATACATTTCTTCATTATCAAGACACTGCGCCCTTTTATAAACAAGTGCAAAAATCGGCTCTATACCGCCGGAAGCCGAGGCTATTATACCGATTGTCCCAGTAGGAGCGATTGTAGTCGTCGTTGCGTTCCTTATAGGATTGCTCTTTGCGTATATACTTTGTTTAAAGTTGGGAAAAGCTCCTCTTTTAACCGCAAGTTCCTCAGAAGCTTGATGTGATTTATGTCTAATAAAACTCATAATTTTTTCAGCAAGCGCTAAAGAATCATCAGAACCGTAAGATATGCCTAAATGCAAAAGCAAATCTGCCCAACCCATAATCCCAAGTCCTATTTTCCTGTTAGAACGGGTAATTTCTCCGATTTTAACTATAGGATAATTATTCATATCTATAACATTGTCAAGAAAATGCACAGCAGTTTTTATTATCCCAGCAAGTTTTTCCCAGTCAACATCGTTGTCTTTTAAAAAATGGCCTAGGTTTATAGAGCCTAGATTGCAAGATTCATAAGGAAGAAGCGGTTGCTCCCCGCATGGATTTGTAGATTCTATCTGCCCTACTTTAGGAGTAGTATTTTTATCGTTTACTTTATCAATAAAAACTACACCCGGCTCGCCGTTTTTCCATGCCTGGCTGACTATCTTATTAAAAACTTCCTCTGCATTTAATGTACCCGCTGTTGCTCCGGTTCTAGGATTATAAAGGTTATAATCCTCATTATTTTCCAAAGCATTCATAAATTCTTTTGTAACCGCAACAGATATATTAAAATTATTTAAACTGCCATTTTTATCTTTGCAAACTATAAAATCCAAAATATCGGGGTGGTCCACCCTCAATATTGCCATATTTGCGCCACGCCTTGTACCGCCTTGTTTAATAGCTTCTGTAGCGGCATTGAAAACCTGTATAAAAGATACAGGCCCTGAAGAAACACCGCTTGTAGTTTTAACTGTATCATTTCTAGGGCGAAGTTTTGAAAAAGAGAAACCTGTTCCGCCTCCGGATTTATGTATAAGGGCAGTATTTTTCAGCGTTTCAAAAATTGAATCCATTGAATCATCTACTGGCAAAACAAAACATGCTGAAAGCTGCTGTAAATGTCTACCTGCATTCATTAAAGTAGGGGAATTGGGCAAAAAATCAAGAGAAGACATAGAAATGTAAAATTCTCTTGTCAATGCAACCACGCCTGCATTACTATCATAGATTTTATCTGCCTGTGCAATATTTTCTGCAACTCTGTAAAATAAATCTTCAGGGTTTTCAATTAAATTACCATTTTCATCTTTCTTCAAATATCTTTTTTCAAGAACAGTTCTCGCATTTTTATTCAGTTTTACAATATTTTCAGAAATTAGCTTTCCTTTTGTATCCTGTACCATTACTCCTCCATAATAATTAAATAATTTTATATTAAATTAAAGTATTGTATTTTTCTTAAATTCGGTATATTAAAAAGTATAGAAAATATTGAAAATTCAATTAAAATGATATAGACTTTAAAATACTGTTTGTACTAATTTTAATTATTTCAAATACTTTTAATATTTACTGGCTTTCTAGTACATAAATTTATAACATCCTGTAAAATCTTAACCCCACTTATCACTTTTGTTTGTATTATACAATTTCTTTTTTTAATGTTTTAATTTTATTCCGTATAAAAATTTCACAATAATGTAAAAGTGGCATAATATAAACACAATAAGTGTTTTGGTGTTGGACAGATAATAAAATATTTGATATAATACTTTTCAAGGTTATGCCGTCAAAAAGTAATTACAGAATTAAGGAGTAAGCGAATATGGCATTTGAAAAAAAAGAAATACTTGAAAAGTTTAAGACACATGCAACCGATACGGGTTCTCCGGAGGTTCAGGTTGCTCTTCTTACAACAAGAATTAAGTATCTTTCAGAACATTTCCAAAAATCTCCGAAGGATTTTGCTTCAAGAGTAGGATTTCTTAAAATGATAGGACAAAGAAGACGATTATTAGATTATATCAAGAAACATGATAAAAGTAATTACTCTTTATTAATTAAAAAGTTAGGCATTAGAAAATAAACGTTTTGTTTATAAAACGTTTATTTGGGTTTTTGTGTTGGTTGTTTTGGTAAGGAGATTAAAAGTGGAATATTTTAAAAAAGAAGTTGAAGTTGCAGGAAAAAAATTTATTATTGAGTCTGGTAAAGTTGCAAAACAGGCAAATGGTTCTTGTACGGTAAGAGTCGGAGAAACAATCGTTTTAGTTACGGCAGTTGCTGCAAAAGAACCTAAACCCGGCATAAATTTCATACCTTTAACTGTAGATTACAGAGAAAGAGCTTACGCAGCCGGTAAAATCCCCGGAGGGTTCTTTAAGAGAGAGGCTAAACCCAGAGACGGCGAAATATTAGTAAGCAGATTAATAGACAGAAGCATTAGACCGCTCCTTCCTGAATATTGGAGAAATGATACTCAGATATCCGCTGTTGTTATTTCACATGACGGACAAAATGATTCTAAAATAGCAGCTATTTTAGGCGTATCAGTTGCTTTATATACATCTGATTTGCCGTTTACAATGCCTGTAGCTTCTGTAAGAATGGGTAAAATAAATGGGCAGCTTGTTATAAATCCATTGATTGACGATCAAAAATCCAGCAGCTTAGATTTGGTTGTAAGCGGTACTGAAGAAGCTTTAACAATGGTTGAAGCAGCTGCGCAAGAACTTTCAGAAGAAGAAATACTAGAAGCTTTAAATCTCGCGAGGGAGACAATAAAAGGAATTTGTTTATTTCAAAAATCACTTCCTGTAAAAACAAAAATCCAAGTTACAGAGCCTCGATATAATGCATCATTAAAAATAGATATTGAAACTGAAGCGACTTCAAAAGCCGAAGAAGCTGTTGTGATTAAGGAAAAAGGAGAAAGAGAATTTTTCTGGACTTCATTCAAAAAAAATATATCGTCAAAACTTCTTGAAAAATATCCCGAAGAATTGCCAGAAACAGCAGACGCAATAATGGAAGATATTTTTTATAAAAAAGCAAGAGAACTTGTATTAAGCAAAAAAGTTCGTACGGACGGACGAAGTTTGGAAGAAATAAGACCGATAAACTGCGAAACTGATATACTTCCAAGAGTTCACGGCTCCAGTTTGTTTACAAGAGGGCAAACGCAGGCTTTGGTTACTGTAACTCTCGGGACTCCAAGCGATATGCAGATTATGGATGAGCTTACAGATGAATATAAAGAACGCTTTATTCTTCATTATAATTTTCCTGGATTTGCAACTGGCGAACCTAAAAGCGAAAGATCTACAAGCAGAAGAGAAATCGGACACGGACATTTGACTAAAAGAGCTTTAAGGGCAATTCTGCCGAATGAAGAAGATTTTAGTTACACCATAAGAATAGTGTCGGATATATTAGAGTCTAATGGTTCTTCATCAATGGCTTCAGTTTGCGGAGCTTCTCTTGCCTTATTTAATGCAGGAGTACCTGTAAAAGCAAGTTGCGCAGGCGTTGCTATGGGACTTATGAAAGAAGGTAGCAATTACGTTATTTTAACAGATATTATGGGTATGGAAGACCATCTGGGAGATATGGATTTTAAAGTAGCGGGAACAAGAAAAGGCATTACTGCGCTCCAGATGGATATAAAAATCTCAGGACTTACAACTGAAATTATGATTCAGGCTCTTGAACAGGCAAAATGCGGAAGATTTTTTATATTAGATAAAATGGATGCCGCGGTTTCAGTGCCAAAAAATGATCTTTCTAATTTCGCTCCTCGTATTGCAACTTTGACAATCCCTCAAAATAAAATAGGCGAACTTATAGGTCCCGGCGGGAAAAATATAAGGAAAATCCAAGAAGAAAACAATGTTAAAATAGATATTGACGAAATCGGCAAAGTGTTTATTTCGGGGATTGAATCGATTGGAGTTGATTCAGCAAAAGAATATGTTGAATCTTTAACTGCCGAGGCTGAAATTGGAAAAATTTATAAAGGCAAAATTGTAAAAATAATGTCATTCGGCGCTTTTGCAGAAATTTTGCCGGGTAAAGAAGGATTAATCCATATTTCACAGCTTTCAAACCAGCATACCAAAAAAGTTGAGGATGTTGTAAGAGAGGGAGACGAAGTTAAAGTGAAAGTAATTGAGATTGATAAACAGGGAAGAATAAATTTAAGCATAAAAGCGGTTAACTAATCAAAAAGTTTAATATGGCTAATACTAATAATATTAAAGAGAAAGTAAGATCTCTTTATGAGATGATGAAAGAAGAAAATATTCAAGAGCTTGAGATAAACTTCAAAGATTATAATGTTTGTATAAAACGTAAAAATAACGATGAAAATGAACAGCTTTCGTTAAAAAAACAACAGTCTGCTATTAAATCTACTATTGCAAGCTCTGAAGATAGTCAGAAAGAATCGGCAATTTTAGGAACAACAATAAAATCGCCGTTAACAGGTATATTTTATAGATCTCCGTCACCTTCAACTTCAGTATATGCAAATGAGGGAGATACCGTAGAAATTGGAAATACTGTATGTATAATTGAAGCAATGAAAGTTATGAACGAAATAAAAGCTACTTTTAAAGCAAAAATATTGAAAATATTAATAGAAAACGGTAGTCCGGTAAACTCAGAGCAGGATTTATTTGAAGTAGAAAAAGTATAAAATGAGCGGAGTGTCATGGAAAATAGGCTTTGCAGCAGGTGAAATATGGCGATGTTTATTAAACTATTATTAAGTCTATAAAATTAAAAGCAAGCCTTATAATGTCCAGTACGATGCTGCCTTGCATTAGGCTGGCTTTCACGAGAAAATAAAGCAAGTTGAATACAGCTATAGAATTTCTCTAAAGTAACTTCCAAAAAGTTTTTCTATCTAAGAGGATTATTTTCGTGGCAAAAAATAACAAAACCAAAAATAAAAAGAAAGATAATTCAAAAATAAATAGAGAAACTGCAGCGGTATTTTTTATTTTAGCATCGTTTCTGAGCGCTTATGCGTTTATCGTTCCAGCTAAATCCGGCATACTTGGGCAGGCATTTTTTACTGTGATGTCTGGCATATTCGGAACATCGTCTTATATTTTGCCTTTGATATTTTTACGATATTCTATAGTACATATTAAGCAGTCTGTAGAATTAAGAGAAAGACTTGATTTTATATGGTCTCTTTTATGTCTTGTCTCTTCGTCAATACTACTTGAGGGAATAAAGTTTATATTCAAGCCAACGGTTTGCGGAAGCGGAGGATGGATTGGTTACAATATATATCCATTTTTTAAAGAATTTTTTGACGTATGGCTTAGTTTTGCGGTAATATTGACGATTTTTTTATTCTCCGTATTAAAACTTTTAAGAATTTCACTAATCTCACATATATCCCATTTTATAAAAAAATTAAAAGAAGATATAATAAACCCCGCTAATAAAAAGCGCTCTCAACCTGAAATGCAACAAGAATTTAATCCAGAAATTTATAAATCAGAACCTGTAAAACCGAATATTGTGCAAAAACAGGAAAATGAAGAAAAGAAAAAAGAGAATAATATTGAACTGCCAACTGTTAAACAAGAAAAAATAGACAGTAAAGTTTTTAATTACAGACTCCCTCTTGCCGATTTACTTAAACCGGATTCTACTGAAGTTTTTGAAACAAACAAAGATGAACTTTTGAAAAGAGCTGCGCTTTTAAGAAACACTCTTGCGGATTTTGATATTAGCGCAGAAGTTAAAGATATTATTCCTGGTCCTGTAGTAACTCGCTACGATTTGGTTTTGGCACCCGGGATAAGAATACAGGCTGTGTCCAATATTATAGACAATATTTCTCTTGCCATGCGCACTGCATCTATAAGAATTGTTCCTATACCTGAAAAATCAGCTGTCGGAATAGAAGTGCCGAATCCTTCAAGTATTATAGTTGGCTTAAGAGGAATTTTAGAAAGCAGCGCTTTTAAAAATTCAAAATCTCTGCTTACCCTGGCTTTAGGGAAAACAACTGACGGGTTGGGTTATGTGACAAATCTGACTTCAATGCCTCATCTTTTAATTGCAGGTGCAACCGGTTCTGGAAAAAGCGTCGGCATTCATACGATAATACTTTCAATTCTATATAAAGCGCGTCCCGATGAAGTAAAATTTATGTTAATTGATCCCAAACGTGTTGAAATGCCCGTATATAAAGATATCCCGCATATCTATAACCCCTGCTCTTTAGCGTCTGACGCAGATATTATAACTAATCCCAGGGAAGCCGCAACAGCTTTAAAAAAACTTGTAACCGTTATGGACGAAAGATACTCAAAATTTGCAAAAGAAATGGTAAGGAATATTGAAGATTATAACAACAAAATGAGCGAAACCGGCGGTGAAAAAGAATTTTATATTGTCGTTATAATAGATGAACTTGCGGATTTAATGCTTGTCGTACAAAAAGAGATAGAAGATTCTATACAACGCTTAGCTCAAATGGCAAGAGCTGTAGGCATACATTTGATTCTTGCAACACAAAGACCTTCAGTTAACGTTATAACTGGTATTATTAAAGCCAATTTTCCTGCCAGACTTTCATTTCAAACAACTTCTAGAATAGATTCTAGGGTTATTTTGGATTTGCTTGGAGCAGAATGTTTAATGGGCAAAGGAGATATGTTATTTATGCTTCCAGGAGAGGCAAGGCCTGTTCGTCTACAAGGCGCTTATGTTTCATCAAAAGAAGCTGAAAAAATTATATCATTTATTAACAATCAAAATTTTCCCAGAGTATATGAACCTATAGTCGTTGAAGTTGAGAATAAAAGCGGTTTTACTGCAAATGAAGAAAAAAGAATGAAAGATTTAATTCCGGCGCTTAGACTTATAAATGAACGCAGACGTATATCTCAAGATCTTCTTAAGGCAAATTTCGGTAGTTCTGCAAGAGCCACAAATATATTGAGCATTCTTGAGACTGAAGGATTTATAACAAAACCTGATGGTACAAATAAATGGCACATAGATTATGATAAAATCAAACAATATTTGGAAACCCAAGACAGGGACAGATAGTGAAAATAGCAAGTAACGTTGGTTTGTCATTGAGAAGCAACACAATTATCGTGTTATCCTACATTTTTGCGTTAAGTATTGTTTATTCTACAGGGTTTACTCAAACCTCAGGTACTAAAATAAATACTTTTTTTGCACAAATGGAAGATGTTGGCAAAACAGTAAATACTTTAAAAGCAGATTATACTCAGAAAATATTTTTTATATCCACACAAGAAAAACAAGAATCTTCTGGAACTTTGTTTTTAAAAAAACCAACCAGCATTTATATACAACAAAGAGTACCTCAAGAACGGCATTTATATATTGACGCCAAAAATATAACGATCTACACTCCTGAAAATGAACAGGCTGTAATTGACAGCTTAAATAATATATTTAACGATGATTTTGTCCCGGCAACTATCATAAATTTAGGAAACAATTGGAGAAAAATAAAAAAAACAAATTTAATAAGTCTTATAGAAGATAGTGAAAAACATACTGTAATTACAATTACTCCGGTTGAAAACAAAAACTGTAGTATAAAAATATATATTTCCAAAACAAATATGTATCCTATAAAAGCCACTGCAGAATCCGAAGGAGTTATATCAGAAATTATATTTAGAAATTATGTTATTAATCCTGCATTTGACAAAAATATCTTTAAATTTAATGTACCGGATAATGTTGAAATAATAAAACTCAATTAGGAGAAATAATGAAAGAAATAGGAAAACTGCTTAAAGAAAAACGCGAAGCAATGAATATATCTCTTGACGATGTTCATAAATCTACCAAAATTCAAGAAAAATACATTTCTGCTATTGAAAACGATGACATAAGTATTTTTTTTGCAGAAGTATATTACAGAAGCTTTGTAAAAACATATGCTAGATATCTTGGTTTTGATTCGGAAGAATTGATTGAGAATTATAATAATACTACAAAAAAGCATTCTCTTTCTACGGTTTCCGCTAAAAACGAAAAATCTTTAAATTACGTAGCAAAATTAATTAATTTTTTTTTTTGAAAAAATAAAAATTAATTCTAAAAAAATAACAATCACATTCGTAACACTAACTATTCTTCTGCTATTTTTCTTATATATCAATAAACGTATTTCATATATGGTCGCTCAAAACAATAAAGGTGCAATAAATATTATTGAAGAAAATACTGATACTGATGCCTCGTCAGTGATTGTTCCAAAACAAAAACTTGTTATTGAGGCTGTCAGCAATGTTTGGATTAAAATATATTCTGATAATAAAATCGTTTTTGAAGGTACTATTTCCTCTGGCAGCAAAAAATCATGGGAAGCTGATAAAATATTTATATTAAAAATAGGTTATGCTCCTGGCATTAAAGTATTCTTTAACGACAAACAAGTTGATGTAGTTTCAAATGCTAAACAAGATGTTAATACAATTATTTTAGATAAACAACAATAGGACAATTATGCAAAAAGTAGCAGTAATAGCTTTAGGATATCCCAAAAATACGGTTGAAGCCGAATATTGCTAGGGATTTAAAAAATAAAATTTCACAGCAAGTAATAACATTAATAGGGCTAACATTGCCGTAATACATACCTGCTCTTTTATAAAAACGGCAAAAACAAAATCAGAAAAATGTATACGTATACATTTTAGAAATTAAAAAAACCGGATTACGAGATTATGTTTCTGGCTGTCTTCCTCAGTTATTAAAAGAAAAAATGTCTGTGCTTTTTCCGGATATAGACGGTTTTGTAGGCACTGGTACATTGCATCCCTGCCTGATTTAATTTTAAATAAAAAATTTGATAAGTTTTTACTGTCTCCAGGCGGCCTAAATAATGCAAATTACAGGATACTGGCTTCAACAATTCCGTCAGCATACTTAAGAAGGGGGCAGTCATAAATGTAGCTTCTGCATAATACCTGCATTACGAGGAAAATATGAAAGTCGTACAATAGAGTCTTTGGTGACGAATCAAAAATGCTGTCTGAGAGCGATATAAAAGAAATTATATTGATAGCTCAAGATACTACAAATTACGGTAAGGATATTTACGGCATTCTTGCTTTGGATAAACTACTTGTGAAGCTTTCAAAATAAGCGGATTAAAATGGATAAGATTGCTTTATGCCCACTCGTCAAGCATTACAGACGACCTACTTGAAGTGTTTAAAGATCATAAAATTTGCAACTATATAGACGTGCCCATACAGAGCACATAAGTAAAAATATTTTATCTGCAATGAAACCGTCTTTTAAATACACCGAAAATTATTGAAAAAATAACAATCAAACTGCTTGATATTGTTTTAAGGATATCTATAATTACCGGTTTCCCGGGTGAAACCGAAAAAGATATAAAGGAACTTATAAATTTTAAATCATGGATATTTTCAGTATGTTGGAGTTTTTGAATATTCACGACAAAAAAAGCTCCCTCGTCAAAACTAAAAAAGCAGGTAAAAGCCGTTAATGCAAATAAAAGAAGAATTTCAATAGAAAATGTTCAGTATAACGTTTTTAAAGCAAAAATTTATAAGATAATAGGGATATTCTGTTGAATTTTTGGCTGAAAGCTGTTTAAAAAGGATAAATACCATATAAAAGGAAGAGCATTCTTCAATCGCCTGAAATTGACGGCAATACAATACTAATAAACAATAAACCTTTGGCAACGGGTACATTTTATAAATCTATAATAACAACGGTTAACGGTTATAATATAAGGTGGTGTAATAAAATGAATCTGCCGAATAAACTTACTCTAGCAAGAATATGTATGGTCCCTTTTTTTATTCTTTTTATGGAAATGGGCGGCGTTTATAACAGTATTTTGGCATTAATTATATTTTGCGCTGCCGCAATTACAGATTTTCTTGACGGACAAATAGCAAGAAAAAACAAAACAATAACTTCTGTGGGAAAATTTCTAGACCCTCTTGCCGATAAGTTACTGATATCCGCTGCTTTTATATGTTTTGTTGACATACCATTGCTTGGTATCCCTGCATGGATGGTTATCACTATCATTACAAGAGAATTTTTAATAACTGGTTTGCGATCAATCGCTGCTTCAAAAAATATAATAATATCTGCAAATAAAGTCGGAAAATTCAAAACTACGTCACAGATAGTTGTAATCATATTAATACTGACAATTTTAATAATGAACGAAATATTTTTCAAGTTCGTTGTCCCAGCATTTTATACTCTTGTACTTTACGATAGCAGCTTTTACGCCAATTTGACTGTAATAATACGCAAAATACCTTTTTGGGCAGCTTTTATTACCGTTGTGCTCACCGTTTATTCAGGTTTTAACTATATATGGAAATACAGAAAACTGTTAAATGAAAGTGATGAATAAAATAATACTTTTTTTTTCTTCCGTAGCCGGTTTGGGTTATATAAAATATGCCCCAGGAACATTTAGCAGTTTAGCCGGTATTTTATTATGGGTATTATTTGCACCTAATCACTATATTTTTCAAATTTTTATACTTTTCATAACATTTATCATCGCAGTTTTGTTTTCTTCACTTGCTGAAGATATTTACAACAAAAAAGACGACCAAAGAATAGTTATAGATGAACTTGTGGGAGTATGGTTTTCTGTTGCGTTTCTGCCTAAAACTTTTATATTTTTATTTTTGGGGTTTATATTATTTAGAATATCTGATATCAAAAAACTGTTATTTATAAAACAAGTTCAACAAATAAAAGGTGGACTGGGCGTAACTGTAGACGATATTATAGCAGGTATTTTTGCCAATATAATATTGCAAGCTTTGAGATTAATAATACACTAGCCGCGTATTTATAAAAGATGCTATTTTCAAGCTCAATAATTGTAAGAATTAAACATTTGGATATTGGAAAATTTGTAAATGGCAAATCAGTATTATGAGAGGTTTAACGCAATGTTAAAAATAAAAAAAATAATATCAGGGATTTTAGAAGAAAACTGCTACGTAGTTTATAATTCCGAGAGTTTACAAGCAGTAATTATAGATCCGGGTGAAGATGGAACAAAAGTAATTTACGAAATAAAAGAAGATAATCTAAAGCCCGAACTTCTTATAAATACTCACGGTCATTATGACCACATACTTTCGGATGACCAAATACGGTCTGAATTTAAAATTTCACTAGCAATACATAAAAATGAATCTGAAATGCTTGCAAACGCTTATAAAAACGGATCTGGATTTTTCAGCTCGCCTGAGATTATAAAAAAACCTGAAATACCGCTTGAAGATGATCAAGAATTAAAATTAACTTTTACGACTTTCAAAGTAATACACACCCCCGGTCATACAAAAGGCAGTATATGCTTACTATTTGATGATTTTTTAATTACAGGGGACACTCTATTTGCCGGGACAATAGGCAGAACTGATTTAGAAGGAGGAAATTATGAAGAAATTATGAATTCCCTTGCTAAATTAAAAAGATTGAACCCACATCTTATTATTTACCCGGGACACGGAAGCCGTACGACATTGGCTAATGAAATAAGACATAATCCATATTTAAAATAAAAAAGAATGTTTTTAAACTTGTTTATATTCAATTAATAACTGCTGTCAAAAAGGTTTTATATGGAAGACTCAAAAAAATTACTTGACGATTTTATTTCTTATATAGTTGCCGATAAAGGTTTATCAAAAAATACTGCTTTGGCATATAAAGCCGATATTTTAAAATTTATTAGTTTCGTTGAAAAGAAACAAATGAATCTTGAAAATTTTGAACATACCGATGTAACTGATTTTCTATGGGAAATAAAAACTAAAGGTTTAAAACCAAGGTCAATTTGCAGGATTACGGAGTCTCTAAGACAATTTTATAAATTTCTAAATTCAGAAGATTTAGTAAAAAATAATCCTACCGCATATTTAGCATCTCCCAAAATTCCAGAAAACCTACCTGATATGCTTAACTTTGATGAAGTCACCCTTCTTTTAAACTCTGTAAATGCTAAGGACGAAATGCATATAAGAAACAGGGCTATGTTAGAACTTCTCTACGCTACGGGATTAAGAGTTTCAGAACTTTTAAATCTTAAATTTTCAAATATAAATTTGAAAGATTGCTTTTTACGAGTCATTGGCAAAGGTTCTAAAGAAAGACTTATCCCTTTTGGAGATAAAGCCAAATATTTTATAAGTATCTATCTTTCAAAAAGAAAACCGTCATCAGGAGAAGAAAACCACATATTTATATCAAGACTTGGTAAAAAACTCTCAAGAATAGAATTTTGGCGGCAGCTTAAAAATATTGCTAAAAGTGCAGGAATTAGCAAAAATATTACGCCTCATACTTTAAGACATTCTTTTGCAAGCCATCTGCTCGATGGCGGAGCAGATATTCGTTTCGTACAAGAAATGCTGGGCCACACTTCAATTACAACAACTCAGATTTATACACATCTTAATAAAACACAAATTACACAACAGCATAAAAAATTTCACCCGAGAGGCTAAACAACAATAACTGTTCTATTTAATTTATGTTTTTTGCATTCAAATAAGATACTACATTTTAACTTATAGGACATACATTTAAAAGTATGACAGCTATACAATATTTATATTTAGGCACTGTTTTTAAACTAAATATTTTGCATTGTTTATAAATCTTATTATTCAACTGCTTTTATAAAAATCTTAAATAAATACAGTAAAATAAAAATACAACGTAATATATCCGCGGATATAAATTTTCAAATTTTATTCTAAATTGTAATTTATTTCAAAATTAACCAAAACTAATTATAAAAGCTGAGTTATGATGAAATTGTTTATTTGCAGTCTGGAAAAGTCTATTCCTGCTTGTGAAAAAAGTTCCTTAAAAGCATTATCCGGATATTGAATATTCATGACAACCCTTTTTATACCTGCATTTACTATCATTTTAGCACACAATATACACGGAGTATGAGTACAATAGAGCGTTGAATCTTTAATGTTTATACCGTTGTATCCGCCCTGTATAATCGCATTTTGTTCAGCATGAATCGCCCTGCATATTTCCTGTCTTTGTCCCGAAAGAATATTTAACGCGTCTCTTAAACATCCCAAAGACATGCAATCCTGCATGTCTGCAGCGGCTCCGTTATATCCTGTTGTTAAAATTCTTTTATTTCTTACGATAACTGCTCCAATATGATGACGTAAACAGGTGGACCTTTCTGCAACAAGCCACGCAAGTTTCATAAAATATTCGTCCCATGAGAGACGGTTAACAGTTACTGTTTGTTCTTTTTTCATATTAAGCGCTTATTAAACTAAAAAAGTATTGTATTTTAATAACATTTACTCAACCTTATCAATATATTGTTAACATCCTTAAAAAACCGCGCTCGTCCGGGCTTGAACCGGAATCACCGGCTCCGGAGGCCGACGCTCTATCCATTAAGCTACGAACGCACTATGTAAATTAACCCTTAAAAACTATACTGTTAAAAAGTTAATCCTGATTAGTGTATAATTTTGTTTAGCATTTTTAAGATAAACTCTTTTCTCTCCGTAAGCTAAATTATACATTGTTAACAATAAAATTAAAAAGGAAATGTTTTCCAATAATATCCTCTTTTTCAAGACATTATTTTACACTACAGTATAACTAAATGTCAACGCTATGTCTTGGTTAAATATACAAAATAATTTTTTGTAAAAACGAAATATACAATCAGCTTTTTGACAAATTTCTTTTATTATTTCCGTTTAATTGTAAGCAATAAAAATAAACATTAATAACATTAGAGCCGCATATGGATGGCTTTATTTTTTTATTTAATTTTAATTTTCTAATACCATGCAAACATTTCTTATTCCTTGATCATTCTATAAACAATAACTCTACTAAACATACGTATTCATTAAATAATTAAATTTTGTCAATATTTTTAAATTACAGACCTAAAACATTTAAAAAGAGTAATCAAACGATAAGTGCGAAAGTTAGAGAAGCAATTAAAAAACGATAAAGAAAGCAGGCTACATGCAAGAAAAACGCAGAAGAAGCAGGCAAATCGTTACAGTATTTTTTTGACATCTCTGTAAAAGTCCATGACACGCGATGAAAGACAATGCCACAATCAACATAAACCAAAAAATTATCAGCTTTTGATAAAAGAAATTCTTAGCAGATAATGACTTTACAAAATACCGCCGTTTCTAATAAATTAATATTAACAGCAGGGTATAAAATTTGAACGTATTTTTTTACTTTCTTCTGCCCATGAACGTCGTATATAAAGCGGCTTTATTTTTGTATAGTCTGTACTGTTTGCAGAGCTGTAAGCCATTACCGCCAGTACTTGCGCTTTTGGCATATGTACAATGTAAGGCAAAGAAACACTGTACGCGCCAAGCTCTTTATAAAATTTTTCTTTATAAGATAAGGCTGCACTTCCTATTATCAAAACTTTATTTTTATATCTTTTTAAATCTTTTATAAGCTCGTCAATATTTTTAATTATAATATCATTTCTGCCAGCGGATTTAACATAAACTTCACCCCTTAATGCATCTATTGCAGCTACTATTTTTATTCCTTTTATTCCAATGCAAGAATTTTCCAGAATTGATAAAGTATCAACCGCTGCAACAGGCTTATTTAGCGCTTGCGCAAAGATTTTTATTGCGGTCATACCGACTCTTATGCCGGTAAAACTTCCGGGACCCGTAGATACTGCAAATTTATCTATATCTTGAAAAGCATTGCCTGTATCTTTTAATAATCTTTCTACTGCTGGAACAATCATTTCAGAATGTATATGACCATAATCGTAATAAAATGATGCGATGGAAATGCCGTTTTCATTTAAAGCTAAACTAAATGTTTTCCCCGAAGTTTCAACAGCTAAAATTTTCATTTTATCTTATCTATTTTTATCTTTCTCTCCAAACCTATATTTTCAATTTCAATATTCCATTGACTGTAGTTTTCAATTCCGACAAGCCTGTCAGGCCATTCAATCAACGAAATATTGTCGCTGTAAAGGTATTCTTCTATACCTATATCCCAGACATTTGACGGCTGAAGCCTGTACAAATCCATATGGAAAAGTCTGGTGGCTCCATTCGCATTATATTCGTTTACAAGCGTAAAGCTTGCACTGTTTGCAAAACCTTTGTTTCTAAATGCCCGCACAACGCCTTGTGTAAAAGTTGTCTTTCCGCTTCCTAAACCGCCTTTTAATAAAACAATGTCGCCTTTTTTTAAAACAACGGCAAACTTTTCACCCAAATTTCTTGTTTGTTTTGGAGTTGTTGTAATAAAAATATTTTTTTTAAAAGTGTTTATATCCCAAATATTTAATTTTTTGTTCTTTATCATTATAAAAGTACTTTATTTTTTTTGATGCGTCTATTTTCCCTATATAAGAAATGTGAGGAACTAATTTTTTTAAGAGAACTGATTTTGAATTAGGCACAGTGAAAACAAGTTCATAATCCTCTGAGCCAAATAATGCAAAATTCAATTGCTTTTGATTTTCTTTAAAAATTTTTTTCAGATTTGATGAAATCGGAATTTTATCCATATAAATCTCTGCACCTTTGCCGGAATGTTTTGTAAGCAAATCAACAGAAATATATAACCCGTCGGAAGCGTCTGTTAAAGAAGTTAAATATTTTGCTACTTTCCACGCTTCTTTAAGTCTGGCCTTAGGATTATTCTGTTTTGAAATCAAACCGAGTTCATTTTTATTATATTTATGTTTTGCTCCATATTTGTACAAAAGATTAAGTCCTGCTCCGGCATCTCCGAAAGTGTTTGTTACGCCTATTAAATCCCCTGCTTCAGCGCCACTTCTCTTAGTTACTTTTCCTTCTCCTACGCCAACAATCATAACGGATATTATAATTTTATCGGCTTTTACAAGATCTCCGCCTACTATTATCATTTCATATTTGTCGCAGGCTTTTTTAAAACCTTTATATAGCTTTGTAAAAAATGATTCCGATGTTTTCGGTGGCAATCCTAGACCTATAAGCGCATATCTAGGCCTTACATTACCCATTGCTCCTATATCGCTTACATTTACTTCAATGGATTTTTCGCCAAGTTCCTGCGGACTTATCCAATGTCTTTTAAAATGAACGTCTTCAATCAACATATCTTTTGTTATGCATATATTTTTATTGCCATACTTAAAACAAAAACTATCGTCTCCAATACCTGCAATAATATTGTCATTATTGTTTAAATTTATAAACCGTGTTTTAATTATATCTATCAGCCCAAACTCGCCAATTGATGCAACATTTTTGATGCTCATTATTATAATTATATCAATTTTGATACAACGAATTCCAGTTTTATTAACATAAACTACTTCTATCTGCTGTCTGCGTGCGGTAATAAAAAGGCTTAATTAACAAAACGCTTGGTATCTGCAATAACAAATAAAATAATAAATATAAAATATAATATGACATTTATACTAAAGGTATTGTGTAAAAGACCGGTTATAACTATTTTTATTATTTATGCTTCTATATTAGTTATTGGATTCTCTTGGATATTTTTCCTGTTGTAAACGAAGTTTTCTTTATAAAATTAACTGATGCCGATACGCCTGTATCAATTGAAGGAAAAGTTGTATCTTTACCTCGGTCTGTAAAAACGGTAAAAGATTTATATTGAAAACCGCCAGTATAAATAGAAGGGCAGTTAATGAAAAAATTATAGTAAATTCGCCTAATGGATATTTAATATCTTACGGCGATATAATTAATATTGAGGGCAAATTAAAAAACCTTTTAACTCCATTCCTTTGATATTCAACTATCAAAAATATCTTGCAAGAAATGAAATCTACACAGTTTTGAATATATCTTCTTTTGAGTATATAGAATCAAAACCTAACGTTTTAAAAAAATTTGCTCTTGCTATGCAACAAGATATAATAAAAATAGACGTTTACTTTAAAAACCTTATTCCAACATTTTAAAACCATTGATCGTAGGTGACAAAAGTTCACTGACGCAGAATATCAAAAATAGTTTTGCAAATGCAGGTGTAATGCATATTTTAGTTGTAAGCGAATTACACGTAGGTTTCATAATTATTTTTTTACTTTAAACTTACGGGATACCCTTAAAACAGCTTTTCTATTGAGCACACCTTTCAATATTTTTTACTCTTTAGCAGCCGGCACAAACCCTCCGACACTAAGATCGGCAATAATGTCTTTATGTATAAATTTTATCTTTATCGTTAAACAGAGAACCTTTATATACAATTCTCTTGCCTTGTCTGCATCAATTATACTTATATTCCAGCCCCACAGCAATTATTTACAGCGTCTTTTTCAAATGTCATACAGAGCGACAATGGGGATTGTATATTTTTACAGCAATATTTTTGGATTATTCCAAAACGTCAAAAATAAAATACTGCTTTTTTCTGCAAAGTATTATCAGTTACAATTTCTGCGCAGCTAATTTTAATTCCAGTTTGTACATACTATTTTGGTAAGGTCTCAATAATATCTTTTTTAACAAATATAATAATCGTACCACTTACGGGAATTATTTTTTATATTTTAACTTTTATATCCCAATACGCTGCAGGATTATGCTCGATTATTGCTGCTTCTTAATTTTGTTTCATCGGCGGCAATATATTTAGGAAGTTTCAAATTTTCTGTAATCTCAATATCAAAATCGACAATTACACAGCTTTTTCTTTTTTTCTTTTCTTGTTTTACGCGACATAATCTTTCCTACAATATATGAAAGAAACAAAATATTTCTTAATGTATATAAAAGCAGCAGCATAACCGCTTTACATATAAAAAATAGTTAAAAACACATTTATTCTTTTTAACAACAGCAAATATTACGATAGATACTATATTGATTCGTTTAAACGGTTTATTGCTTTTTCAAAAATCAAAAACCCCAATATAATAACTGTCGGTTTTGATACAAAAAATATCTTCTGACTTAATAGATTTCAATTTCAGCGCAATTGAAAAAGTAAAGATTCTTGATTTACATATTAACGGTTATCCCGTATCAATTGATACTGCAGCTGAAAAAATTTTTATTGATAACTACGATTTTCAATTTTAATAATATATCATCTTTTTACTATTCTACAAAGAACAAAAAATCATAATAACCCGCATGCACATTACGTGAAAAAAATATAGTGCGATATCTGTAAATAGCTTTATTAATAAAATCAATACACTACTAGATTAGTAAAAGAAATAAGATTTTTGGATTATAATATACGTTATAATTTTTTAAATAACGGCAAAATAAATTGCTATACTATTTATGTTTATCAGAAAAATTATTATTTTTTTATATACAATTAAAGTCAAGGCGGTAAAATTATGAATTACAGCGCTGGAATTATTTATAATAAATCAAAAGAAAATGCAAAAAAAATTGCACTTGAAATTGCATCATGGCTTAGAAAAAATAAATGCAGAGTATTTGTAAGTGATTCCTCCTCTATAAAACCTAAAAAAGTTGATTTTGTTTTATCGATAGCCGGAGACGGCACAATGCTTAAAGTTATAAGAGCATTCTCTCCTTTATCAGTACCTGTAAAGGGTATAAATCTAGGCTCTCTTGGATTTTTAACAGACACAGACACAAATGAAATATTTGTGCTTTTAAAAAATATTTTATCTTCGGGCTTTAAAATTGAAAAAAGAGTTTTACTTGCTGCCGAGTTTGAATATAAAGGCAAAAAAAAAAAAACATTAGCCGCAAATGACTGCGTAATACAATCTCTATCCCGAGGTAAGCTTATTACAGTTGATGTCAGCATAGATAAAAACTTTATAGTAGAATATAACTGTGACGGAATGATTATTGCAACACCCACCGGTTCAACTGCATATTCTCTAGCCGCCGCGGGACCGATAGTGTATCCAAATCTGCCGGTATTTATTTTAACACCTATTTATCCGCATACGTTAACGCAAAGACCTATGATACTGCCAGATAAAAGCAGTATCTCATTTGTTACAAAAAACAAAGACAGCAACGGTAAAATTATGATATCAATAGACGGTCAAGAAAATTATAAACTTCCAAATGAAACAAAAGTAAAATTTTATCTATATAAAAAGCCGCTTAAACTTATAAAAAACTGCAGCAGATCTTATTTTGAAACTCTAAAGACAAAATTACACTGGAGCGTATAATTCCGCTCGCTCTTTCCATAAAAAATTATGCTTTAATTGAAGATTTAACAACATCAGAAGATACACATAGAGGTATTTTAGTTCAAGATTCAGTAAAGTCAAGGATAGCTGAACAAAGCATTCTTATCAATTCATACATTGACGCAATTAATAAAGATACTTCCTTATCGCGCACAAATGATAAAAGAGAAAGAATACTTATGCCAAAAAACAGATTGTTTGCTTACGTTGCCCAACAATACATTGATGACAACTCAGCATTTACGCAGTTTTTAGCATGGCAGTCTAAAGCTTTAGAATTAGAACGTATTGAAGCTAAAAAATTAACAATATTATAAATAAAATGTGGAATGCAGGCTTTAGGGATATCGCCGCATTTAAAGAAATGCTTGAAGTGTTAACTTATAACTTCTAATAAAAGTAGTCCACTAATGCCAATAACAACAACGCAATTAAAAACTATTTTAATGCTCGTCATTCTCAATCTTTAGAAGCAATAGCAAGACAAGAAAATCTAAATTTGGTCAGCGCTCGTAAAATAGCGCTTTCAAAATTAGCTGCCCCTATGCGGTTGGATGGGGCACAAAAAAATGTTGATAAACATTTCAGCAATATTGTGAAAATATCTCAGCTTATACAGTGGAACTGAGCATTCAAATACAGAAGTGATAATAAATGCAGCGTATAAAACACATATCAAGAAGTGCTGGGCATATACGCAGATAAGAAAATATCTTTAGCTCAGCTTCATCAGGAATCAGAGATAATAAGAATAGTAGCCGATATTCTGCTGGCTATAAAAGATAAAAACAACAAAGGCACAGAGTTAGAACAACTAATAAATAAAAAGAAACTGAATTATTCTAATGTATCAAAAATACAGAACATACTTGGTGGAAGCACGAAAGCAAACAGAAATGCATTTAATAAAAGTATTAAAACAGACCTTGCAATAAGCCAAAAAAGGAGAGAATAATCTTTTTGATATAAATAAAACTGCTTTAGAAAATCCAATTAAAAACGATAGAGAACTGCTAGGTGAAGATTCAAAAGACTTGCTGTTTCTTTTAAAGAAAGAACGAAGGGGGCAGGAAATATTAGACGTTGTTGATAGAAATGAAGAATACAAAAGCAATAGCGGCTACGGCATAAAAAATTAATTTGTTATGTCAATTTTCTTTCCTGAAGTTTAAAATAAAACCAGAGAGTAATAATGAATAGAAAAAAACAATCTAACGATGGCATAACGTATGAAGCAAATAATAAAATTGAAGCAACCGTAGCTTCTTTTCATAATCTGCCTGTGGCAGTGCCAATAAGAAATCCCGTCGTATTATTTTGGGATTCTCATACAAAAAATCCTGATGACAAAAGAAAGATTCAAGCTACAATAGATCTGATTAATAAAAATTTTGATTTGGCAACCTGCGAAAATACGAGATACGCACCGACTATTTAAGCCGTTGTAATTATTTATTAAAACAAAAAAATGAATCTTCAGTTGAAGAGTTAGAAGAAGCTGTAATTAAAGGCGAAGCAGAACAAACAGAATAACTAGGCGAACTCAGCCTAAACTAGAAAATTTCGTACAGATAAACTGGCAAGAATGCGTAAATAAAATTAAAAATCCTCATTTCACTGCCTGCAGAGAACTGCTTATAAAAACCATTAATGATAATAAACTTTTCAAGAGGCTTTATACAAAAAGCGCTGGAACCTATGCAGTTAAACGAAATACAAACGAAAAAACGACTTTCATATAACCTCGTTGAAGAAATGAATGGATACTGACTTTACCGCTGCTATACCCAAACAAACAAATATATATAAATGTTACTGATTGCTGTATTGTTTGCCACATTTGAATATCTTAGAGAATCCACCAGATTATTACTTCCTTATTTTTGCAATAATAGATTTGCAAAAATATCAGATTTTAAAACAGAGTATGAAAATAAACAAAATCACAGTTATTTTGTTGATGATGAAGATTTATTAAACGCAGTTATAAGCGAAGATTTGTCAAAAAATGACTTGTTTAAATTATTGATAAATGAACGTTCAGAGAAAAAATATTATTTCAAAAATTGCCAGGATATGTTTATTGGTTATCTATATGGGTTGTAACGATATTCAGGCAAAAAGCATCGGATTAAATTCCCGCAACGAAATTGTTGGAAAAACGGTTTTTGATTTGTTGTCGCCTAAAGAGGCAAAAAAACATTGTACCTATAATTATTTTATCTGAAGGATCACCAAACGGCGTGCTAATATATTTCTCAACAATATTCTCAATACCGTCAATTTCATATAATCCGCCGCCTATAAATGCAATCTTTATCAAATCTGCGTTCATTTAATCTCCACTAGTTTAAACTTTTATTTATTTTAATAGCTAAAACATATAAAAACATACACAGTAACTTATATTTTATAATTACGCGCTAATATAGTATGACTGCAATACTGATAAACTGAAGTTTTTTAATACACAGGTTTTATATCTATTACTTGAAGCTGCGCTATTTTATTTCCATTTTTACTTGCTATATCGCTATATCCAAAGAATTTTCTGAACAAACAATTTTTGTCAGTTTAGATTTATTCCAAAATACAGCCTGAACATTTCTACTGCCTTTTTGTGAAATTTTAAACTTTAAATGTTCTCCTCTGTTTCCTAAAACCGATATTTCAATAGGCGTGACACCCTTTATACAAAGTACAGGTCTCAAATTACCGACTCCAAAAGGTTTCATTATTTATGTCTGTTTATAGAAATCCATATTTATATCTGAAATTTTTAATTCGCCTTCAATAATTATTGTATTCCCGGAAACCGTTTTTTTTAAATTCTGTTCCACATACTCTGAAATTCTTTTAGTAAATTCTTCAATCTTAAAATGTTCCAATGTAAATCCGACAGCCGACTATGCCCGCCGTACTTTATAAGTATATCTTTAACGCTCTCAAGAGCGGCGACAACATCAAAGTCTTCAACAGATCTTGCCGCTCCTGTTGCTTCTTTGCCGTCTGTAATAAATAAAAATGCAGGTTTAGAATATATTTTTACCATCTGCGATGGATGATAATACCGGTAACGCCGTGATTAAGGTTTGAAGCTTTTGCTATCAACACTTTATCATTTTCAATGTCGCACTGCTCTTTTAAAAGCTGTTTAAACTGTTCAACATTTTCAGATTGAAGGCATCTTCTATCTTCATTTAATTTAATTATGTCGGTATAAAGATTTTTGCTTGAAAAGTATCTTTTGTCATAAAAAGCTGAGCAGGCAGCATTCCCCTTGCCATACGTCCTGAAGAGTTCAAGACAGGTGTAACCATTTTCGCAGAATATTATACGCGCCTTTTGAAATTAACGCATCATCTATCAAAAGACCTAACCCCGGGCTATGCATAAGGGCTAGTCTCAATTATTTTCAACCCCTCTTTGACTATAATTCTATTTTCATCAATTAAAGGCATAGAATCAGAAATAGTCCCTAAAGCGCATAAATCAAGATTTTTTCAAAAAAGTCTTTAAGCCTAAAGTCATTACTAAACTTTTTCATTTTGTATTTTTGCACAAGACAGTTAATATTATCTGCAACATCTTCAATAATAATTATTTTATCTTTTAAAAGGGCATTGCTTTGAACTAAAAGATTTTTTATATCTATGCTGTTGGTATAAATTTTAAAAACTCTTTTGATAATTTGTTTTATTCCAAAATAGATTTAAATTCAGATTTTTCTGTTTCCAAATCATTATTCAAGCAAACATAATTACCTTCAAAATCATCGTCGTTTTTTAAGCTGTAACATAACATGATCTCTTTATTGTACTCCTTGCTGAAAGTAAGCATAAGAGCCTGCATAGTTTTCAAAGATACGACGCATCCAGATATATCTTAAAAGAGTATCTTGAACCGTAAATTTTAGGATTTATGATAGCATCGGCATTCAGAAGGCAGTAGGGAGGTTAGTGATGATCTGTAAGTATAACATCCATACCAAGCGTTTTAGCATAAGAAATTTCTTCTACGGCAGAAATTCCGCAGTCAACGGTAATTAAAACTTTAACATTTTCAGACAAATATTTTGAAAAATATCCTTGTGAACGCCATATCCTTCATCGGTAGGAACATACTATTGCATATTTCCGTCTAAAAGTCTTATTGTATTCACAATTATATTTACGCGTAGCCCCGTCTACATCTCTGTCGCTATAAACAAGAATAGTCTCATCTAAATCTATAGCTCTTCTTATTCTGTCAACAGCTTTCTGATCAGCAAATAAAAATGGATTATGTAATTTTCAATTCCACCGTTAATAAATATTTTTGATTTTAACAGTATTAATGCCTCTGTTTACAAGTACTGAAGCAATCTTTGAAACTAAGGGCAGAGAAGAAGAAGTTGCAGAGATTTTCGAGGAGTCTTCTTTAACTATTTGCCACTCTTTTCCCGCATCGTTTATAGTCAAAGTATTTCCTTTATTAATTTTCTGCTTTCATTTTTATTTTCAGATATCATATACGCATCGTTCATAATTAATTCAGGTTATTCTATATTTTTTAAAGAATTATAAACAAGTTCAGCAATAATTTCATTTTTCTCAACGTAATCGTCTGTTTTTTTATAAAACAAAATTTCTACTGCCCACTTAATTTCAAGCGAATTACCCACGCAATTTTCTAAAGGCGTATCCATATCAGTAATTGCAGCCGACATATTTATTCCAAACTTTTTGCCGATAATTATCATTTTTTGCACAAGTTCTTTTGCTTTAGAATATTCTTTCATAAAAGCACCATCGCCTGTTTTTACATCCAAAACAAGAGTTTTTACGCCTTCCGCAATTTTTTTAGACATTCACTCCGGCGCTTATCAGCGGTATAGATTCTACCGCCGCAGTTTTGTATCTCTCAGCGCATACATTTTTATCTACAGGAGCGATATCCGATGTCTGTCCTATAATAGCTGCTCCTGAATATTCTAAAAACTCTAAAAATTCTTTTTGTCGGACTGAGTTCTAAATCCTGGTAGTTTGTCAAGCGTCCCTCTCCTGTATGTCCTAAACCTCTTCCAGCCATCATAGGCACACAAATACCCGTACTTGAAACAATTTAGGGGGGAGCAATTATGATAGACGTTCCGTCTCCTACTGCGCCTGTGGAATGTTTATCTGCAGACATAAAATTTAATTTAGACAAGTCTATTGTATTATCAGAATTACCATAACGCCCGTCAAAAAAATATCTCTTCATCGGTCATACCAGTAAAAAATATAGACATTAAAAAAGCCGACATTTGATAGTCCGAAATATCCTCGTTATTATAACTGAACACCATAAACTCTATTTCTTTTTTTTATAAATCACATCGCAAGGTCTTATTTATGTTGATTCTCCTAAATCTGCTGATAAATACCGGTATTTTTATATTGTTTTAATTTATAGATTATTATTTATTTTCAAGAATTTCATAACAGTCAAAAAACCTGCTGTCAAAATATACAAAATCCGGCTTTCAAGTAATATAAAATAATAAACTATAAGAAACAGAATTTCTTATAGAATAAAATCATATTCATATTAATAAACTTTTCTTTTTACGCCAAGTACAAGAGGAAGGAGATCATAAAACTCTCATACCCGACTCCCTCACAAACTGCCTATACTCGCGAGATACCATAACCTAGAAGTAAATTCAGGCGAGCAGTCTATGTTTTACTATTATCAAGATGCTGACGGCACATAACAAGAAAATTATTTTTACTGCACAGTCAGTCTTGCACTGTTATCTTAAAAAGCAAAGACCTTTTTATTTTATCTATGTAAGTACCTGCTTGCCATGAAACAATAATACGGCAACTAATTTGCATAACTAAAACTTCATAAAGAAAAGAATGTTATTATTATTTTGAATTTACTAAAATATACTTTATTTCATCTTTCAAGATGTATATAAAATTTGAGAATTAAATAATTAAATTTTTGAAGCTTAATCCGTTTTTCATTGCTGAAAGTTCGAAAACATCAGCAATAGTCCGCGCAATATCAGACAGAGTATCTCTTACTCCCAAATTGATATTTTTCTTCAACTTTTCATATAACGGCAGAGGAACATATTCTCTCGTATGGGCGGTATGAAATTTATACGACGGGTTCGCCCATGACCTGCTGTAATAATAAGTATATCATCATCTTTCAATTCTTTTATAAGTATAGGCAGAAATCATCAAAATCTTTAAGTCCTTCTACATAAGCAGATATATTTCGCCTATGTCCCCAAAGCATGTCAAAATCAACAAGATTAGTAAAATTAACGCTATTTTATCAAAAGATTGTTTTACTTCATTTAAAGTTGCCTGCATACCGCTTGAATTATCTTTGGTATGGATAGAGTTCGTTATTCCTTTACCGTTAAAATATCTTCTATCTTACCTATAGCAGTAACGTTACCGTTAGAATTATTTATTTCATCTAAAATTGTATTTTCAAACGGAGTTAAAGAATAATCTCTTCTATTTATTGTCCTTGTATAAATAACTCTTCCTACGGCATTTTTGCCTCGTAAAATACCATGCGCAGTTTTACATATTTCATACGGTTTATTTAATCCAAAAGTTTCTTCGTGAGCGGCTATTTGAAAGACAGAATCGGCTGAACCGTAAACAATCGGACATCCTGTTTTCTAATGTCCTAACCCGAGTTGTTTGATTATTTCAGTACCAGAAGCACTATAATTTCCTATTATTTTATACCTATTTGCTTTTCAAATTCTTCTATTATTTCTTTAGGAAATCCATTTTGATATACAGGAAACGATTTACTCAAAACTATACCTGCTATTTCCCAATGACCGGCCGTAGTATCTTTAACAGGCGATTTTGTAGCCATTTTACCAAAACAGCCATTAATATTTACGTCAAAAAAAGATTTTTTATTGTCGTTTAAAAGCTTATATAATCCCAGTTCTGCCATATTGGGAAGAGAAAAAGAAGTGCCCATTGAATCAAAATATGACCTATCGTATTTGCGCCTTCATCTCTATAAACAGCAGCGTCAGGAAGTTCGCTAACACCTGCACTATCTAAAACAATTAAAATAACTCCTTTTGGCATATCACTTTTTTCTTTTTAAAACCTTTAGTACCGCATCCACAATATTTACGTCTCTCAATCCAAATTTAGAGAGCAGATCCATAGCATCGCCAGACTCGCCAAATTTATCATTAACACCTATCATTTCAACAGGAACAGGATAATTTTTGACTAAAACTTCTGAAACCGCAGAACCAAATCCTCCATAAAGCTGATGCTCTTCTGCAGTTACTACTGCGCCGCATTCTTTGGCGGCATCAATAATCGCCTTTTCGTCTATTGGTTTAACAGTGTGAATATTTACAACTTTCGCATTTATACCCTTTTTTTCTAAAATATCAGCAGCTATTAAAGATTCATAAACCATCGTACCGCACGCCATAATAGCAACATCGTTACCGTCTTTTAAAACATTTGCTTTTCCTATTTCAAAAATACTATCTTCTTTCGTTAATATAGGCGTACTTTCTCTTCCAAACCTTATATACACAGGGCCTTCTAAATACGCGCTTGCCATTACCGCTTTTTTTGTTTCAAGAAAATCACATGGACATACAACTTTCATTCTAGGAATACATCTCATTATAGAAATTTCTTCCAAAGCTTGATGAGTTGCGCCGTCAGGTCCTACCATAAGTCCGGCATGAGAACCGCATAATTTTACATTCAAATTAGAATAACATACAGTTGTTCTTATTTGCTCCCACGGCCTTCCAGCTACAAAAACTCCGTAAGTTGATATAAATGGAATAAATCCAGCAACGGCGAGTCCCGAGGCTATGCCTACTAAATTCGTTTCTGCAATACCAACATTTATAAACCTGTCAGGAAACATTTTTGCAAAATTGCCCATTGTAACCGAGCCAGTGGTATCCGCTCCTAAAGCAAAAACCTTGGGATTTGTTTTTCCAAGTTCTATAAGGGCATCTCCAAAACCAAACCTTGTAGCCTTATTGCCAAAAGTTTCAATCATATTTTTCTCTCCATACTTTTTATCATGTTCTCACAATTATAATAATGTTGACACATTTTTATAATTGTCTTATATTCTTTTATTTTTGACCTCGTAATCACATCTCCAAACCCTTTATGATGAATTGCGTCAGGTAAAGTTTGTACTTCCAGCGCTATCCCTATATAAGGTTTAGAATATATACCATTTATTAATTGTTTATTATCAAAATAATTTGACGTATATGCAACTATGGCATTTCTATCTGTAGTAACAGTTATAGAGCGAGTTTTATCTGCATTTTCAGTATAGGCCGGCAATAGAAGAATTTAAACAGAACGGAGTATCAAGTCCTGCGCCTTTAACGGAATATTTTTTGTTAAAATGTTCAAACTGTCGTCAATCAAACGCTCTTTTGTAAAATCATACGCAGTCATTTTCATCAATTCTACTGCCTGACAGAATGAGATTTTTATACGTCTGCAAATCATTTAATCCGCATTGAGAGTAAGATAATGATTTAAAATACTGTTATCCTGATTTAAATCAGGATTAAAATAAGCATGATTTGTAGGATTAAATAAAGTAATTTTATCTGAAGAAGCTTTAAAAATTATTTCTAATTCATATTCATTGTTCAACAAATATGTTATCTCTAAACTCATATTGTCCGGAAACATATCTTCGTCAGATTTAACGACTTTAGAAAATTTCACTCCTGTTTTTTTGCCGTCTATTATCTCTCCATTCCATATTAAAGAGTGAAATCCATTCTTGCCGCCGTGCAGATTATTAATGCCATCATTTTTATCAATATTGTATATATTTTGCCGTCTAATTCAAAATTTGCTCCCTATTCTGCCAACAGAGATGAACCCAAAAAAAATAAGTATCCTTTAAATAATCGTCTAAATTATCGTATCCTAAAACAATACTTTTGTTTTCACTATCGGAGCCTTTATCTTTAGCGCGGAAATAAGCAGCTTTTAACATTGCTCCGTAAGATATGCACTCAATTTTAAATCCGTTGTCATTGCTAAAAATAAAAGAATACACATCCTGGCCTTTACAAACTCCAAAAAAGTTGTTTTTTACAATTCATATCTATATACCCTTTTGTAAAGTTGATTCTATTTCTTCTAAACTGCGTCCGCGTGTTTCAAAAACTTTATACTTTACAAACAACATGGAAAAAAACAGCAATAACGGCATAAAGAAGAAAAAGTTTAGTACCAAATCTACTTAAAGCCGTGGAAATGTTAAAAATACAATTAGATATTAGCGGTCCGGTTTGCAACGCTGCTTATTTCACACCTAGCCCTCTGACTTTTAGAGGGAATATTTCGCCTACCATAATCCACACAACTGATCCCCAAGTAGCGCAGAAAACATAATATAAACAGCAGGATATTATAGTACCACGAGACGCAGCAGCAGAATTTGCGCCTACAAACTCCGACAACATGCCTAATGCAAACAACGACACAATCATACCAATACTTCCCGCAATAAGCATTTTTCTATCAAACTTATCCATAATAAGTAAAGCTATCGAAGTTACTATGACATTTAAAACGCCGATTCCAACCGTGCCTAAAACAGCAACAGAAGAACCTAACCCGACATTTGTAAATATTGTTGGCGCATAATAAAGAACAGTATTAGCCATATTATTTGTTGAAATATGCGCTAAACTCTATGCCAATAATAAGCGCAGGTCTGACCCATTTTGACATAACAAATCCGCCGTTACCTTCTTTAGCATTGCCATCTTTTATTTCCTTCAGTTCTTTTTTTACTTCGTTGACACTGCCTCTTAAGTTGTTCAAAATATCTCTTGCAGTTGATTCCTTACCTTTACTTATTAAGCCATCTTGGACTTTCTGGTAAAAAAATAGTTCGTAAAAACAATAGAGATGCAGGTAGGGCACTAAGTTCCAACATAAGTCTCCAGCCGCCAGAGATTTCTACAAATACAAGATTGACTATAGTAAGCCAACAAAAATCCGCTCATAATCATAGCTGGTTTAAGCCAGACAACATTCCTCTTTTGTTTGCAGGCGCCATTTCCGCTAAATAAAGAGGGACAACCGCAGAAGCTCCGCCAACCGCCGCACCCAAAACTAATCTTGAAATTGTTAAAGAAACAAAATCCATAGCAGAAGCACTGACAAGCGAAGCAAAACAAAACACAATGCTGTAGTCAATACTAATTTTCGTCTGCCAGATTTATCAGATAAAGAGCTTATAGTAGCCGCACCGATCACTACTCCAAACATTAGGGAACTTACAACGGCGGCAACTTAAAATTCGCACAGCCCCATTGCAGGCTTAATAAATAAAATAGCTCCTGAAATAACTCCCAAACAACCAAATAAAAGTCCTCCGAGTGCTCCGAAAAAAAACACAAAACTTTTTTGATGTTTTTCATTCCATCCTTTGCTATTCTTTATTGCTGAGCATTAATATATTTAATGCTCAGCACGTTATTAGTTTTAACTATACTTTTATACTTTATTTTACAGATATTTTTTGTAGGCAGATATACCTGTTTGTATAATTCGTATATTTTCTCGTATTTCCCCACTCTCTTTTTATCGGGATAAAAAGTATCTCTAAAAGCAATAAACTTATCAGCACAAGAGTTGAAATCTTTATACCAGCCGATTTCAACCGCTGCTATGATTTGTAGCACCAAACGACGGTCCCTGCTCAACAGTAAGATTTGTAACTTTGGAATAAAAATATCTGCTCGTATCTGCAGCCAACCTCTATTTTTTGCACCGACGCCTACAGACACTATACATTCAAAACATTTCATCGGCAATTTTTTTCATAATTTCCATTGAGTCTTTAAGAGAAAAAGTAATTCCCCTCAACAACGGCTCTTATAAAATGCAGTCGAACTTACTATCTATGCTTATAAAACTCCCTCGCATTTGACTATCTGCGTAAGGCGTACGCTCACCAGCAAGATATGGAGTAAACAGTAAATTATCTGAACTTACCTCTACACTATCAATACCTCTAAGCAGCTCTTCAAAACTTAAATTTCCGGTAAAATATTTTATAAACCAGCCTAAACTGCTTCCTGTAGATAATGTAACGCCCATAGAATAGTAACAGTCTTTTACAACATGATTAAAAAATGCAGACACCCTTTATAATCTTTAACAGTGCTTGCCTTCATAAGATAAAAAACTACGGATGTGCCTATACTGCACAAACCGACATTTTCTAAAGTTATTATACCTGAACCAACCGCTACGCAAGTGTTACCAGCCCCGGTAATGTCCAAACTATCACCATTAGGGCACAATAATTTTATCCTTTTATATCCCACTCCTCATTTCCAAAGAAGCGCTTTTATTAAATACGAAAACTTCTATATAATAAATTATTAAATTATTATTGTAATTTTTGTTTCCGCGTTAAATTTTCATCAATTTCTTTTAATGCTTTTTCTAATTCCTCTTTTGACGGAGTCTTGCCATGCCAAGCAGCAAGATTCTCCATAAACGAAACTCCTTTTCCCTTAACAGTCTTTGCTATTATCGCTGTAGGCTTTCCTTGTCCTTTAGAGTTCATTTTAAACTGGAAATAGGCTTTGTCTATCTCATCAAGATTATGCCCGTCTATTGCCATAACATTCCAACCAAAAGCTCCATATTTATCCACCAATGGTTCAACATTCATTATATCTTTTGTAGCTCCGTCTATCTGTATGCCATTATCGTCAACAATTGCACAAAGATTATCAAGCTTATAATGCGCTGCAGACATTATTCCTTCCCAAATGCTTCCTTCCTGCTGTTCTCCATCTCCCATAAGTACATAAACTTTATTGTTCTTCTTTACCTGCCTCATACCTATTGCAATTCCCGCTCCTATTGACAAACCATATCCCAAAGAGCCGGTAGATACCTCTATTCCAGGAAGTCCCTCATCTTTAGACGGATGTCCCTGAAGTCTGCTGCCAATTTTTCTCAAAGTACACAATTCGTCAGCGTTAAAACATTCAAGTTGTGCCAAAACGGCATAAAGTACAGGACAAACATGCCCTTTAGATAAAATAAAATAATCCCTGTCTGGAGCAGTAGTATCTTTAGGATTAAAATTCATGTGCTTAAAATACAATGCTACCAAAAGCTCAACCGCAGATAAACTACCTCCAGGATGTCCTGAACCTGAGACATTCAACATCTTAACAATATCTTTTCTGACATTCGCAGATATTATTTCCAAGTCTCTCGTTTCCATTATAACATCTCCTGATATAATATTTACCGCATTACAAGTCAATAGCAGCCATATCTTTTTTATATATAAATTTAATTATGTCAAATTTATACCCAATAATTCTAACAAACTCATACTCAACTAAATATTACAATTTAAGTATTTTTTTACCCGTATAAAATTCAACTATCCAAAAACTAATATATCTAAATTTATTCGTATAATAATCACAAATAAAATTATTTAATCTTAACATCCATATTGGAGTGCGGGATAGTTTTTAAAATGCTTTTTACTGCGCCGGCAACCGCAAAATCTGTACTTAAACTTTCAAAAGTGAGTGAATCTGACCATACCACCCGTCCTGTTTATGCAGAAATTCCAACCACAGCATTTCTAAAAATGACCCTGTCACGGAAAAATACTCTCCAATTCCTACGATAATATAAATCATTTTCAAAAAAATAATCAGGATATACCCATATATAACCGTCTGTACAAAAACTACATCATCGCTTTCGGGACGAAAAGCAGTTATACGCCCTCCTATAACACAGCATCGGCTCCGACATTAGAATCAAATATTACGTTTATTACCCCCTAGATAAAAGATATTGAATAAAAGCATTTTGTACAGCGCCATCAATTTCATCATATATTTCCCCTAAAGAAAATTTTTCCACCTTTATTGTTTTAACTGAGTAAAAATCATAATCCTGCTTTATAATCGCTTTGTTTACAACACATGACGACATTACAAAAACAGAGAAAATAGAAGAAAAATTAATCTTTTAATTTTTAACTCCAGATTGTTGTTTTTCAATTTCTTTAATTTTTTCTATTCTCCGCAAATGTCTTTCCTCAAATGGAGTATCAAGAAATATTGTTATCCTGCTGCATATTTCGCTTACGGTAGCGGTCATTGAACCCAAACACAAAATATTTGCACTGTTATGCTGCGCCGCAAGTCTTGCAGTGTTTTCATCCCAGCAGATAGCCGCAATAATTCCTTTAACTTTATTGGCAGCAATGGACATACCTATTCCTGTCCCGCAGATAAGAATACCTTTGTCCGCTCTTTTATTTACAACAGCATCCGCAACCTTAGCCGCATAGTCAGGATAATCGCAGCCGCCGTTTTCACATAAAACAAAATCTTCAACTTCATAACCCATACTTTGTAGATATTCTTTTATTTTAGTTCTTATCGCGGCTGCGGCATGATCTGTAGCAAACGCCAATTTTTTAATTTTATCCATTTAACACCGTCCTTTCGTTAATATTCTTCAAGACCAAATTTCTTAATGCTACTTCAATACGCTAATAAAAATAAAAAATCAAGCAAATAATATCGGTTATTTGGAATACTTAACAAGTTTCGCAAAAGTTTCGGCATCTAAGCTCGCGCCGCCAACTAAACCTCCGTCAATATCAGATTTTTTCATAAGTTCCGACACATTGCCAGGGTTTACGGAACCGCCGTATAGAATTCTCAACTTTTCAGCAGCAGCTTTGTATATTTTGCCATATATTTTTCTTATAAAAGAATGAACTTCTTGAGCCTGGTCCGGAGTTGCAGTTTTGCCAGTTCCTATCGCCCACACCGGTTCATAAGCTACAACCGCCAAAGATGCATATTCCGGGGGAATGCCAGTTAAACCACACTTAAATTGTTTTTCTATAACTTTAAAAGTTACATTATTTTCTCTTTCTTTAAGAGTTTCGCCTATGCAAACTACCGGTGTAAGTCCCGCCAAAAAAGCTGCTTTTATTTTTTTATTTACAGTTTCGTCAGTTTCACCAAAATACTGCCTGCGTTCCGAATGTCCGATTAAAACATAAGAACAACCGGCATCCTTTATCATTGATGGAGAAATTTCGCCAGTAAATGCTCCTTTTGTTTCCCAGAAAAGATCTTGCGCTCCAAGATTAATATTTGAGTCTTTAACTATATTATTCACTGCACAAAGCGCCGTAAAAGGAGGACAAATCAAAATTTCAACATCTGTTACGCCGTCAACTGCATTTTTTAAGTCTTTTACAACTTGTACAGCTTCCGAAATAGTCTTATTCATCTTCCAATTTCCCGCTATTAACGGTTTTCTCATAAGGTATTCTCCTGGTACAATAATAATGTTGACTGTAAAAAACACAGTAAACAAGTTAGTAACAGCTGACCTTCAGTTTTTTTTGTAGTAAAATGATTATATCATAATAATATGCAATGTAGTTATAAAATTAAAATTGGAATTTCAACGCCTTTTTATAAGCGGCCAGTGCTTCTGGAAAAACTTCAAGCACTTTCTCTATAACACCCTGGAAAACTGATATCGCAATGCCATAATTTGTTATAGATATTCCGGCTTCAACCGCCTTATTAAGTCTTGAAAGCATACCCTTTCTGTTGAGTGTACACCCGCCGCAATGTATTATAATTTTATAATTTTCAATATCTTCTAGATAATTTTGCCCTGACATATACTTAACTTCTAAATTTTTACCCGTGTATTCTCTTATCCATTTTGGCAGTTTTACTCTTCCGATATCATCTGCAGATGCATGATGCGTGCATGACTCAGCAATTAAAACCTTATCGCCATCACAAAGATTATTAAGACCAGCAGCGCCTTTTGCCATTTCAACTATATCAGATTTATCTGCGGCATAAATTGTTGAAAAAGTCGTAAGTTTAATATCTGCCGGCGTTTTTAACACAATTCGTTTGACTGCTTGTGAGTCTGTTATTACAATTACAGGCGGGGTTTTTAAATTTTGTAGGGCAATTTCATATTCAGTGTCCTGTACAGTATAAGAAGCGGCATTTAAATCTAAAATATGCCTTACGATCTGCACCTGGGGCATTATTATTTTTCCGCGAGGCGCTCCTAAATCGATAGGCATGACCAAAACAGCAGTATCGCCTTTTTTAATTATATTTCTTAAAGCTAAATAATTTTCTATATAATTGTCAGGAAGAATTTCCATAAGAATCTTTTTTAAAGCATTTAAAAAATTATCTCTATTACTTGTAAAAGCGGAAAATAATAAAATATATTTTGTATATTTTTTTAATTTTTCTAAAAACAAATCATCAGGCTTTTTTAAATCAGTTTTACTTATTACAATAACACAGGGTGTTTTGCTTTTTTCTGTTTTTTTAATAATACTTTTTTCAAAGTTTCCAAAATTCCCAGTTTCACACATTAAAAGCACTATGTCTGAAGAATCAAAAGCTTTCTGTGTTTTTTCTATTCTAGCTTCTCCCAGAAGAGACGCGTCATCAATTCCTGCAGTGTCGAACAGAGTCACAGGGCCTAAAGGATTAAGTTCCATCTGTTTGTGAACTACATCAGTAGTGGTTCCGGCTACTGAAGATACGATAGACGTGTTTTGATTTGTCATAAAATTCATAAGCGATGATTTGCCAACATTTATCCTTCCCAGTATTCCGATTTGAATTGTTAATGCTTTCATACTGCCTCTAACGTTACTTTTAATATCAAATAAAAGAATAAATAATTACCGGCAACACCAGACTTATATTATTTTTCTGTGTTTTTAGTCAAATAATCCGAAATTGCTATCATAGATAAAAAGCGTTTTAAAAGTTTTTTATGTTCGTTTTTTTAGATGACTTTACTAATTGCTGTTTACTGTCAAAAGTATAATATAAAAGTATGGTATTATTTAAAGCTTTTTTAGATAATAAATCTGTTCCTTCAGACATATACTCTGTATTAGAAAGTAAAAGATTATAAAGAGTGGGCATTATATCCAAATGAGAGCCTAAAATATGTGTGTCAATATTTTTAGGATTTATGGTTTTAGGAATATACAAATAGAATGGAACGCATATATTGTCAAAAAAGCTTTCAATATGGTATGCATTATAACTGTGATCGCCAGTTACGGCAATTATTGCCTTGTCTGCATATTTTGAATTTTTGATTTTATCAATAAACTGCCCTAACATTTCGTTTGCATATTGATACGCCGCAAATCTTTTTTTTCAAATTATTTATATTTGATGTCTGGTCTTTTAAAGAATTCGGGATTTCCAAAGGCAGTTTTATAATTACCCGGGAGAGAATAAGGCGGATGATTTGATGATTTGTAGTAGTTAAAACATAAATAAATTTATTGCTGTCAGTCTGCGCTAAAGTTTCAAATACTAAACCAAAAAGATATTTGTCATATATTCCCAAGGACCTCTCTGAAAGTTTTTCTTTATTACCCCCCCCGCTCAAAGCTTTGTCAAAACCTGAATTTAATGCAAACGTCCCAATATTTCGCCAGCTTGAATTGTCTCCATATATGAAAAACGTTGCATCTCCGTTTTTTTTATAGGGATATAATGAAGCAAAAAGATATTTTTAACATACTTTGATTGAGATATATAAAAAGCATTTGGTCTTATTGCTGTATTCAAAAATGTAGCTTCCACAGCATTTACAGTAATATTGCCTTCAGATGAAAAATTATAGAAAACAATATCTTCGTCAAAATGTTTTTTTAGGAGAGATAAAATATTAAAGTTTTTAGAATTATACTTAATTAAATCTCCTCCAAAACTTTCCATTACAATAAGAATTACAGTCGTTTTAAATTTTTAATTTTTTTATTAAAAGAAGTTTTTGATATAACAAATTCTTCAGGATGCTTTTTAGGGATAAATTTCTTATCTTTATTTAAAAAATCGACAAAACCCCGCATGATATTATTTCCATATCCCGTCTTGACAACATAATCAATGTTTTTTCTTTCTTCTGCTCTTTGTAAAGTGAATATACAATTAATTGCAACTTTATTGACAAAAGTATTTGAAGATACGTCTGAATACACGCCTACAGCATTCCAGCTGACGCTTCCTCCTATAAATAGAAAAGTAAAAAGACAATATAATTGATATTAAAATTCTTACAATTATATTAGGCAAGAGAAAATTGTAATTTTTAGGTTTTAAATAAACTTTGATATAAATAAATCCGCCGCAAAAAAAACACAAGGATTATCAAAAATTATAGCTTTCATAAAAAGTCTTTATTAAAGCTCTTGTATCGTCTTCAAAAAACCGTAAATTAATATATTCAAATGATCTTGGAAAATAGAATGAAAAGAATACCAATAAGAATTGTATAATAATATTTTAGAAATTTAATAAACGGTTTAAAAAAATCTTGTTTGCCTGTTACAGACGAGACAATAAACAAAAGCAGCGCCGGGTATTTATACTGGAAAACAGATAAATCAAAACCGTACTCCTATACAAAATACCCTTAAAATATCGCAACATAAACTATTTAAGTCTATACCTTTGCCGTAATGTACAAAAAATATAAATCTATGCGCTGACATCAACAGCAAAAATATAAAATTAAGCGATACTATTTTTTTAAAAAAATGTTTTAAAAACTTTCATAAACTACATTTAATTAGGTGGATATATTCTGCCATAGCTTTTGCCGCTTTTTTACCCATTCCCATTGCCTCAATTACAGTATTTCCGCCAACAATATCGCCGCCTGCAAATATCCCGGGAATTGAAGTCATATAATTATTATCAATTACAAGATAACCTTGGCTGTCAGTATTTAAACCTTCAGTAAGGGAAGGTAAAATAGGATTAGGATGAACCCCTAAAGCTAAAATAACCATATCTGTTTCTATTGTATAATTTGATCCCTCAACTTTATGAGAACGCCTTCTTCCGGAATCATCAGACTCTCCAAGTTCCATTTTTACACACTCGACAGATTTAACAAATTTTGTTTCATCCCCGACAAATTTTACAGGATTTGTTAAAATTATAAATTCTACCCCTTCTTCTTTTGCATGCAGTCTTTCTTCTTTTCTCGCAGGCATTTCATTTTCAGTTCTTCTATAAATAAGCTTAACGCTTTCTGCTCCAAGTCTTACCGCAGTCCTTGCAGAATCCATTGCAGTATTTCCGCCGCCTACAACTACAACGTTCTTGCCTTTATAAACCGGCGTATCGTACGCAGGAAAATCATAAGAATGCATAAGATTTACTCGCACCAAAAATTCATTTGCGCAGTAAATGCGATTTAAATTTTCACCGGGAACTCTTGGAAATACAGGGAGGCCTGCTCCGACCGCAACAAACACGGCTTTATACCCTTCGCTAAAAAGATCTCTTACGGTTTTTGTTCTACCTACAAGAGTATTTAAAACTATTTTCATTCCAAGTTTCTTTAAACTATTTATTTCTGTATCTAAAACTTCTTTAGGAAGTCTAAACTCAGGAATACCGTAACGTAAAACCCCGCCGCTATCGTGCAGAGATTCGTAGATTGTAACATCATAGCCCATTTTTAACAAATCACCTCCGCATGTAAGTCCGGCGGGACCAGAACCGACAACAACAATTTTTATACCGTTCTTTTTAATTGTTATATTATCATCGGGATTTTCAGCTGCAAAATCCGCAGCATATCTTTCCAGGTTCCCTATACAAATACTTTCCCCTTTTTTTGACAATATACAAAATTTTTCACACTGATTCTCTTGCGGACAAACCCTGCCGCATACAACGGGAAGATTATTTTTTTGTTTTAAAACTTCAACAGCTTTACCAGGTTTATTCCTGGCAAGAAATTTTATAAAGCTGGGAATGTTAATTTCCACAGGACAACCGCTGCGACACATAGGGTTTTTACACTGCAGACATCTTATTGCCTCTTTAAGCATCTCCTCCTGACTGTACCCTGAGTTTACTTGTTTAAAATCTTTTTTTCTTATTTTGGGATCTCTTTCCGGCATCTTTATTTTCTGTAACATTTATGCTCCTGTTCATTTTTAAATTTATTAACAGAAATTTTCTCAAGATCTTTAAATAATGCAAGCCTTGAAACGAGTTCTTCCCAATTTACTGAATGCCCATTAAATTCAGGACCATCAACGCAAGCGAACTTCATTTTACCATCTATGGTAACTCTGCATGCCCCGCACATACCGGTACCGTCAAGCATTATAGGATTCAAAGAAACTAAAGTATGTATACGTTTTTCTCTTGTAAGTTCCGCAACAGCCTGCATCATAGACACAGGACCTATGACATACATCATATCTGATTTTTCTTTACTTATAATATCCCTTAAAACATCGGTGACAAATCCTCTTACTCCATATGTTCCGTCATTTGTGGCAAAAAGCAGTAAATCGCTTTCTTGCCTTAATTCATTCTCAAGTATTATCAAATCTTTAGATCTTGCTCCGACTACAGTAATAATCTTATTGCCAACTTTTCTCAACACTTTTATAACAGGCAGCACTTCTGCCACGCCTACTCCGCCTGCAACAGCAATAACGGTTCCATATTTTTTGATTTCAGTAGGATGTCCTAAAGGTCCCACAAAATCCCGTATGCAATCTCCTTTGCAAAGAGAGGCGAGATGTTCAGTGCTTTTACCTGTTTCCTGAAAGATTATTCTAACCAATCCTTCTTGAGGGTTTGTGCTTACAATGGTTAAAGGAACTCTTTCTCCCTTATCATCAATTCTAAATATAATAAATTGTCCGGCTTTTGCGTTTTTTGCAATTTCAGGCGCATAAATTTCATAACTTTGTACTTTTAGGCCAACTTCTTGTTTACTCACAATCTTATACATTTTCCACCTCTTTTTTTCAATATCTATAAGATATAAATGCAAATATACCGCTGCTATAATAATCAGTTTCGTTCAATTTAGAACCGATTTTATCTATCATATTTGACGCAGCGTATCTTTACCCTTGCAAACTTTTACAAGAATATATTTCACAGCCTATGCCTATGGAAAACAAATCCGATAAAGGAACTGTGCAAGATGCTTCAAAATCTAATTCTTGTCCAAAAGTAATTATTCCTCTATAGTGCATTGTAAACGGCGATTCTATAATATGGTCTATTCCAAAATTATATTCGGCTGCTGGTTCTATTTCAAACACCTTCTCAAAACCAAATATCAACTTTAGATATTTATTCACTTCGTATCCGCTAACAACTTTATAAGATATTCCCCTGGTTGTTATATAAGGAAAAACATCTGGTAATCTAAAACCACAAACTTTCAATGGGGCTTTTGTAAAAATTGCATATGTCGTTGCGCTAAGGAACAAAGAAATCGAACCTGCGCTACATATGCTTCCTTTTTCAAAGGCGCTTTCATCTTTCAATGCAAACCGTATTCTTAGATTAAACGGATCGTCTCCAGCTTCAGATGCCGTAATATCATACAAAATTGGAGATAGCCTAGTTCAAGTACACAACATATGGCAAAAGTACGTCATCTTCGTTTCTGTCATAAATACTATCGCAGATTTTTCCCGCAAAATATATTTCATTGTTCATTCCTCCCGCGCCAATAATAATATTGAAATTACAAAAAGAAATATGATCTAAACTGTTATTCAATTCTCCGTATTTTACAGGATCTAGTCTGCACACTGTTCTTCCAGTATTAAATAATTCTATTAAAAAAACTTAAAAAATTCTCGTCTTTTTCAAAATTATTATAAACATTAGTAGAATTCTGTATAAGCTCATAATCTAACCCGAAAGACTTACTTCTCAAACCATGTCCAATTTCATGAAACGCAACACCTGCCTTATAATTGACATAAAACAACAATAAGAAAACTGAAATTATTTCTCCTCTCTCATATTCTGTACTTTCTTTTAAATATTTTAGAATTCTGTCTGAAGTATTTAAAACTTCTAAGTTAAAACTTACTAATTGCTTATTTGTATGTCCGCTGATATATGCGGTACTGAATGTAAGACTGTCCTTTTTAAGCGCCAACAATAAATTATTTTTATTCCGCTCAATATTTACATTAGAAGCAAAAGCCGCCAATGACGGGAATAAAAATATATTTATAACAAACGCAATATGTTTTTTCATATCATACTGCTTCTTACTACAATAAAATTCTTTTCCCCCACTTTAATATTAATTTCTATATCATATGATTGTAAAATTTCTTTGTTTTTTCCTAAAAAATTAACTTTAAGCGTATGCATACCTGCTGGCATACACAATCTTGCCGTTAAAATTGTTTCCGGTGGCATATTCCACGCACGGATACCAGCAGTTTCAGAAAGAGAATTATATAAATTAAATGAAATTTGTGAAAGTTGTCCCTAGGCGTCGCCTTTATTTTCTTCAACCGCCTGAGAAACAGATTTATCAACAATGTATTTAACCGCTGCTCTAGCTAAAGTTTTTGCGTAAGTTTTATTATCAGCGTCAAGACATTTTCGGGCTACTTGTCCTAAATCCTGAACCAGAACGCCGTATGCCTCATATTTATCCGATTTTACTTTAAAAGAATTCATTTTATTTTTAATTTCTGTATATTGCGGAAAAGCAATTTTTATATAATCGTTTGCAAAAATAGAAGTCCCTATTGACTTTGCTCTTTCAAAAACTTTTTGTTCTTCACTGGCTACTTCAGCATGTTCAACATAATACCACATATCGCATAAAGCAAATCCAAATACGCTTTGTGTTTTTTTAGGAATAAATCCATTATAATTTATTATTATACATTCTCCGCAGCAATCTGGGATCACATTTTTTGCACTTTAGGATATTCTTTATTTATTTCATCCACCCTATCATTCATTCCTAAATATAAAGCTGAAGCACAAGCATCGTTTACCAATTCTTTGGGCGGCGCAATTTGAATAATACCGTTTTGTAAGCTTTCAATGCCGCATAATATGAAATATGCGCATCATTAATATATCCTGCATTCATATCAAGCTCCATAAAATACCTTATAAAACCGTCATCTTTATAAAAATTTTATAATTCTTTTCAACCCCAAAAGTTTTAAAAAGCGTATTTGCTTGCCTTGCCTCAACAACCGCCTCATTACTTTGTCCCAACAAAATATAATTTAAAGCTTCTACAACCGATATGTGGACTATTTCAAAATTTTCGCCACAATAAGGCGTTGTGCTGTCATAAAAGCCATAGACCCTAGACCTGCCGTAATACTTTGATAATATTCTTGAAATTTTTCTTTTGCGATTTCAAATCTTTTCAAACTTATTTCATAATTATTTGCCAAATGATCTACCACTCCAGAATCAAGATAATACATAAGAATATTTCTTGAACCGTATTTATTTTTGATTTATCAACAAGTTTAGCGGCATCCTTGTAATTCCCAGAGTCAATTTTAGTTCTTAAATTACCTCTAATATTTGGCTAAATTAGACGAACACTCTCCTAACGGCATAATTATAGGAAATATTATTAGTATCACAAATAAATATTCTTTTTTCTTAAACATAATATTTTAAGTTTACGCTTTACAAGACTTTTTGGAAATTACTTTTTTTATTTTTTTTGTCCCATCCAAACAGTTTCGCTTGTTTCCAAATCGATAAGCTCTATTTCAACCTGATAATATTTAACCTGGACTTTTATTAATATCATAAATTGAGTTGATCTGGCCTTTCAGTATAAAATCTGCTGCTATTTCCATGCCTTTCTTTTTTGCAGTTTCTGTTTTGAGTTAACTGCTTGATCGTCTCTCTGCTCTTACATCTTTACGCTGATCTTTGGAAGCTATAAATAACGCATTACCCGAATTGATAAGATTTTTTTCAAGATCTTTTATAAAAGTATCGGTTTGTATATGTTCTTCTGTTTTATTAACAACATTTCCTATAATAACCCTGGGCTTTTTTCGGCCAGTGTTAGCTTTATAATCGTTTATCCACTTATCTGTAGAAGAATCCCCGATCATTTCCTGCGCAACCTGCTGCGAATCAATATCGTTCCAATCTCTGCTCAAATTAATTTCCTCATTAGAGTCAAACTCTTGTAATTTGAGGTCCAGAACACGCAAAAAGACCTGCTGATAATAACGCTGTAATAAAATAAACGAATATTTTTTCAATTTCATATTTCGCTCCTTAATATTTTAACGAATTTTCTTCTGCCTATCTGCAGAATAAATGAATTTTCAGACTTAACTACAAAATCTTCTTTGACCTTTTTCAAATCCATTTTTACACCGCCCTGCGCTATAATACGCTTTGCTTCGTTTCTGCTTGAAACCATACCACTTTGAAAAAGTAAATCAGACAGCTTTATATTGACATCTTTTATACTGTATTTTTTAATCTCATTTGGAATGTTTTTTTTTGCAAAAACCTTATTAAATTCTTCTTTTGCCTGCAAAGCAGCTTCTTTTGTATAATATCTTTCCACAATCTCTAACGCTAATGCAGATTTTGCATCTTTAGGGTGCATATTTTTAACAACATTTAAGTCCGTCTGGGTAAGAAGTTCATAATATCTGTACATAAGTTCATCCGAGATTGACATTATTTTACCAAACATATCTTTAGGAGAATCATTTAAAGCTATATAATTATTATACGACTTTGACATTTTTTTAATACCGTCAGTTCCTTCTAAAAGAGGCATAGTAATGACAATTTGAACATCCTTAAATCCATAATCTCTTTGTATTTCTCTTCCAAGAAGCAGATTAAATTTTTGGTCATTGCCGCCAAGTTCAACATCAGCATCTAAAGCTACAGAATCATAAGCTTGAAGCAAAGGGTATAAAAATTCAACTATGCTTATAGGTCTGTCGTCTAGATATCTTTTCTTGAAATCGTCTCTTACAAGCATCTGGGCTACAGTACTTTTTGCAGCAAGATTTAAAAGTCCTTTTACACCAAGTTCTTTCAGCCATTTACTGTTATATGCAATTTCTGTTTTATTTCTATCAAGAATTTTAAAAACTTGGTCAGTGTAAGTTTTTATATTTGCTTTTATCTGTTCGTCTGTCATGACCGGACGAGTTTCCGACCTGCCGGACGGGTCGCCTATTCGGGCAGTAAAATCGCCAATTAGAAATATTACTTGATGCCCTAAATCCTGAAAAGTTTTTAATTTACCAATAGGTACCGTATGCCCTAAATGTAAATCGGGAGCCGTAGGATCAACGCCCATTTTTATTCTTAATTTTTTACCTGATTCAAGTTTTTTTTCAAGCTCTTCAATAGAAATAATTTCACTTGTTCCACGCCTAATTTTTTCCAACATACTATTCATCTTATTTTCCTTAATATAAAACTTAAATCAATTTAGCTATTAAACAAAACTATACATGCAACGTTCTAACTGCAATCTTTTTGTCGACTAATAATTGTGAACTTAATAGGCTTTATCATATCTTTTGATAATCAAACTGATAAATTCCTCAACACTTTAACCGCTCTAGCGTCAAATTTCTTCTCATGCTTTATTGCATTGTGAATAGACATTGAAGATACTTCCCCGCCCGTTATTCCAACAAGAACATTGGTTTTCCCTTGATTGAAAAGATTCATAGCAGCATGTCCAAATTTTGAAGCAAGTATTCTAGTTCTTGCAGTTGGCCTTCCGCCGCGCTGTATATAACCAAGATTGCTCATTCTTACTTCAAGGCCAGTTAATTTTTCTAATTTTTTTGCAAACTCAGCGGAAGAACCGCACCCTTCGGCAAAAGCTATAATTTCAGATGTTTTTCCTCTCTCTTTTCCTTTTTTCAGTTCTTCGGCAAGTTTTTGTATGTCAACCTTCATTTCCGGCACTACTATAAATTCACAACCTGCGGCAAGACCTACGTCAAGGGTTAAAAATCCGTGTTCTCTTCCCATAATTTCAACTACAAAAATTCTATCGTGGCTTGTTGCAGTATCTCTTATTTTGTCTATTGCCTCTACAGCAGTATTTAAAGCCGTATCATAACCCATAGTTTCATCAGTACCGTATATGTCATTATCAATTGAAGCAGGGATATTGATAACTTCGATACCGTGTTTTGAAAAAGCATTCCCAGCGGCTAAAGAACCATCTCCTCCTATAATTATCAATCCTGCTAAGTTAAGTTCTTTTACTGTTTTAACAGCTCTTTTCATACCTGTTGCCGTCTTTGTTTCAGGACACCTTCCAGTATGCAGCATTGTTCCGCCGAAATTTATTATACCGCTTACCGAACGCAGTGTTAGCGGTATAAATTCATCATTAAGAAGCCCTCTAAATCCTCTTTTTATTCCTATCATCTGATACCCTAAAAAAATTCCATGCCTTGTAACAGCTCTTACAGCCGCATTCATTCCCGGAGCATCACCGCCTGAAGTTATAATACCTACTTTTTTAGCCATTGAACTCTCCTTAATAGTTCCGTATATTATGCGCCATCGTTCTTTTATATTTAGTTATGAGCATAATAAAAACAGTTTTCAATCGCCATAACAGGAACAGCAAATCCACTCCCAAAATCCAAAGATTGCCCGCACAAGCATTATAAGCAATATCAGCACAGGCCCTAAATTTACGCTATACCCTATAACAAACTGTTGTACAAAACTATTGTCTAAAACTGTATTACTGCATACAAAACAATTATTTTAACCGCTATTGCTGCAGTTTGAAATTGTATGACGCCGACAACAACAAGGACTAAAAAAAGATCGGCAAAATGCCCCGGGTAAGAAATCATATTCATAAATCCTGCAATAATACCGATAACTAAAGAAAAATTAATTCCTAACAAATGCTAAACATACTATAGACGTAACGCTTACAAAAGCAGCCTCTATAAGCTGTCCGCGTATGAATCTTCCTAAAATGCTATCAATTTCATAGATAACAGAAAGTATTGTTTCAATATACTTTGACGGAAAAAAATTTATAGTCTCATTTATACTTGTATTTCCACTAAGAAGCATAGATATAACAAGCATCGGAATTAAAATTATAATTGAAGAAATAGAAAGAACACTCATAAGATACCGAGGGATCTGCCACACATCTGAAAACATAAAATATCTGATTTTTAACGACTGCGCTTAAAATATCATAACGTTTAACGATGGGAATTACTGTTTCAATTTTAGACCCTATAATATCAATATAATTTGAAAAAGATATATAGTAATCTGAAGCTGCCGATGTAGATTTACCAACTTCGATTATAAAAACAGGGACAACCTTTACAAAAAACACAGCAAACACAGATATAAAAGCAAAAGCAATAACTGCAACCCCAACCCATCTTCTATAACCATAGCACTGTATTTCTACAACTATAGGAGATATTAAATATGTAATAAATGCGGCCATTGCAAACGGTGCGGGAATACCCCTTATGAAATATAGAAACAGGCAAATTGCAAGCATAACTATTATTGCAGCGGTAAAAACTCTGTTTCTTGATGATTCAATCACAGTTTTGATATTTCCCGCTTTTTGCAAAGAATGACGCAAGATTTTTAATTATTATCAAACCCAGCTTATTATTTGATTCCGATATATGTTAAATTTAGCGCGATAAATAAGATAAAGTTCGCTGTCTTTTAAAGCAACCGCGCTGTTATTATGTTTACAATATTCTATTAAAGCATTTCGCCAAAAAACTCTCCGTTTTACAATGCTGGCGGATTTGTTGCTGCTAAGACTTATTTGTCCGTTTTTAACTATGTAAAAGACATTTGCCTCGATTTGCTTCATAAACTTTTTCTCCTGCTAAATAAGTTTTCTTAAAAATCATCAACGCTACTTTTGCAAAATATCTTTCCGAAAGATTTTGAAATAAAATAATGTTTTTTTAAAATCAATATCTGATTTTAAAATATCATCAATAAATAAAAATTTTAATATTTTTTTAACATTTATTTTTTAAGTGCTTTCTAAATTTCAAGACTGTTATTTTTATTAATATCCCACAAAATAATCCACAACAAGCAAAACACTGCTAAAACAGGCAGCAACTGCTTCATTATAATTTCATTTGTATTAACAACCTGCTTTACTACTATTATATAAAAATAAATAATGCCCAACACATAAACAGCAAATATAACAAGCGGCAAATATTTTTTTACATATTTAAAAAATCTGCTTTTAAAAATAACAAACGCCAGCATAATCCAAGCTGTTAATGAAATTATATATATTATGCTTGTATTTCTTATATAATAATAAAAAGCAGAAAACGGCTCAAAAATAAATCTCAAAACTGATGCAGACTGTTTCTGTCTGTATAAAATTATTTTTGTCTGCGGTTTCTTTGCAAGCTGTTCCTGTATATTTTCTAAAACGCTACCTTTAAAAACGGTCCAAACGTCAGACATATATCCCCAGCCATGCCAATCCGTAACACCAAACATCAATAAATTATTCCTTTTTGAAAAGTTTATCATTGCTTTGCATTCGCTTTCTTTGAAATTTCTATACCCGCAATTATATATTTCAAAACCATCAATTCCAATATCTTTCAGCTCATTAAAAGTCTGCCTATGCCACTTCCACCAGTGCGGCATAATAACAATTATTTTATTTTTATGTGCTTCTTTTATGATATCAGCAAGCATCATATTTTTATAATTCTCACCATTAAATTTTTCAGAGGCTAAAAGTACAGCGGACACATTGTTTTTAGTTTGCATCTGTAGACCGGGATAAACCGTTTTATACATCGATTCTCTAGGAAACATTGAAAAACCCCGCGTGTGATTGTGTTCTGTATTAAAAAAAACGTCAAACCCCGCCCAAAAATGGGCTTTTAAACTAATTTCCGCAGGAGCCACATTATCATGAGAACTTATTGTATGCGAATGAATATCAACTGCAATATAATCTTTTGGTTTTTCAAGTTTAGGACCTGGAATGGGAAGCAATACTGCAAAAAACAAAAATGTAATAAAAATCATTAATGAGTAAAATATATTATTTAAAATTTGTCTAAAACTCTTTTTATCAATCAAAGAATAAATAAATACAAAACCCATAATCCATAAGACCCACGAAATTACAGCAGGCTTATAAAAATGTTTATTTAATGTTAACACATAAAATGAAAAAGAGTAAAGCGGTTCTATAAAGAGTCTTATTTTAGGCCATGTTATTGAAAAATCAGGAGTTTTGAGTCCGGTTATTAAATCGTAAAGCGGCATTGGAGAATAAAAAATAATGTTTAAACCTAAAATTAAACATAAGAAAATTAATAATAAGCTAACCGGATTCAGCGCTTTCATTTGTAATCCGTTTTTTAGTATTAGATGTATTATATAAAGCGGAGTTATCCACCGCAAGAGCAAACTTCTTTGCTCCTGCTTTTTTAGCCCTGTCCATAAATTGTATTATGCAGTCATACTTAACCTCTTTATCGCCTTTTATAACCACCGCTTTATGCACGTGCAAAGACAGCAGTTTGCGTATTGCGTTTTCTACATTAGAAATATGAATCTGTTTACCGTCTATATAAACATATCCGTCTTTTGAAATTAAAACTTCAATATTTGATGTATCCTCGCTGTCTGAAGCTTGAGTTTGCGGAAGATTAACTTTTATGCCAGGCTGCATAAGCATAGGCGTAGTTATCATAAAAATAATAAGGAGCACCAGCACGACATCTGTAAAAGGCGTTATATTAATTTCCGACATAACAGTATTTCTTTTTCTGTTTAAAGTCATTTACTTATTTTCCTTTTAAGAATATCTTCAACTACAGAAAAACAATATTCCATATTTACAACAAATTTATCTATCAGCTTTGTAAAAAAATTATATGCAATAACTGCGGGAATCGCCACGAAAAGACCTGCCGCTGTAGCAATAAGCGCTTCTGAAACTCCACCTATAACGACAGATATGCCTCCTGATCCCATTTTTGAAATATCATGAAACGCCCTTATGATACCTAAAACTGTTCCAAACAAACCTATATAAACCGAAATGCTCCCCAATGTTCCAAGAATAGTGGTAAGCCTTTCAAGTTTTGCTGTCTGAATCATTATTTCTCTTTCCATAGCCTCGCCGATATTTCCTTCATTTTCTTTAAAAGCAACTATACCTGTCTTGGCAACTGATGCCATAGGAGAGTTAACCGTATCGCAAAAATCAACGGCTTCGTCAAATTTATCTTTTTTAATTTTCTCAGCCAGCCTAGACACAAATTGGATTCTTGTAACTTTTGACTTTGCCCAAAACTCAGCCAGTTTACAACAAATTACTGTTATCGAAAGAATAGATGACCCCAAAAGTACATAAAGAGCCCACCCACCCATATCAAGTACGTCTATAAAACTCTTCCCTTCAAACATTTTTATCCTCTATATTTTATTTTTGCCATACCAAACAAACTTACTTCGAAATCATTTAATAATATTACGTTGACATTTGTTTATACAATACAGATTTTAAACAAGCATACAAAAATAACAAATTATAAGTTATTTTATCTTATTAAGACAGGCGACCATGACGGGGAATAAGATGTACCGGGGATTTCCGTAAGTTTTCTTGTTCCTGAACCATCAATTGCCATTATATAAATCTCGCCTTTACCGGATCTATTTGAATAGAATGTGACAAATCTTCCGTCTGGAGACCATGACGGATTTTCATTATTTTTTTGGTTATTTGTAAGTTTTGTGATTTTCGCAGTAGGAAAGTCGTACACATACAAGTCATAATTGCCTTTTGATTGTCTCATTGTAAAAACAATTTTATCCCCGCGCGGCGACCATGACGGAGAATCGCAAAAACCGTTTGTCGCAAGTCTTCTTACATTCCCGCCTTCTATATTCATAATATAAAGCTGCGGATAACCGGGCCTGTCTGAAATAAACACTATTTCCTGCCCGTTAGGAGCAAAAGACGGACTTGTATCAATACATAAATTGTCTGTCATTCTATTTAATATTTCTCCTGACGCATTTATTAAATATAAATTAGGATATTTTCCTCTTGATAATGTAAGAAGTATCTTCTTTCCGTCCGGAGAAAATGAACCTGTAACATTTAATCCCTGATATTTTGAAATAATACTACGATTATTTTTTATAATATCCAGTACAAATAAATCCGGATTATTATAAAGATAACTTGTATAAATTATTCGTTCTCCATCAGGAGCCCATTTAGGAAGAATGTTTATTTTATTGTCTCTTGTAAGCCTGCGTAGATTATATCCGTCATAATCAATAATATATATTTCCTTAAATCTGGTGCTGTTGCTTACAAAAGCTATTTTTGACCGAGCTATGCCTATTTCTCCTGTAAATCTTCTAACAATTTCATCGCTTGCTTCATGTGCCATATATCTGTAATTTGCAGACTCTTTTTTATACTTATGTTTCCATATCATTTCACTAGTCATAACGTCAAGCATTTTTATCTCAAGAACAAGATTACTGCTGCTATCACCTGAGACATCGGCAGTAATAAGAACTGAAGCCCCTTTATTTTTCCACAAAAGCAGTCTTTCTTTAAAAGAAATAGAATTATCTTTATGCACATCTTGTATTACATTGAAATATCTGGAAAGAATGAGATCGTTTTCTATTATCTCTTTTAAAAGTTTTGTGAACTTTATTATATCATCGCTTTTATCCGCGGCAGTAAAGTGTTCTACCGCAATATCGGATCTCCTGCCTGTGGCAGAAAGAGAAAGATAAACATCGTTTTGTGCATAAACAATTAACGTAAAATATAAAATAATATAAAGAAAAAAGAAAAAAATTTTCATAAGTTTAATTTTTATACTTGAACTCAAAAAAAACTCCCAGCGCTTGACCATCATAATTTTCAGGCAAGTCAGGGAAAGGAGCCGCTCTGCGTATTGTGTCTAAAGCATTTTTGTCGTATTCCATACTCCCAGATGACTCTTTTATAGAAATATCAAATACTGTGCCGTCTCTATGGATTTTAAAATAAACAAGTGTTCTAAGTTTTCCGTAATTTTCTGCCCATCTCCACTGCCGTCCAATTTTTCTTATTATTTGTCCCGTATAATAAGAATACTTGAAGCTTTGATTATCGAAAGAAAGCCCTTCGTAAGAAGAGCCTTGTTCGCCAAAGTGTTTATCTGAAGATGACAACGAAAAAGTCTCAACACCGCTGTTGTTTCCCTGTTGAGGCTTAGCAACTTCACTTTTCTTGTTTTCAACAGACTTTACAAATTGTTTATCCGTCTTTTTAATATCAGTTTTAACTTGATATTTTGATTTCTTTTCTTTTATATTTATTTTCTTTACTACAATATTTTCTTTTTTTTCAGTTTCTTCTTTTAACTGCTCTTGTGCAACAGAAGCATATTCGGCTTTTCCTTTAACAGCTTCATCATATAGAGATTGATCCGTACTATGGTGAGATTGTGAATAAAAAGAAACTTCTATAGGAGCAGACAAAAAAACAGGTTTTTCTTTAATATAAAACATAAAACAAAAAACTGCTATATGTAAAAATATTGAAATTATTAAATAAGGAAAAAAATCATCTCTTTTGAGCATTATTGTATATTTTAAGCTTTTCTTTTGCCATTAAAGATTCCGGACTTTGCGGAAAATCTTTTACTATTGATAAAAAGATATTTAATGCTTCATTATGCTTGCTAAGCAATTCGCAGCATAAAGCTATCTTTAGTCTTGCAGACGATAGTAATTCTGATTTCTTATAATGCCGCTCTACTTTTTTATACTCTTCAAGAGCTTTCTCCCACATACTACCAGAATAAAAACATTCCCCCATATAGAACTGGGCCTGCGGTGTAAATTCAGAGTTAGGATATTTCTTTACGAATGCTTGAAACCCAGAATATGCAAGATCAAACTTCCCCATAGAATAATCACTGTAAGCACTCTGATAAATGGATGAAGGAAAAGAGGGTTTGACATTGTCATTTTTTGACTTTTTATTTGCGTCAATTTCTAAATCATTAATATTTTGAATATTTTGGTCTAACGCAAAAACTTTATCTTGTAGATCTTTTACTGAGACATTGAGAACTTCAAGCGTTGTACAGGCAGGATCAACTCTTGTATATAAGTCTGCATAATTTTGTTTAAGTTCTCTGTATTGTATTTGTAAATGAGACAGCTCATCTTTTAAATCTATAACCTCATGCGAATTTAAAGGTATACACCCAGTAACAAATACGGTCATAAAACACAATAATAAAAATACGCGCTGTACCATATATTCTTATTTCATTAACGATTTTGTTTCAACTCTTCTATTTCTTGCCCATGCTAATTCATTAGTTTCTGAATCAGCAGGTTTTTCTTTACCGTAGGAAATTGTTGCTATTCTATTAGTCGCAACACCAAGCTGCGTATAATACTCTTTAACTTTTAAAGCTCTGCGTTGTCCCAAAGAAAGATTATATTCGATAGTACCCCTCTCGTCAGTATGTCCTTCAAGAACAACTTTAATGTCAGGATTTCTTGTCAGATAAGCTGCATTTTCTTTTAAAGTCTCCAGAGAATTTGCTGTTAAATCGCTTCTGTCAAAATCAAAATACACTATTTTAAGATTGCTGTCTTTATCAGAATCTCCTCTTGAAAACGGCTCATCTGTAAAAACGCTTGATTCCGTACTGTCTGAAGAAACATCAGAGTCATGCTTTATATTCTGCTTTTTGCCACAAGCTCCTAAAACCAATACACTAACCATAGCCAACAAAAAAAATTTTTTCATTTTCATTTTAAATCTCCTGTCTTAAAATCTATTTAATTATTCTATATTTTATATGTTTTTCTGTCAATTAATATATATTAAAATTTATCATTCCATTTAGGATTTGAATATTTTTCCTTGGCAATTTTTTCTGCAGATTCAATTTCACTATTGCTAAAGCCTAAAGTTTTTATATCAGTTTTAAGAAATTCCGCTGTGTTTACGGCAAAATTTCTAGAAAAAATTGTTTTATTATTATCGTTTAAACGCGCATGAATTGAACCCTGCGCAATAATTTTGTTTGCACGTCTGCGCAAACACGAACCTACAATTTTTTTACCTTCTGAAAGCAAATCATTTTCATAAAAACTCTGCACACAGACATTAGTTGCATTTCCTGCATTTTTATCTAAAATAACAGAATTAATATTAATATTCTGCAAAGTCTTTTGTATTAACAAATGTATATTTCTGTAAGTTTGACGCTGACTATATACATTCCAAAAATCTGATGATATAATAAAACTGTAAGATATATCGTAATGATGCTGTACTGTAAGGCCTCCCGTAAGCCTTCTTATAAAACTGTGTCCACAACCGCTTTTTTGAAAATATCCTATTGTTGTATAAGCATTATCCCAGCAGTAAGTTCTCAACACAGGTTCATTTTTATATTCATTAAACAGAAATTCATCAAGCGACATATTCATTACGGCATTTCTTGGAATATCATTAATCCAGCGAAGCATTTTTTCCGGTTTCCGCTTTATATTTGAGCATATTTAATTTTTATTTATTCCTCCCGGTGCCGAATAGCCGCTCATTTTACCATCACTTCTTGTAACTCTATGGCAGGGAATTATTGGAGCAAAGGGATTTTTACTTAACGCCATAGCGACTGCTCTTGCGGCTTTAGGAGAATCTATCTTTTTAGCAAGTTGTAAATAAGTTAGAGTTTTTCCTGCGGGTATTGCAAAACATACTTTCCAAACTTTTACGTAGAATTCAGGATAATTTTTCATTTCTACAGCAATATCCTTTGGCAACATTTGTTTCATTTTTCAATCCTTTCCCTTAATTTTCTATGATATGATACGGCAGATCTATGGGATTCGTCCCTTACTAACTGGAGAAGTCTTAAGGCTAACGAATGTCTGCTTAAAACCAGCGCTTTATCTTTATTCTGCAGGAAAATCTCCTCATTCTTTTTAGCAAGCGAAATAATAGGAATCTGCACTTTAAGCTCTTCCAATGCGTTTACGGCAGCTCTAAGCTGTCCTTTTCCACCGTCAATTAAAATTAAATCCGGCAGCGTTTCATTTTTTCTCATCAAATAAGAATATCTTCTAAAAACAACTTCTCTCATACTTGCAAAATCGTCAGCACCAATAACAGTTTTAATTTTAAATTTTCTGTAATTTTTTTTATCGGCAAGCCCATTTTGAAATCTTACCATAAAAGCCACAGCATTTGTTCCTTGTATGTTTGAATTGTCAAAACCCTCTATTAACACCGGCTGATGCTTTAATCCCAAGACATTTTTCAGTTCGTTAATACTATCTGCTCTCTGAACAGACTGATTTATTTCGTCCTGCGTAATTTCATTTATCATAACTCTTTCTGAAATATTCGTCAAAGCATAAAGTCTGTCTCTTATTTCCCAGGCCTCCTCATAGCGCAGATTTTTGCTTAAATTAAGCATCTGTTTTTCCCAATCGTTCTCAAGTTTTTTTAATTTCCCTCTCAAAAATAATTCTACACTTTTAATTTTTTCTTTATAATCTTTTGACGTAATTTTACCAAGACATGGAGCGGTACACATCCCCGTATGATAATAAAGACATGATTTAACTTTTTTCTCGTCAGGAAGAAATTTTTCCGAAATATCTATTTTACACGGGCGGATTTTAAAAAGTTTTACAAGCCAATGAACAAATTTTTTTATGTAAAAAATCTGAGGATAAGGACCGAAATACAGAGCACCATCTTTAATCTTTTTCCTTGTAAAAATTAAACGTGGAAAATCTTCATTTATTGAGAATTTTATATACGGATAAGATTTATCATCTTTCCACATTGAATTGAAAAACGGCTTCACTTTATTTATTAGCTGTCTTTCAATTATCAACGCTTCTCTTTCAGAAGCAGATAAAATATAATCAATCTTACGCATTGCTGTTATAATGGCTGCAGCTTTTGAATTTATATCGGCATTAAAATACGACGTAATTCTATCCTTAAGACTTTTTGCTTTGCCAATATATATAATATTTCCTATTCCATCGCGCATTATATAAACACCGGGAAGTTTAGGAATTTGTTTAAGTTTATCATTTCGGGCATCATTCATTTTTTATGCCTTTCTGTACCTATCCATATTAAATTACATTTGAGAATTTGTTTTTGTCGTTTCTTTTCAATTATGCTAAATATATCGGCTGTATAGCTGAAGGAAGCAGAGCAAAAACTGTAACCCTTATGGAATAATTAAGAGATTTTTAAGAGCCGCCATATCTTTTTTGCATAAGCTTTTGACATAGCAGCAGAGAAGCCGTAGCGAAAGCAAGTCCAAAAAATTGACAGCGGAAGCTGCATAAGTCTGTTAGAATAGTATAGTGCCGTATTGAACCGTTTGAAAGAAAAGATGCGCATATGTTATCTACAAAAACATTTATCTGATCTACATACAAACCTAATACCGAGGGTATCGTAAGCAACATAATTTTTTTTATACCGGGATGCTTTAAATCAAGCTTTAATTTTAAGTGCCAATCTAATTTTTTAGTTTTGGATATTGTATAAAAAGATGTAGCATGCCGCCTAAAATAACGCTTACGGCAAGTCCTTTAATCTGATTGCCCTGCATAATTATCGGAGCAACAGCAATCATAAAAATAATCTCAGAAAAACTTAATGCAGACGGAGCAAACGCCGGAATAAAAAATGAATGCAAAGTATTTAACACTGCAGGCAGAAAAGCAGCAAGACATATAAGAACGATGAACGGAAACATAAGTCTTGTCAGTTCCACGATAAGCTGCATTTTTTCAGGATCATTTGTAAATCCCCACGCTACTACTTTTACAATGAGAGGTGAAAACAATATTCCCAAAACAGATATAATTACAACCATTAACAACAAAGCTGTAAAAGCAATATTCAAAAATTTTTGCGCTTCATTTTTGTCTCTCGGATGCAGATACCCGCTAAATACCGGTATAAATACGCCAGAGAAAGAGCCTTCGCCAAACAAACGTCTAAAAAGATTAGAAATTCTAAAAGCAGCATAAAAAGAATCGGCACACATACCAGCGCCAAACATATTGGCAACGAGCATATCTCTTATATATCCAAGAACCCTTGAAAGCATAGTTCCAAAAGCTGTTTTTCCGGCATTTTTGCTAACGTTTTATTTTCCATATTCCCTTTTCATTTTTAATTTATAAACGACAGTAACTAATGCTAACTTTTTTTTATTAATTTCTTTTTATCTATAGACAAAAACTTTAACATTGAAAGCGCGGTATTTTCAATTAAATAAAAAAATTATTCAGCATATATATTCTCTATATCCGGCTGCGCTTTAAACCATGTATTCTGGCGTTTTGCATAATGCCTTGTATCTTTTGAGAATTCTGTAATTAAATCCCCTTTTGAAATCTTGTTATTAAGATATTGTATTATATGTCTGTACCCTATTCCGCTCAAAGCCGGACAATCTTCGTTAAACCCCATATTTATAACTCTTTGTGTTTCTTCAATCATTCCGTTTTCAATCATATACTTACATCTTTCATTAATTTTTTTATACAGAATTTTATTGTTGACGGATATGCTGTAATGTTTAAAATTATATCTTAAACTTTTAGATTTAAAATGCTCTTTGAGTGTTTTCTTTGAAAGGATATTTATTTCAAGAGCCCGAATTAATCTCTGAGGATTTTTTTTATTTTTTTCAGCAGATTGCGGATCTAATTCAAACAGCCTGTCATAAATTTCATTGCAAGATTTAGTTTTTAATTCTTTTCTTAAAGTTTCATCCGCTTCAGGCATTGCGTCTAATCCGTAAAGCAAAGCTTTAATATATAACCCCGTTCCGCCTGTTATAATCGGAATTTTACCTTTATTTAAAATTTTTAAAATCTTTATATCAGCATCTTTTACAAAATTAGCGGCACTATAACTTTGATCCGGATTTATAATATCAGTCAAATGCTGTATAATTCCGTTAACCCCGCGTAGTCCATTTTGTAAAAGAACTCCTTCTTTGTTTGTGCCTGTATCTAAATATTTATAAATCTGCCTTGAATCGCAGGAAATTATTTCTCCGTTTTTTTCTTTGCAAAATTCAACGGCTTTTTTTGTTTTACCGCTTGCGGTAGGTCCTGAAATAATAATTATGTCCATACAAACCTAATCTGTAACCCTTAACTTTATTTAGGATTTTCTTTTAACATGTTTTTTATAATAAATTTTAAAACAAATACAAAATAACGACAAAAAAACATAAAAAATTATTTTCTCTTGCATCCAAAAGAGTATCTTCTAAAACCGTTTCGGGTGTTATTACTTTTGTTACCTCGCGTTTTACAACACCTTTTGCAGTTCCAGGTTCTTCAAGCTGTTCACAAATGGCACTTTAAAACCCTTTGTTATTAATTTCCTTATATATGAATTTACAGAATGATAAGGAACACCGCATATAGGAACTCCGGCTCTTTGCGTAAGCACAACTTCAAGAATAGGTGCAGCTTTTATAGCATCATCTCCAAATATCTCATAAAAATCACCTAAACGAAAAAATAAAACCACGCCTGAATATTTAGTTTTAATATCCCAGTATTGCTGCACTAACGGAGTTAAATTTTTAGCAGGGTTTTTAATATTTCCGCTCCTTTATATATTTTGTAAGTAAATATTATAGAACGTACATAAAGTCTTGTTTCTTTAAAAGGTATTTTATGTATTTTTTTATTTATTTCAGGATATTGCTTGTACCAATTTTCAACGTTTCCTATTCCCGCATTGTATGCGGCTAAAGATAAAATAAGATTATTATAATAATAATTTAAAAGTCTTTGCAAATAATAAGTTCCAAACATTATGTTTACTTCTGCTTCTTTAAGCTGCTCATTGGAATGAGATCTAATATTCAACTGGTTTGCAATTTGCAGCGCAGTAACAGGCATTATCTGCATAAGACCAACAGCGCCTCTGCTTGAAACTACATTAGGATTTAAATTTGATTCTTTTTTCATAACAGCTTTTACCAGCAAAGAATCAATTCCAAATTGATTAGAATATTTAATTATATAGTTCTCATACGGATTTTTATCAAACAAGCCAATTTTTTTATTAAAATTAAAAAGCAGCAGTACAATCAAAACAAAAACAGCCGGTATAACAAATTTTCTCATACAATATCGCCAAGTAATGAATTTATTTTTGCTGTTTTGATGCTGACATTAAAAATTTTGCCGATATGATCTTTGCTGCCTTTTACAAAAACTTTACGCCCTCCCCTTGCTCTTGATTCTATAACTCCATTATTAATTTTCTCAGCTAAAACCTTCTGAACGCTTCCTATCATTTTTGAAACAATTTCAACAGAAATTTTATTTGATTCTTTAAGCACAATCGAGTGGCGCCTCTTTTTTTCTTCTAAAGTTACAATATCAGCCATTTTAGAAGCGACTGTACCATGCCGCGGAGAATACTTAAAAACGTATAGCCCGTCAAATCTTATTGTTCTTACTGCATTTAAAGTATCCTCAAAATCCTTTTCAGTTTCTTCGGGAAATCCCACAATAATATCGGTTGTTATACTTATTTCGGGAACAGTTGTTCTTAGTTTGCCGATTAAATCAAGATAATGTTCATAAGTATACTTTCTGTTCATTGTTTTAAGAATTTTATTAGATGCAGACTGCATAGGAAGGTGAATATGAGGACAAACTTTCGGCTCTGCAGCCATAACATTTATAAGGTTATCGTCTAAATCTTTAGGATGGTTCGTCATAAATCTTATTCTGTCAAGATTTTTTATTGAAGCAATTTTTTTAAGCAATAAAGAAAAATTTACGTCTCCATATTGATATGAGTTTACATTTTGCCCTAAAAGCATTATTTCCCTTGCGCCATTTTTAACCATCAAAGAACATTCATTTATCAGGGACTGATAATCAAGACTTTTCTCATTTCCTCTTACAAAAGGCACTATACAATAAGAACAATAATTATTACATCCTCTAATAATTGTAACGTATCTAACAATCTCAGATTTTAAATCAAATCTCTCATTTTTTACAGCGTTATTAATAAAGCATGAATTAATAATCTTTAAAGCAGCATTGTCAATATTTTTCGCGCTTATAATTAAATCAACGCTATTAAAACGCTTTTTTATCCTGCAACCGAGCCTTTCTGCCATACATCCCATAACAACTATTTTCAAGTCAGGATTTTGCCGCTTGAATTCCTCTGTCCTTCCAATATAAGAAAAAGCTTTTTGTTCAGACTGCGCTCTTACAGAACAAGTATTAAGCACGACCACATCCGCATCTAACAGATTGTCCACTTTTGACGCTCCATAAGTTGAAAGAACAGAATCAAGCATATCAGAATCGCACATATTCATCTGACAACCTATAGTTTCAATAAAATAATTCAATAAACCACCCTATTTTGTAATCGGCCATATAAAATTAAATAAAAATATTAAATATATTGTAAAAAATAAATCTATTTCTCAATACCAGTACAAGAAATCTATTTTTAACCATACAATAAATGTCCGCTTTTTCAGGTATAAAAACAAGGAATGTATACTTATAGCAGCGATGACTATAATCTTTTTTAATTTATTGTTAATTATACAAAATTTATTTTAACATTGCCGTCTGGTTTTATTAACTGCAGATATAGTTCTTCATGTTGTTTAACCGTATAATCTATATTGAATTCTTGTCCGATTGAATTTAACGCATTTTTACCCATTGATTCAATCTCTGAAGGATTAGTAAGCAGATATATAATTTTTTCAGCTGTTTTTTTATAATTATGCAGTTCTATAAGAAAACCTGTTTTACTTTCAACTATAATTTCTTTCACACCATCAACAGCATTAGCTATAACAGGCTTTGAACAACACATAGCTTCTAAAATTGTGCAGGGCAATCCTTCCCATAGAGACGTCAAAACAAATATATCACTTATTTTTAGTATTTCTGCTATATCAGTTCTCCAGCCAAGAAAAAGAATATTCTCTTTTAAATTAAAATTTAATATCAAGTTTTCTAACTCTCCGCGTTCCTGACCATCTCCAACTATTAAAAAAACAACATTTTTTACTGATTGAAAAGCAATTGACGCAGCTTTAACAAAATCCTTTAGATTTTTTTGAGGTTTAAAAGCTCCTATTGTAGTAATAACTTTTATATTGTTATTTATTCCTAAACTTTTTCTGAAATTTGGATTTTGATTAAAATTTTTATAAAATTCTGTATCTATTCCGGCGCGTATAAGCGTGTATTTGCTCTCTTTTGCAATTTTATATTTAAGACCTTTTTGTACATCTTCTTTCGATACGGCAATTAATTTATTTGATATCGAAGCGCAGGATTTTTCGAGATACACATACAAATACTTTTCATACCATTTTTGCGTCTCATTAAATCCATATCCATGTATAGTGTGCAAAACAACTTTTATTCCTGCCAACTTAGCTGCAATACGTCCAAGAATACCAGCTTTTGACGAATGCGTATGTACAATATCGGGTTTTTCTCTTTTTAATATAGAATATATACAAAACAATGCCCTTAAATCTTTTAGAGGAGACACTTCTCTTGCAAAATTTTTCAACTGAAAGACTTTAAATTTTTTAGAAGCTTCATCATCTAATACTCCACCTACACCTGTTATTAAAATACTCTCAAAAATATTTTTATTGATATTTGCACCGGTATATAAAGCTACTTTCTGCGCCCCCCCAAGTTCAAGTTTGGTAATAATATAACAAATTTTTATCATACATTCTCCAGTATCTTTTTCGTTGCTTGATTCAGCTTATTTTTCTTTAAAACAAGTTTTCAATGTTATGTCTTTTATATAACATTGACATAATACGGTATATCATCCTGCGCAAAAGCTCTGCCAGACATTAAGTACAATTTTGTATATCTCAACTCATATAACTTTTTAAGTAAATCCAACTCGTCAATATCACATTTCAGTTTATAATCAGTTATAACTTTAGTATCTTTGGAATATTTATTTAAACTGTTTAGGAAATCATTTGGATTGGTATAAGTATCCATAAATACCCCCGTTGTCTTCTAAAAGAATTTTCAATGTGCTTAAAAAAGTTTCATCGTCATCTATAAAAACCATACTGACTTCCTCCATCCAATTCTAATTACGATAAATCAGCAGGTTTTTTATAACTGTTAAACTCAAGGCAAAAAATTCAAAATACACTAACAACTTAAACTAAATGTTGTATATAATTTTAGAATTATTACAAATTTTTTAACTTGTGCAACCAATTCTGATTATAGAAATTAACAACGTTCAGTATTATTTTTAATGCATCCTTTACCCTATTATAAAATTTAATAAAATCCAGCTATTAATTGTATTTGATAACACTTTCTTGGATATCTTAAAAAATTTGACGCATAAATACATACTTTTGATTCGCCTACGCCGCTAATTATTTAAACTAATTACCGTATTTAGAGTAATTTATGCCAAATTAAATAAGCAACGGCGGGTATTTATTGCTACTATTGGAATTAATTAAAATAAAATGAAGAGCTTTAACAAAACAGAATAAAATAAATTTGAAGTCAAAATTCATTCTAAGTTTATTGATAGGAAGGATAAATACTAAATTTATAAATTTAGTATTTTAACATTTCTTATTAAAGATTTATTCATATAAAAATTATGTTTCCTTGTAATCTTTTATATTAGCTGTATAAAAAAATCAATCAATTTATCCATTTTTTTATCTCTGCAAAAACAGTTTCTGGTTTAATATCATTTATATTTTTAGGATTAGTATTATTCAAAAGCAGCGAGAATTTCCCTATGCAAGGGGCAGTTTCATTGATATTTGAATTTCCAAATATAAAAATAGACGGTATTTGTAAAACTGACGACAAATGCATCGGACCGGTATCCGCGCCTATTGCAATTTTACTTTTTAATAAAATACCTGCAAGATTTTCTATTTTTGTTTTCCCACATAAATCTACAATTTTATCGGAACGTATTTTACCAAAATCTTTTATTACCCCTAAAACTACAATCTGTATATCAAAATATTCTCTTTTTATCAAATTAATAAGCTTATTATAGTTAAATACGCTCCAGTCTTTTCCTTTCCCTCTAGCAAAAGGAAACAAGGAAATAAAATATCCAGAAACTCCATTATCCTGCAGAATTTTATTTGAGTTAGTATTAACTTTTATATTTATTTCAGGATAAAATTTTTTACCAGTTAAAAAATGAACAAGTTCAAGATTGCGAAGTGTAGCATTTATCATCGCACTTTTAGGATATACTTCTTTTATTAAAAATTTGCTGGACTCTTTCATCCCGGGCACCCCAAGTTTTATTTTCGCTCTGGCAAATTTTGCAAGCAACGCGCTTCTTAAAAGTCCCTGTAAATCTATAATTAAATCGTACTCCGTTTCACTAACTTTTTTTAATACATCAAAAAAACCCTTTAATCCCTTTTTTCTGTCCCATATTATAATTTTATCGATATCTGGACAAATTGTAATTATAGAAGACCATCTATTAAAGACAACCCAGCTTATCTCACATCCATGATATATTTGTTTTAAAGCGTTTGCGCAAGGCAAAGCTTGTACTATATCGCCAAATGAACTAGGTTTAATAATTAAAATTTTCATACTTTTTCTTTACTTCTTCAAAAACTTCAGAAACAGTTACACTGCACATACATACGGTATCTTTACAATCCCTGTTTCTGCACGGCTGGCAGGCAAATTTATGCTGTATAATTTTTGTATTGCCCTTATACGGTCCTGTACGGCTTGCATTTGTAGGCCCTAGAATTGCTACTGCTTGTGCGCCAAGAGCTGTAGCGATATGCATAGGTCCCGCCTCATTTCCGACAAAGATTTTACATATTTTTATGAAAGCACACAATTCTTTTAAAGTAAATTTTCCCGTCATATCAGATATTTGAACACCGGCATCTGCAATTATTTTTTCGCTTAATCCTCTTTCTGTTGTTCCGCCTTCTTTCCCACCTACAAGAACAATATCTGCTTCAATTTCTGTTTTTAATCGTCTAGCAAGCATAGCAAAGTTATAACTGTGCCACCTTCTTGAAATCCAGCCGCCTCCGGGATGAATACCTATTATATTTTCTATATTTACATTTTCTTTCAACAATTTTTTTCTGACATTTTTAAAGTCTGTTTCTGAAACAGCAATAGGATAATTTATCTCATCAGCACAATCTAAATATTTTGCCACTTCAAAATGTCGTTCAACGCAATGATAAGTTTCCGGTGATTTGATTTCCTTTGAAAAAAGCCACGAAAACTCTTTCATACCGTTTGTAGAAGACGAAGCTATTTTAAATCTTGCACTAGCAAATTTTACAAACACTGCAGATTTTGCAAGACCATGTAAATCTATGCTTAAATCAAATTTTTGATTTTTTAATTTCCGTCTTAAATCTTTATAATATTTAAAAGAAACTTGTTTTCTATTCCATATAAAAATATTTTCCAAACAAGCATTCCCTTCTAAAATCTCACAGCATCTATCATCAACAATCCAGCTTATTTTTGCATTTGGATATCTTTTTTTTAATGCTGAAAGAACCGGCAGAGAAAATATTATGTCTCCTATTCTGCTAGGCTGAACTATTAAAATCTTGGGCTCAGGATGGTGCGATAAATATGTTAGGACGTCTTTACACCAGTAATGTTTCTGTGTAAATGTAAAAAGCTTATTCGATTCTTCTTCTACAACAGCTGTCTTCTCTTCAATATTGTCTGCAACGCCGACATAAATAGGTTCTCCATAAATTTGAACTACTTTTGAAAAAGGCAACGGGATTATCGTCTTATCCCATGACTTGTTAAGTACAATTTTATTTTTGGGAGAGCAGCTTATGGGAATCAAAGGCAACCCTGTTTTTTGAGCGACATATACTACTCCGGATTTAAGCTTATGATAAGGCCCTTTCGGTCCGTCGGCAGCAAAAGCAAGAGTGTATCCTTTTTGAGCAAATTTTATAATTTCTATTAGCGCTCTCTGCCCTCTTTTACTTGAAGAGCCTTTAACAGTTAAATAACCGAATTTTTTTAAAATTTGAGATAAAATTTCTCCGTCTTTGGAGAGACTGACCATAATAACTATGTCGTTTTTTTGATTAAACAACATTATTGGCAGCTCATTACCGTGCCAGAAAGAATAAATTGAGGGGCTTGGATAATGTAAAGTATCGTTTAACGATATTTTTCTTGAAGTTTTATCAATAACATAGCATATGAATGTAATGATTTTTCCCAAACTTTTGTTACGCATTCAGATTTTCTTCTATTTGTTTTATTGTAAAAGCTACAGCCCCTTTTTGAGACATAACAGCTTTAAAAGCTTTTAAAGCTGTATCTTTAAGAAATTCTTTATCGGAGATAAATCTTTTAAGCTTATCTGCTAAGTCATCTGCATCTTTAACAACTAATGCTCCGCCGTATTTTATAAGAATTTCAGACTCAATTTTAAAATTATCCATATTTTTACCAAATAAAACAGGTTTAGCATAGGCTGCAGGTTCTATTGGATTCTGTCCGCCTTTATTCACAATAGACCCTCCTATAAAGCATACATCTGAAACTGCATAAATACTTTGCAGTTTTCCAAAAATATCAACCAAAATAAATCTATTACTGCAAAAACCTTCAGAAAACAATGAATATTTGATATGGTTGTCTTCAAGAATTTTTATTAGGTTGTTTATTCTTGAAATATGTCTTGGAGCTACAAAAAATTTAATATTATTGAAAGTTGAACTTATTTTATTGTACACATCTATAATAATTTCTTCTTCGCCTGTTCTTGTGCTCCCCGCTGTAAAAGCGAAATCTTCTTCTCTTAAAAATAAATCTTTTCTTTTAAAGTTTAATTTAAAATTCTTATCATATTTTATATTTCCAGAAATAGTAATTTTATTTTTTTCATTTGCAAAAAAAGTAAACCTGTCGACATCATCCTTGCTTCTTGCTACAAAAACATTAATTAATCCCACAAATTTATTCCAGAAAAATTTTAGTTTTTTATAAACTTTAAACGATTTATTTGATATTCTCCCGTTAATTGTAATAATCTTAACTTTTTTATGCGCTGCGACATAAAGCATATTCGGCCAAAGTTCAGTTTCAACAAGCACTAACATATCTGGTTTAATAATATTAAACGCCTTAGACATAATAGGGTGGATATCCAAAGGAAATAAAGCCACAAAATCTGCTTTTTGCAATTTTTGAGCATATTCTCTGCCACTTTTTGTAACTGAAGTTAAAACAATATAATATTTATCTTTGAAACTGTCTAAAATAGGTTCTACAGCACGAATTTCCCCAAGTGAAGCACAGTGTATCCAAAAAGTTTTTTTTAAATTTTTATTTGGAAGTTTATAAATTGCAAAACGTTCGGATAGTTTATATAGAATCTCTTTTCGGTATGTGCTACTAAGAAGAACTATAAACACTATTAAAGGCAGAAACAGAGTAAAAAGAATATTATATATTACAAGAAAAAACTTTATCATTTTTTTATTTTTTTCTTAGATGGAATCCAATAAAACAATCCGCACAGCGAATATCGAGGCATTAATTCTCCAGCTTCTATACTTATATTTATTTTATTAATAGGAATATCCTCCCCTATTACTGAGTATAAATCTTGCGGAACATTTACAATCCTCAAAATTTCACAGTTTTCTTTTTCCGCTTCGTTTGAAATAAGTCTTTGTACAAAATTCTTGGCCTGCTGCAAAGCATCCGCGACTACCGCAGATACAATTTGTCCGGTATATTCGCCAAAAGTTTTTGTGTTTTTACTATATTCTTCGTAAAGATTATTACCTATAGTCAGAAAAAAAATACTTGCCGCAATCCATTTAGAAGGTACATCTTCATCATGCTTAAAATGAAGCGTTTCTTTTGAAAAAATTTCATAAATTACAGAAGGAACTAAAAATTTTGAATAAAAAAAACAACACCGCTGAACCTCTTCTTCAAAATTTACAGGTAGTCCAACGGTATTTATAAGTTTTTTCACTGAACGCAAGATTTCTCTTAAACGTAAATTTACTTTGAAATTTTTTATTTTTCGCATTATTTTGGACGAATACTGTTTTGCGCAATAGCAGCTTTTAAACGTTTATTCCTTCTTATTTTGTACTCATAAACAAAAGGGGTGCAAATAAATATTGTAGAAAACACCCCGAGTATTGTTCCTATAACCATTATATACGCGAAAGTATGTATAACTTCGCCTCCGAAAAAAAAGAGCGAACATGATACAATAAATATTGTAACAGAAGTAACAACAGTTCTAACAAGAACCTCATTTACACTCTTATTAATTATGGTTGCAAAATCCTCTTTAGCAGCAAGTCTTAAATTTTCTTTTATCCTGTCAAATAAAACTATAGTATCGTTAATCGAATAACCAGCAACAGTAAGAAGAGCGGCAATAGCTGTTATATTAATCTCTTTATTTACAAGAACTACAAAACCAAAAGATATAAAAACATCATGTAAAATTCCTATAGCAGATGCAACTCCCCACAGTCCAGATTTAAATCTAAAAGCAACATAAACAATCATACCTAAAAATGCAAATACAAAAGCATACACAGTCTGTTTGTAAAGATATTTCCCGACACTAGGCCCCACATATTCAATTCTTTCAACTTTCATAGGATTGTCAGGAATTTTTGAGCTTATAGAACTTGTAATTAATTTTTCAAATTCTTCCTGAAATTCAAATTTTTTTTTTGCTCTTATAATAATAAGATTATCGGACTTTTGAAGTTCAAAAGATTTTATTCCGCTTTCTTCAACAGCTCTGCGAACATCATCTAAAGCGGCCTCTTTCTGAAAAGAAATCTGCATGAGAATACCGCCTGTAAAATCAATACCGTAATTAGGAGCGCCTCTATAAATTAAAGAACTTATTGTCATTAACAATAATAATCCGGCAGCAAAAAAAAATTTATATCTATTGTTTATAAAGTCTATATCTGTAGATTTAAAAAATTGCACTTCTCCTCCGATTATATGTTTATTTTTAACAAAAGATTTTCTTTAAATAAAAATTCATATATAAGTTTAGTTGTAGTGATAGCAGTAAACATGCTTACAATGAGACCTATTGAAAGAGTAACGGCAAAACCTTTTACAGGACCGGTACCAAACTGAAACAGAAAAACTGCAGCTATAAGAGTTGTAATATTCGCATCAAAAATAGTCCAGAAAACCTTCTGATAACCGGCATCCACTGCAACTCTTACCGTTTTACCCGCGTTAAGTTCTTCTCTTATTCTTTCTAATATAAGAACATTAGCATCAACAGCCATAGCAAGCGTAAGAGCTATGCCGGCTACGCCGGGAAGCGTAAGAGTAAATTGAAAATATGTCATAGCGGCCATAAGTATTATTAAATTTAAAGCAAGGGCTATATCTGCTATCAATCCGGAAAAACGATAATATATAATCATAAATATGAAAACTACTACAATTCCAACAAGAGATGATATGAAGCCTTTTCTTACTGAGTCATTTCCAAGCGACGGTCCGACTGTTCTTTCTTCTATTACTTTAACAGGAGCAGGAAGCGCACCTGCTCTTAACACGGTTACAAGAAGTCTTGCGTCTTCAGCATTAAAGTTACCTTCAATAATTGCCTTGCCGTCGGGAATTTTTGAGCTAATTACAGGAGCAGATTGTATAATATCGTCAAGAACTATAGCCAGGTTCCTTTCTATATTTTCTTCAGTAATATCTGCAAATATTTTTTTACTTTCTTTATCAAATTCTATTGAAACTACAGGTTGTCCAAATTGTCTGTCAAACTCAACTTTTGCGTTTGCAAGAGCGGCACCGGTTAAAAGAGCTTTATTTAAAATATAATATCTTGTACTTTCTTTACTTTCAAAAACCGATGTTCCTTCCGGCATAACAGCTTGTATGTCAGGATACGCTGACGGATTTTCTCTATATTCTGCAGGGGTAATGCTTTTATCAGAAAACAACTCTAGGACTTGATTTGCTTCTTTACTTGTATTTATTATTCTAAATTCAAGCAGCGCCGTCCTGCCTATCAAATTCTTTGCGACTTTAGGATCTTTAATACCGGGTAGCTGCACCACTATCCATTTATCTCCTTGTTTTGCAATCATAGGTCCTGCTACGCCGAACTGATCAATTCTGTTTCTAACAATTTCTGTCGCTCTGTCAACTGCATCTTTTATTTTAACGCTTTCTTCTAAATGCGATGCATCAACTTCCAAAAGAAGATGAGTTCCTCCTTTTAAATCTAAACCTAATTTTAAAATTTTACTTAATATTGGATCTCCATTTTTTTCTATTTGTTCCTTTCTATCATCAGACATTATTACCCAATTAAACGACGGCCATAATATCCATATTGAAATAATTAGCAGCAGAATAGTCAACAACAACTTCCAGTTAAGTTTGCTCATTAAAGTAATTTCCTATCATTTATTATTAATTCGAAAGTACAATTTAAAAAACTGGCGGCTCTTCTGCACATAAGCATTCTATACATAAAAATTTCAAAATACTCCATAATTTTAGATATATTCGTATCAATTGTAAGCTGAAGCGATATAATTTTTTTATCTTTAATAACTTTCAGAAAAGATTTTTCTACGGCAGAATTTACTCTATCGTGTATGTCATATTTTGCAACGTCGGAGTTTCTTACTCTTGTTTTATGCACATCAGACTTATCAGCTAAAATTAAAGCTGCTGCTATAGGATTGACAGGATCGCCTATTTCTTCTTCATGGTTTCCTATCGCTGAGATTATCAAAGCCGTTTCTTCAGGCGTGGTTCCCATATCTTTAAGTAATTTCATAGCTATAATAGCGGCAGATTGTCCATGATTTTTCCTGTTTACAACATTGCCTATATCGTGCATATAACCTGCTATCCCGGCAAGTTGCTGAATTCTTTTTGGATATTCAAGATACAACAAAATATTTTCTGATATAGAAGCAACCAAGCTTACGTGCCTTATACCGTGTTCTGTATAGCCAATTGTTCCTAAATAATCATTCGCCGATTTAATAAACACATTGACTATCGGATTTTTCTTTACGTCTTCAAGAGTTATATTTGAATATTTATTTTTATTATTCATTATTATACGCCATACAAAATTGTCTCTTGCTACAACCAAACCTTAATTTAAGGTTCCGCAATTATGCCATTGCTAAAAACACAATTTCTAAATCCAGGAGTGAGAGCGCAAGAATAATTTCTTTATTTATTTCTTAACTATTTCAGGTATTTTTGTCGCCTCTTCTGTTTCTTTTGTTATAACAGTAGAAATAGATTGCTTTGCAATTTGAACGCAAACTCCATCTGCAATCTTGGCTTCAATAATATTTCCTTTAACAGAATTTACTGTAGCATATAATCCGCCAGCAGTGATAATCCTGTCGTCTTTTTTTAAAACATTTAATAAATTCTGATGCTGTTTGGCTTTTTTTTGCTGCGGTCTTAACAAAAAGAGGTAGAAAAAAATAAATATTAGCACCAACGGCATCAATCCTCCAAAAGAAGACAGCCCTTCTAAAGGAGAACGCGCAAATGCTAATGACGGCATTACAAAAACTGACATAAAAAGCAACAAAAATACATTAATCCACTTCCTCATTTTTTAACCTCTTCTTTAATTTCTTGAAAACTAGTTCCTTGAATAGTATTTTTCAAAAAATTCTTTTTTTGATTTAAGAAATGTGTCGTTTTCCAATGACTTTCTTATTTTAGACATTAAGTCTATCATAAAATAGATATTATGTAAAGATAAAAGACTTAAGTATAAAGTTTCTTGCGCTCTTACTAAATGATTAAGGTATGCCTTTGAATATCCCTTGCATGTAGGGCAATTACAAAAAGGGTCCAATGGGCTAAAATCTTCTTTAAATTCTGCATTTCTTATATTAATTTTACCAAGACTTGTAAAAACCTGCCCGTTGCGTCCATTTCTTGTAGGAATAACACAGTCAAACATATCTATTCCGCGTTCAACACATTCCCATAAATCTTCAGGCATTCCAACTCCCATAAGATACCTGGCTTTATTCTCGGGAATGATGTGTACGATACTATCTAAGACAGAATGCATATATACTTTTGATTCGCCAACAGAAAGCCCGCCGACTGCGTAACCGGTAAAACCAATATCTAACATTTCATATGTACTTTTTAATCTTAAATCATTATATACTGATCCCTGTATAATACCAAACAATCCTTGAGTGCTATAAGAATCATCTTTATAAAATTCTTCTTTACATCTTTTTGCCCATTTAAGACTTAATTCTGCAGATATTCCTGCATATTGGTAATCTGAAGGGTAAGGCGCACATTCATCAAAACACATTATTATGTCCGCGCCTATATCTTTTTGAACCTGTATAGATTTTTCCGGTGAAAAAAAATGCTTTGACCCGTCTATATGCGATTGAAATTCAGCCCCATTTTCATTAATTTTCCTAATCTCTTTTAAACTAAACATCTGAAACCCGCCGGAATCCGTCAGCATCGGTTTATTCCACGAATTAAATCTTTGTATTCCACCCGCTTTTTTTATTATTTCAGTTCCAGGCCGAAGATATAAATGATACGAGTTTGCAAGTATTATCTTTGTATCGGAATTGTGCAAAAATTCAACAGGTATGCCTTTTACCGAGCCTTGCGTCCCTACAGGCATAAAAACCGGAGTATTTATAACACCCCTTGTAGTATAAACCATTCCTAGTCTTGCATTACATTCAGACGATTTTTTTATAAGCCGGTAAGAACCGCTTTCCATTATAGAAACTTATCCTCATTAATATACAATTCAAAATTACAGTTTAAAACGCTACTAGCTCTTCTGCAGTAATTTGTTCTAGACATAAATATCTCAAAATAATCCATAACAGAACATATTGAAGTATCAATTTTTATCCACAGCTCAATGTTCATTCTTTTTTTATTTGCAACAATATCAACTTTTTGGCAGGCAGCAACAACGCGAAAATGTTTGTCAAGATAATAAAAATTTTTGGCTCGTATTCTATCATGACGCACATCTGTTTTATCTGCAAGAACAAGAGCAGCGGCAATAGGAGAAACAGGATCCATAGTTTTATCTTCATGGCATCCTACAGCACTTGCTATTACAAAAATTTCCTCATTATATTTATCCTCACCTATAACATTTAAAAATATCTTTGCACTGCTTTGATCATGACCATGCTTTGAAACTACATTGCCAATATCATGAACAAAGGCAGCAATCTTGGCAAGCTCTTGTTCTCTTCTGCTATATCCTAAGCATTTTAAAATCTGCTCGGCAATATTGGCAGCATGCAAAGCATGCCCTCTGCCGTGATCTTTGTAATCTGTAAGGGCAAAAGCCCTATCAGTAAATTCAAGGTATACTTGTATTTCAGGATTATTTTTTATTGTTTCAAAAGTTAATATTTCACCCATGAGATGCATTATACCAAATTTAAATACGCATTATTTTATAAACACATCACTTTACTTTGTAAAAAAAGATGCTTTTATTTAAAGAAGGCTTTCTAATATTATTTTGAAATAGATTTATTTTTCTTTTTAGACAACAAAAAGTATATATATGCAGAAAATACCATAATTATAATTTATTTTAGAAACCTGTTTTTACAAAGTTGATTACTATATGGCCAAAAATAATTATAAAAATAGTGGAAAATATCAACAGAATTAAAGGAATTAACATTTTAATAGGCATTTCTTGCGCTTTTTCTCAGCATACGACGCTCTTTGTTCTCTCAAAGATATAGATAACGTTTTAAAGTATCCGCCATAGGCATACCTGAGTCAAGCGCCATATTTATTGTTCTTACAAAAAAACCCAGCTGCTCAACTTTTGTTTCATGCGCCATTTCTGTTAAAGCAGATTTTTATCATATTCTAAAGAAATCTTTGTCAGAGCATTCGTTAATTCATAAGATAACGGTCCTTGCATTATTTTTAAAATCGGCAAAAGCTCCGTAAAAATCAAGTCCTGCGTCAAGAATAATTGAAAGTAAATCCAACATTTCCGGCAGTTGTTTTGCTATAAGCTCTTTTTTCTTTTTAGCTTCTTCCTTAATTTTTAAAAAAGACGGGAAAAAAGAACCCAGTCCCAGTAATAATACTACAAAAATATCAGAGCTTAATCAAAATAACAGAAACTAATATCCCGCCAGCCATTGCAAACAATTGAAACGCAAGAAATTGATAAGCATTGATTTTTGAATATTTACCTCCGATAGATTTTAAAATTATTTCAATTTTTTCCACCTCTAAAATAAATTTTTTTATTTAACACGAGCTATAAGATTTCCAAGTTTTTTAGCGGTATTCATTATTACAGGCACAATAAAATTTTTATTTTTTCTTTTTTCAACAGCATTATACACCTTACCGGCAAGTTTCATTTTACTAATATTAACAAGCATATAATAAACTGTAGGAAATACAACAGACCTGAAAACATACAAAATAATATAATCATTAACAGGTAAAGTAACAAATAAAGATTTCATTATATCAGGCTCGATAATATACATCATAAACATAACTACAGAAGGCATAATGCTGACAACATTTCCAGACATCCTGCCCTGTGTAGTTTAAAGCGGTTATTTTTGACTGTATTGAATTCTTTGACTAACAGAATCTGTTATTCTCTCAAATATATAGCCTAAACTCGCACTCGTGTCTTTAGATATTCTTATAGTATCTATCATAAGTTTAAATTCCTTGTTTTTTGCATTTTTAGAAGCTTCTTCCAAAACTTTATCAAAGCTAACACTTAAAGCCAGACTATCGGCCATCTTTGCGAATTCAGGTTTGATAGGTTCTTTAAGTTCTGTTTGAGCAATATTGATTGCATTTTGAATGGAGTGACTGCCTGCGCCGAACTTTTTATTACGGCTAAAGTTTCAATCACCTGATTATCTATCAAAGTTGTAAATTTACGTTTCTTTTTATCTTTTACATACCAGTTAAAATACATATACAAAACAAAATAAAAACGCAGCAAAGAAATAAGAATTAATATTTTTATCATTTAAAAATTTCCATATCCGCGTTTACTCCTCTTTGCAGAGCAGTATTTACAAATTCTGGAATATGTCCGCAAAAAGTGAAATTGCCTTTTTGAACTCCATTTTCAAAAGCTTTTAAATCAAACTCAAAAATAGATTTGATATCATATTTTTGCATCATCTGTTTTATTTATTGTTGAAATTGAAGATATTTTTCTAGAACCGTCAGAGTAACGAGTGATTTGAGCTATAATGTTAATTGTAGACGCTATTTGCGAAATAACCGAACTTTCAGGCACAATTAACGAGTCCGCTGAAAGTTTATTTTTCAAAAATTTTCTATTGTAATTACAGGACCGTAAAGATACCGGTCTTATAACAGCATTAACGCGTGAACCGTCTTTAAGTCTTGCATCAACAATAGGCGATGACTCGTCAATATGTCTTCCAACTTGCGCAACTATTCTTTCTATAACGTTTTTGACTTTTTTTCATCAGCGAAAGCAACATTTGTTTTTGATATTTTTCCGACTTTTTCAATAAAAATACTGTCATAATCATTATTTCGGTAACCAACGAATCTTTTAAAAAATCTTCTAAACGCCAAACCATGCAATATCACAAAGTTTTTTATAAAGTTTGTCTGAAATATCTTTAGGTATATTGAGTTCACGTTTTTTATAATTTCAGATATTTTATTTTTAGTCTTCTGTCTTAATTTTTCGCTGTCAGTTTCACTGGAACAATCTTTTATGACTTCAACAAGCTCTGTTTGTATATTTTCTTTTAATTCTTTATATACATTTTCATTGCTATAATGAGATTCTTCATATACATTTAGAGTTTTTATTTTAGAATCGTAAACATTAATTATATTTTCTAAAGCTGAAACGTAAGAATTTGATTTATCTCTGTAAGAAAATTTAGGAGAAATATATGCTCCTGTATCTGGAGATTAAAAGCAGCTTGAATACTGTCTTTAAAAATTTCAAACATATTTAATATTTTATCCGTACAAAAATCATGCCCAGCATTAAGTTTTAAAGTTATAAAATTTATATTTGCCGACATAGAACTATATTCCTGGAAAACAATAATTGCCTTTTTGCAGATATTGCGTCTGACATATAAGGAATAAGTATGCAATCCGATTTTTTTATAAGGCTAATATATTATTGCTTTTTCATCAGGCATAACGACAAAAACATATTTAAACCCATCTTTAAGGGCAGATATCAAATGTAAAATTCTTTGAATATCGATACATCGATTGTATATCTCAGTCCAAGTAATACGCTTGCATCAACAGAAGACAAATAATTTTTTAAAATTTTAGGAATAATTTCGGATAGCACCGGCAATATATCTTCTATATATTTGATTCCATTTTGATATATAGACCAAAAGTTCAGTACCGGGAAGAGAAAAATCAAGAATAATACTATTTTTTTTCTATTTGAGCTTGATGAAGATAAATCTTGCGCGATTATATCTCTTTGTATTATACCGCATCCCGGAGCTATTAGAAACATTATTGTCTCTGCGAATATTTATTATTATTTCTAAAACTTCTTTTTGATTTTAGACTACATTATTAAAATTATTTGAATTTTTTTGATGCGGCCTAACTTTTGAAACGTTTTTTAGCATTGAAGAAAACTTTAAAGGTTTTATATCTGATATTTCAACATCACCTGCAGATCTTATTACATATTTAAGATTCCCGCTTTCTGAAGCTATAAGAATTTTTGAGCTTCCTCAACAGACACAGCTAGAGTTACAATATTGATATTCCCGCAATCATAATCCTGCTTTATCGCAGCCCCTATATAATTATTTCCGACAGCCAAAACAAGAACATTTTGAGCTACTGCAAATACAGATTTCTGAAGCTCCCTGTTTGTGACAAAATACTCTATTGTGTTTAAAATATCTACGCTTGTACCCGGCGTTAAAACATTTGATGATTTCATATCAAAATTTATTAATAATGTTTTTTTGCTTTCAGGAATTAAATTACTTATTCCTGTATCTTTATTTATTTTTGATATTTTCGTAGAAAGTATCTGCTCATTTTCTTCAATAGTATTTAACGATATATAAAGCGCAACGCCGTCATTTGTAAATAATTCTTTTACATTTTGGAACGCTTTCGGCTGCACATATTTTTTCAATATCTTTAATATTTTAGGTATTTTGTATGAATATTTTACTTCTACAAAAGATTTCTTGCAAAACACCGGCGTTAAGTCTGCTATATTATTAATTATGCTTACAGGATTAAATTTCGCAAGATCTGAAATATCAATTATATTAAAATCATATTTCATCGGTTCATAATCATTTATTTTAATAATAATATTAAGCTTATTTGGGTCGAGAGTCCTGCCAATCGTCTTTGTATTGCAAAGATAATCCTTTAATGTCATCTTTCATGTATTGCTCATTAAAAAAAGTATATGCGATCAAATCTTTACAGCTGTGGAAATCTGCTGCCAAGTAACATAATACGGGCAAACCATACGATCATAATAAGAAAAAACAATCAAAGGCGTAATCGAAGAAGCACTTACAAAGTTTGCCCTGCTGATTGTCTAAACCGTTTAACAAAACATATTATTATAAAGTTATTTGATTATAAAACAATATTCACAGTCCCTTAACGTATCTTTCTATGAAACGGTGGCGCTTTTCTCTTTTAAAAATAAACCGATATATAAATTTTCCAAACCATTTAGGCAGAATTTTAAAAAATATTTTCACATTGTTTCTGCGCAATATTTTTTAAAAAAGTATGGATAAAATGCAGTCTTTGCAGCATAATACCACCGAAGTTCACTGTTATATCTTTTTTTGATATACATTCGCAACACCTGCTTCCATACAAAACCTGTCGTCATAACAAAATGTTATATTTATTAACTTTTTATCCATTTTGCCCCCTGTCATTCTTTGGTATTTGATGCAATAATTTATAGCATAATTAACAGGTCTGTTCTCATTTGCTGTAGAAACCACTAAAGAAGCATCAAAAGCTATAGACTTTGAAAAAAATCTATAACCACCTTCTGGCCCCTCGGTTGCAAGATTAGAATCAGAATCTTTACGAAAAGCACCTCCAATATTTACTGATATATTACCCGTAATATTTCTTATTGCATCTGCTTTGGTTTACGATAAATTTTATTGTTATTTATACCCATGTAAACTGTATTTGTGCCTATTTCAATTTTATTTCGTTATCAGAAGATAAGTTTTCCGCTACTTTTGTATGTAAAGAATAAGGCTGTGCCAAAAATTTCTCTTTCGGATGCATTTCTCGACTATTTACAACTAATTGAAGCCATAAATATCTCTTTCTCCAGTTTACTTTTTTTACTTCCTGCTTTATCACATATGAAAAAATACCGCTTGAAATACTAACATTTTGATTTCCTGATTCCCATAAAGGTGTTCCTGCTTCGCTAGTATCATATATTTTATTGATAAGCGATTTCCATTATAAGGTTGATTATATGACTTCAACCTTCCGTGATATCCTATTTCATTTGGTACTTTTGCAAATAATAAAGATATAAATATAAAAAAACAAACAACGGCACTAACAACTTCTTCATTTGACATTTTCTTCTTTTTATAATTAATTTTTTAAAATATATTTCTTAATATTAATTCCTAAAAATCATTTACTATCTTTAATATAAGCAAAGCAATATAACATAAATCTATAAAAATCAGCATAAAGTAATAATATACAGAAAATGACAATGTCATAATTATAAAGCATTTTATGAATTATTCCGCATACATAACCTAGCAACGCAATTAACAAAAATAATAAACTTTTACCTTTATTACTTCTTGATTTATATGACTTGTATATTGAAAATGAGATAGTGTATTAAGATACGATTATAAATACCAACAAATAAATATCTATGCTTATAGTTCATAAACAAAATAATCTTATATCGCTATACTGATTTTTACTATTTTAAATACACCTGTTTAAGATTTAAATCATAAAATTTACAGTCAATGAATATAATGAAATATTTGTCTATTTTTTATTTTCAATATTTTTTAATAGTTTATCAATCCTAACTTCAAGAGCTGCCATATCATTTAAATCGTTAACAAATGTAATATCGGACAAGGCTGCTGTTTTTAATAACTGCTGACCGGAACCTTCAATCTGCGATTCTTTTTTCTCAAATTCAACAAATTTTTCTAAAGTAAGAGGATCGCCTGGCCTTTTTCTATCCTTCATTCTTGCAAAACGTATGTTTTGAGGAGCATCAATATTGATTAAAGTAAATTTTTTTCTCTTTTTAAGTTCTTTAACTTCATCAGAATGTCTTATAGACGTAATACAGAAGTTGTCATTTAACCCGATTTTTTCTAAAACCTTTTTTGCAAGAATTCCATTGCCTTTTTCTTCTCTTAATTGAGTTCCAAAAAGTATCATACTTGCTCTTATGGGTTTAATATCCTTTTTGTTCATTATTTCTCTTATTATATCTGACAGAGAATAATGCTTATATCCACACTTTTTAACAATATACGCAGCAACTGTATCTTTGCCTGAACAATAAGAGCCGGTTAAACCTATAATCATTACTTATCCTAATACTTTAAATGTATTCCTTTGACCTATTTCTGATGTACAACAAAATCTTGTAAAAAATACGACCTGATTTATAAGGTCGCTCGATTTATTTATATTGCGGGGGCAGGATTTGAACCTGCGACCTTCAGGTTATGAGCCTGACGAGCTACCGGACTGCTCTACCCCGCGGCTATTTATTATCTCATGCTAAGCGATTATAACAATATTTACGTGTGCTCGTCAAATCTTTTTGTTACAATTTGTTTTAGAAATAAAATATATCCAGTCCATTATGGTCTAGTATTCCACCTTCGATGAAACCAAAACCATTGTTCCGGATTTTCGCGTACAGCTTCTTCAAGTCTTTTATTGTATATTGTATTTATTATTTCAATATCCTTTTTCTCATCTCCCGTATTAGGCATAAGAAGCTCTTCAAATTTCATTTTCATACTCCCGTCTTTTTGACTAACGCCAAAAGCAGTAATTATAGGACTTCCTGTATGTATTGCAAAAAATGCAGGTCCTTTTGGAGTGGAAGCCAATCGTCCTAAAAAAGGCAGAAAAATACCATGTTCTCCCGCATCTTGATCTCCTAAAATAGCAAGAATCTGATTTTTTCTCAACGTTTTAACAATACTCCTAAATGACATTTTAGCGTCTCGTTGAAAGTCAATTGCATTAAAGCCTTTCTTTATTCTAAAACTACTTAACATTTTATCTATAAAATCATTCGATTGCTTTGCCACAATAAAAGCAACAGGATACTTCTTTGCAAATGCAAGAGCCGATAACTCCCAATTTCCAAAATGGGCAGACATTAAAATCAAACCTCTGTCTTTGCTGAGGGCTTTTTTTATTACATCTTCATCATATATTAGCAATTTTTCTATATCTTTATCCGACATTTTTGATATAAGGAATATATCAACCAGTATCCTTATAAAAGTCCTATACGTGTTTTTTGCTATCAATTGTATATCTTTTTTATTTTTTTCTGGAAAAGATAAAGTAATGTTTTCCAACACTTTTTTTTTCCTTATAGGTATAAAATAATATATTATTAATGCTATCATCTTCCCTAAAAACTGAGAGGCAGTTCTGCCTAATAAGCAGATCATAAATATCAACATTTTTAATACGCTATATTCTGTATAATTTTGCAATTTAGTTCTTCTCATTAAAAAACTCCTAATCTCAAATTTTAATCATAAAAACTTTTATAAATATACTGCTTTTAAATACAGAAGCCTACATGGGTATATTTTACGAACACAAATATACTATATATGATTGCGTTATGCTTACTGTTGACTAAATACATACGCAAAGAACATTGCACACGAGAAAATATCAAAACTAATAAACACATTCCCTTGGGCAAGTTATGATACATAATTAATACTTTTGGCTTATATTTTTACTTTGAAATATTAGAAGATTAAAATTTATAAATATATAATGATGTATGTCATAATAAGCTTCAATATTTTAGCGGCATTATAATTTTACTTACTGCAATCGCTCTGTTTAATCAGCAACAATATCCCATTAATATAAATGCCTCAAATAAGATAATAATAATTTTTTATCCGGCAACTTAATGAAATGTTATTATTATTGAGCTATTGACTGATATTGTTTATCCATTTTCACGGATATAATTTTTGATATACCATGTTCTTCCATTGTTACGCCGTAAAGAACATCTACCATTTCCATTGTGCGTTTATTATGTGTTACAATCAAAAATTGCGTTTTTGAAGAAAATTCTTTAACCATAGAATTATATCTGCTTACGTTTGCATCATCTAAAGGAGCATCAACTTCATCCAAAATGCAGAAAGGCGAAGGCTTTACCATAAAGAAAGCAAAAAGCAGAGCAACAGCAGTTAAAGCTTTTTCACCTCCTGAACAAAGTGAAATGTTTTGTAATTTCTTACCCACAGGCTGCGCATAAATATCAACACCGCTTTCAAGCAGATTATTTTCATCAGTAAGAATTAAGTCGGCTTCACCGCCGCCAAAAAGTTTTACGTAAAGTTCCTTAAAATTTCTTCTTACAATGTCAAAAGTCTTTTTAAAATTTTCTATTGTGAATTGATTTATTGTCTTCATAACTTCATGTAAGTCGTCTTTAGCCTTTAACAAATCGTATTGCTGCGTCAAAAGGAAATTATATCTCTGGTCCAAAACATCATATTCTTCCTGCGCGGCAAGATTTACAGAATCTAAAGATTCTATTTTTTTCTTTATTCTAGCAATCTCTTCACCGTTTACTTCAACGCCGCCAAAATCATTTTTAATTTCTTCATAATTTTTACCGTAAGCTTGCGTCAATCTGTTTTCCAAATCGCTTTTCTGATATTCAAAATTTTTTAAATCAACCTGCATAACATTAACCTCATTATTTAGAATATCAGTTTTAGAGCGCAAATCGTGCCATTCGCTTGTTTTTACATCTATTGTATCCTGTAATGATTGTTTATCTTTTAAAGAAATTTGCATTTCAGATTCTTTTTGAGCTTGCTCTTTATACAGCTCCTGCATTTTTATTGTTTCAGTCTCCTGTGAAACAGTCAACTCTGTAAGTTTTTTATTATTTTCAACAATTTTATTTTCACAGTATTGTATTTGATCTTTAATAGCCGCCATACCATTAAGAATATACTGCTGTCCTTTTTGCATATTTTCAAATTCAGCAATTTTTTTATCTCTGTCGCTTCTTACATCCATCATCAAAGGAGCGATAAATTCTTCTTCTTTTCTCACTCCAAATATATTATTTTCAATGATTTTTAATTCTTCGTAAAGTTTGCTTTCCTCATTTTCATACTCTGTAAATTTTGTGTCAAAAATAGATATTTTTTCGTTAAAGGATACAAGTTCTAAATTTTTAATATTAATTTCTTTTTTATGTTTTTCTATTTCATTTATAATATTTATTTTATTATTTTTTTTCTCTTCAACCTGTGAATATCTGTCTTCAATTTGGGTTTTTGTTTTTATAATATCGAAATTAATCTTATCTTTTTCAATACGCGAATTTTTCTGAAATTCATTGAACTTATCTATTTCAGATTGCATAGAAGAAACTTTGTGTTTAATTTCATTAATTTTCTCATGAAGCTTCTTTATCCGTTCTTCAATTAATACCGGCTTTTCAAAAGATATTTTTCCGCCGCCCTGAACTATAGCATTTCCATAAACTTTATCATCATAAACAATGCTATTGGAACATATAAATTGAATTATTTTCTCATCTTCCGATTTATATCTTAAATATTTTATAAGTTCGCTATAACCCAACGGAAGACCTATATTGTTCCGCTGAAAATCAGAGATTTTATCAGCAATTATAAAAGAAAGTCTGTTTAAACCATTATCTTTTAAAAATTTTATAGCCTGTTCGGCTTTTTCTGAAGTTTTACATACAAGATAATTTAATTTTTCACCTAAAGCTGATGCTACTAATTCGTATTTATCATCATCTGTATAAATCAAACTGCTTATAGGTCCCCTTGCCACATCCCCCAAGCTTAACATCGCTCTTATAGACGATCTTGCAGGGTCATGTTGATCAAACTCTTTTAAGGTAGTTACACGGGCAATACTTGAAGCAAGATTTTCTTTGTGCTGCATCAGATTATTTTCTAGAATTTTTATTTTTTCTTCATTTGTCAATACAGTTTTTGTTAACTCTTCTCTTCTAATTTCAAAAAACTGCAAAGATTCATTTGCAGTTATAAGTTCGGATTCAATTTTTTCGCTTTCATTATTAGTAGGTTCTATATCATCTTCAAGCCTTGTTACCATCCTATGCAGGGAAGCTATATCTGTATCAAGACATATTTTCATTTCTGAAAGCTCCGTTTTTGAGTTTAACTGCTTCTCTTTTTCAGATTCAAGCTTAGAAAGTTTTGAACGGACTGCATTTTCTCTTAACTCAAGTTCTAAAAGTTTTGATCTTATTGAATTATACTGCTGCTGTTTTTCTTTATATGCTTTGTCAAGATGTTCAACCTGCACATTTAAAGAAGTATCGTCAATACTAGAAGTTTTAAGCTGTTCTTCCATATTAGCAACTTTATCGCGGTTTATTATAAGCTCTTGTTTCAGCTTTTCCTGTTCCGCTTTTATTTCACTTTCTCGTTGCATTGAATTTTGTACTATTTGATCAGCGACACCTATATGCGTTTTTATCGCGCTTAAATTTCTGTTTATATTTAAATAATGTTCATTTTTTTCATCTAAAGTAAGCCGAATGTTTTGTATTTCTGTATCGAGCTGTGTTGCAAAAGTATTATTTGATTCAAATTCTTTTATCTTAATATTTAAATCTTTTTTTATTCTATTTATTTTATCATTGCTATGCGTTATTTGATGCACTAAAGCAGCAATTTCATATTTGGAAAGATCTCCTTGATATTTTTTATATTGTTTTGCCTTTTTTGCGGCTATATCTAAAGCCATTATCTGTTGTTTATGTATTGCAAGAGTATCTGACAGGCGAGACATATCATCATCAATCTTTTCCAGTCTCCTTAAAGTTTCTTCTCTTCTTACTTTATATTTTGCAATTCCGGAGGCTTCTTCAAACAGCTCTCTTCTGTTTTCAGGTTTTGCCATAATTAAAAAGTCAACTTTTTCTTGCTCAATTATTGAATAACCGTCAGATCCTACCCCGGTATCTAAAAACATATCTCTTATATCTTTGAGCCTGCATTGAGTTTTATTGGTAAAATATTCGCTTTCACCGCTTCTGAACAATTTTCTAGTCACGGTAACTTCGGAATAATCTATAGGTAAAATATTTTGAGAATTGTCAAAAGTAAGAGAAACTTCAGCCATCCCGGTTGAAGTTCTTGTCTGCGTACCGCCAAATATTACTTCCTGCATATTAGAGCTTCTCATTGACTTTGCTCTCTGTTCTCCAAAACACCATCTTATGGAGTCTGATATATTGGATTTACCGCAACCGTTAGGCCCTATAATACCGGAAATACCGGGTTCAAAATACAATATTGTTTTATCTGCAAACGATTTAAAACCGTGTATCTCAACTTTTTTTAAATACATTATTTTCCCTTACAGATGAATATCTGATTATCTATACTCGGCATCATAGCGATAGAATTTAAGTTATCCCTATGATTATTTAACAAAGGCACTAAATTTTAATATAACTTACTCTAAATTATAGCTTTTCAATACTTCTCGGGAGAAAGTACTTTCATAAGCTTTTCTCAATCTTTTCTGATAATCGTCAGAGTCTTCATCTTTGCATAAAAAAGTTTTAACAAGAATAAAAGCTGAACATGCACACACACAGAAAATAAAAACAATTTACCAAAACTTTCACATAAAGAGTTTTTTCTTTTAGCATACTTTACACTTCCTTAATAATGAAACTTCTATAAATCCATAATTTCATTAGACACTACATAATGCTAACTATTGAATATTTCCTGTCACTTTGGGTTAATCTACAACTATATAAGAATCTAAATTAAATAAAACTCTTATTTTTTTGATTTGTTAATTTAGTTGTTTGTTCTAAAATATCCATTATATTTTTATTTCCTATTATAGTTTTCATTTTAGTTTCAAACCCCGTTTTTCTGATTTTGATATATCGTCATAACCTATTCTACATCATTAAATACTGATTTTAAAATCATTTTGCATACTCCAATTGTCGCACATTGTAACATTATAAAAATCATCGGAATCACAAAAACATAACATAGTCGGAAGAGACTTCTTTAAGCCCAGTATTACGACTTGCAACCAGCCCTTTATTAAACGGATGATGCAAAATTTTATTCTAAAATCTGATGCATAACGCTCAACTATTTTCATTGAATTATCAGTGCTGCAGTCGTCAACAAATTATCTCCATATCTTTTAAAGTCTGAGCAACAAAACTCTGTAAACACTTGCCAACATATTCTTCAACGTTATAAATTGGAACAATTAACAGATATTTCTGGCATAAAAACTATCTCCTCAATTAAATGTTCCTCGATTTTCAAACCGACTTATGAATTGCCAAACTTTTATTAAAAATATGAGCCGCCGCGTATTATGCGCACAAATCTTATTTTTATTCCAATAATCATAACATTTACCGCCAATATGATCTCTAGAATCAATGATACGTACTTCTTCATTTAATTCAGTCCCATATATTGCATACTTTTTGTATACTTTGCCATTCATCATTTCAGCAGTACGCTGAGTCATTATATTATCGTCAAGCACCCATGAAAGTTCGCAATGTTTATATCCGATTTTAAGAGCGTTTTTTAAACCTTTTTCATACATACCGACTTCAATACCTTTATGCCTATATTCTTTTATAACCCCCATAACCATAAGTCTTAAACTGTTTATTCTTTTTTTGTAATATAAAAATTTAAATATTCCAAACGGAAAAAGTTTACCATTAAGCTTTCTTAAAACCTGATTATAATCCGGGAAAGCAATAAGCATACCTACAGGAGAGCCGGATATCATTGCTATTATTACCATACGCGGTTCTATAAATATTTTTAACCTTGAAGCAAGTGCGGCAAATTCTTCGTCACTCCAGGGTACAAAACCCCAATTTTTCCGCCAGGCGCTGTTATATATAGATATAGCGGCTTTTAAATCCATCTCAAATGAATCTTTTTGCATAGTTTTTATTTCTAATGTCGGTAGTTTTTTTTTGGCTGCGGCCGCAACTCTTTCAAGCCTGCTAATTCTTGAATCTTCTTTAATATCCATATCGTAAGCATAAAGTTCTTTTATTTTTTTAAGACCAGATTCCTCAGCAAGACGCAGATAATATTTTGGGGTATATGTCATCATAAGACTTGGAGGTATATCAAACCCTTCCAGTAAAAATCCGCATTCATCATTAGTTGACGGATTCATGGGTCCAATAAATTTATCTATACTATGTTCTTTAAGCCAGGTTTTTACAGCTGAAAAAAGTGCTTTTGCCGTTTCAATATCATCAAAACACTCAAAAAAACCGAAAAAACCACACTTATCATCTTGAAAAACTATATAATTGTAATCTATTATCGCTGCAATTCTTCCATTAATATTTCCATTATCATCATAAGCTAAAAAAAGCTGGCTTTTTGCATGCATCCAGAAAGGGTTTTTATCTTTTGAAAGTACACCCGCAAAATCTGAAATTAAAGGCGGTACCCAAGGACTATCTTTTGGATAAATTTTCCAAGGAAAACGAACAAACCGCATTAACTGTTCTTTAGTGCCTACTTTAACTATTCTCATATTAATTTATAGCTTCGCGTTTAATTATATTTTTTGTCGCGTATAATAATTACGTAATATAAGCAGATTTTAAGTTATTATTCCAAGTTCTTTTCCAACTTTTTTGAATTTTTCAAGAATAAAATCTAGATGAGTGTCTGAATGAGTAGCCATATAACTAGTCCTTATTATAGCCTGCCCTTCAGGAACTGCAGGAGTGGTAACTGGAGAAGCAAATACATCTTCATCAAAAAGCATTTTCCACATTTTAAAAGCAACTAAATCGCTTCCAACAGTCAAAGGTATAATAGGAGAATTTGAATTATTTGTATTATATCCCATAGATTCAAAAGCTGATTTCATTTTTTTCGAATTTTTTATAAGTGTTGTTCTTCTTTCAGGCTCACAAGCAATCAAATCCAAAGCAGCATCAATAGCTCCCACGCATGCTGGAGAAAGGCTTGCAGTAAAAATCATCGTCCTTGCATTATGTTTAATATAATCAATGACTTCAGCTTTACTTGCAATAAAACCGCCTATTGAAGCCAAGGATTTAGAAGCCGTAGCCATTACTACGTCAATATCCGCTCCCATATTGAAGTGTTCTCCGCTTCCTTTCCCATTTTCGCCTATTACTCCCAAAGAATGCGCCTCGTCAACAAATATTCTAGCTCCATATTTTTTTGCAAGTTTTGAAATTTCCGGTAAATTTGCTACGTCGCCTTCCATGCTAAAAATTCCGTCAACTACAATCAACATACCTTTTTCATTATGTTTAATAAGCTGTCTTTCAAGATCTGTCATATCATTATGCCTAAATCTCGCCGTTTCGCCAAATGATAAACGGCAGCCGTCTATTATTGAAGCATGATCCAGTTTATCTGTAATTAAAACTTCATTCCTGCCTACCAAACTTGAAAGAGATCCTAAGTTTGAATGGTACCCGGTAGTAAAAAGTATAGCTTCTTCTTTCCCTACAAATTTTGCAAATTTATTTTCAACTTTTTCATGTAAATCGTTAGTTCCATTAAGAAATCTTGATCCCGTACAAGATGTCCCGTATTTTTTTGCGGCAGCAACGGAAGCTTCAATAACTTTAGGATGATTCGCAAGTCCAAGATAATTATTGGAACAAACAACTATCTTTTGTTTGCCGTCAACTATAATTTCTGGCCCTTGTTCAGATTCAACTCTATGAAAATATGGATATAAACCCGTTTTTTTTAGGTCATTTGCTGCATGAAAATTAAAACATTTCCTAAAAACATCAGGGATCATCTGTACTTTTCCTCTTTATTAATCATATTCAAATATTTTATAAAAATTTATTACTTAGGTACCAATTATATGTTATTCTGGAACCAACTTCAAGTGAAGTAAATTCAATATTCAGGTCAGTTTCGGCAGGGTTGGTATCTGCCGTCCAATATTTTTGAACCATCTCAACAATTTTTTGTCTGTTTAATACTGCGGGTCTTCTTATTATGTAAGAAAAAATCTCAGCAAACATTCCTGCAAATTTAAACATAACATCAGGCACAACCAAGGGAACTGTCTTTATACCAATAGAAGATGCTATAATTTTGCCTATCTCAGACCATGTATGCGCGGTAGAATCAGCAAGATAGTATACGTTATTGTTAGTTTTTTCATTTTCTAAGCATGCTGTTACGGCTTTTGCCACATCTTTTACAAATACAAGCTGCAATAATCTTTTTGTTGTAGTTACCAGTCTAAAATGTCTGTGTACTAAATTAAAAAATATAAAAATATCTTTATCTCTTGGACCGTAAACCGCGGCAGGCCTTAAAATTGTGTACGGCACTTTTCCGCAAAGAATTTGTTTAATCTCTGATTCTGCAGCAAGTTTACTTGAGCCGTAATCCGAAACGGGATTCTCTTTATCAGGAATTCTTCTAATACTACTAGAAAGCGACGGCCCCATAGCCGCCTGTGAAGAAATAAATATAAATTTTTTTAGAATTAAATTTACTTTTAGAATTGATTCGCACAAATTTTTAGTGTTTTTGACATTTATTTTAAAATATTCATCTTTAGTCATGGCGCGTACAACACCCGCACAGTGAATAACTACATCAACATCTTTAACGATTGTTTCTAAAAATTTATTATCATTAAAACAACCGTACCTATATTCTACAGGCAAATTTTGTATCCATCTTAAATTTGATTTTTCTCTTAAAGCGCATACGACATGATGTTCTTTCTCAAGCAGCATTTCTACAATATGGCTTCCTACAAAACCATTTGCGCCTGTTACTAAAACTCTTGACACATACCCTCCAAGATAGATCGCTAAACTAACAAAATAATCCCTAAAATCCAGCCCGACATACGCTTTTACAAAGCGCAAACTGTTTAAAAATCTCATATCGTACTATAAAATACAACTAATTTAGAATCAATCCTACAATAAAAAACTATTTTATTTTTCTTATTTAAAACAATTATTCAATTATATTTTTACTTCGTTCCAATAAAATTTTTATGGCTTTTTAGAAATTTGCGGTATACAAAACGGTTGCATTACCGCAGATGCAGCCTCCTTCACAGCCCATTACTTCAACTAGATTGCCTCCTGTACACTTTTTGCTCGCGAGGTATTTTTCAACTGTTTTACTGTTTCTTTATTTAAACCGTTAATCATACATGATTTTACTAAATCTTTACTTTCAAGAATTTTCGCCACGGCGCCTGCTACTCCGCCCGTAACGCCAAAACCGCGTCCTTGTATTGAACTTTCAATATCAAATTTTTCCTCACAATCCTGTATATTAATGTTTTTTACGATAAACAATGCTCCGAGTTCTTCGTAATTTATTACATAATTAATATTGTTATTGGCTGTACGCTTCAATTTTTTTGCAACGCAAGGGCTTATAAAAACAGTTGTAGCATCAGGATTTTTATTTTTAACTTTTTGTGCAATATAGTAAAGAGGGGTTTGCGTACTTGATACAAATGTTTTTATTTCAGGCAAATGCGTTTTTATAAACTGATTGTAGCTCGCACAACAGGAAGTCGTCACAAAAAGCGCACCTGAGTTTATCCCTTCCTCAAATTCTATCGCTTTATGTCTTGTGGTTGATCAGCACCTTGTGCAACCTCATACACATCCGAAAAACAGGCTTTTATCATTGTGCAGACTTAAACTGATAAACACTTCCTTGAAATTGTCCTACAATTGACGGAGCAATTAAAGCAATAACTTTTTCCCCTGAAACAATATTCTTTAAAACATCAATTGTCTGGCTTTTTTCATGAACAGCTCCAAACGAACAGCTCATTACGCATTTACCGCAGTATATACAAATATTATAATCTATTTTGCATTAGCGCTTGCTTTTTTTAATTGCGCCAACAGGACAAGCGTCTTCACAAGACACGGCTATTTTAACAATAGCATTATACGGACATGCAAGAATACACATTTTACAGCTTTTACATTTGCTGCCGTCAATTGCAAATTTTCCGTTAACTATTCTTATTGCCTCAAATTTACAAACATTTAAACACGGCTTTGACACACATCCTTGACACAAATCGGTTACATATATTCTGTTGGCACACAACCTTTACAGGCAGTTTTAACAACCGTAAGAGGATTATTCTCAGGTTTTTTACGAGAACTTTTACGCATATTTTGACAAATCAACTGTTTCATCGTCACCTTCTATAGGAAATCCTAAACCCGTTATAATTCGATCTTTAAGAATCACACGCTCTTTATAAATACAACACCGGTATAAAACATCAGAACCTTTAGGCCGCATGTCAAACGATATAAGCCTTGTATTTTCTTTAAAATTATCAGAAAAAAACGCTTTTATAATTCTTTTTAGAATTTCTTTTTTAAAGGTATTTCTTGATTAGCATTTTTCATATTCTAATCTCGTTCCTATATTTTTATTTTACGCAATTTTTCATTTTTACAAATCTATAAAATAAAAAATATTCGAGAATTATTTAGATTTCTCCTTTATAAGCTTTAATTAAAATCTGTTTAATATCTTCCATTAACGGATATACGGGGTTTGCTCCTGTGCACTGATCATCAAATGCCATTTCAACCAATTCGTCTAACTTATTATAAAAATCTTTTTCAGAAACTCCCGCATCTTTTATTGAAAGAGGAATTTGAAGGTCTTTTTTTAACTGTGTTATAGCATTAATTAACAGATTGACTTTTTCATCGTCATTTTTGCCGCCAAAACCTAATTCATCTGCAATCTGTCCATATTTTGCTTTAGCATTTGGAAATTTATACTGAGGAAATACGGCTTGTTTTCTTGGACAATCTGTGGCATTGTAGCAAATTACTTGATTAATAAGCAAAGCGTTTGCAATACCATGAGGTATTTTAAACGCTGGGCCAAGTTTATGCGCCATCGAATGACACAAACCTAAAAATGCATTAGCAAAAGCCATACCGGCAAGAGTAGAAGCATAATGAATTTTTTCTCTTGCAATAGGATCTTCTTTGCCTCCAGCGTAAGAGCGCGGAAGATATCTAAATATCAATTTCGCCGCCTCTAATGCAGGAGAATTTGTAAAATTTGTAGAAAGTACAGACACATAAGCCTCAATGGCATGAGTTAAAGCGTCAATACCAGACGCTGCGCACAATCCTTTTGGCATAGAATCAACAAAATTAGGATCGATAATTGCCATGCTCGGGGTTAGTTCGTAATCTGCAATAGGGTATTTGATATGTGCATTTCCACCAGTAATTACTGCAAAAGGGGTTACTTCAGACCCTGTGCCGGAAGTAGTTGGGATTGCAATCAATTGCACCTTTTTGCCTAATTTGGGAATTTCACATATTCTTTTTCTTATATCCATAAACCTCATAGCAATATCTTCAAAATTAGTTTCAGGATACTCATACATCAGCCACATAATTTTTGCTGCATCAATCGGAGAACCTCCTCCAAACGCAATGATAATATCAGGTTCATAAGTTCTAAGCATTAATAACGCTTCATTTATTGTTGAAATTGCTGGGTCAGGCTCAACATCAAAAAATATCTGATAATCTATATTAATTTCTTCCAATACTTTTATAATATTATAAATTGCGCCCGAATCAAATAAGAATCTATCAGTAATTATAAACGCACGCTTTTTACCTTGCAACTCACGCAACGCTAAATCTGTAGCTCCTCTTTTAAAATAAATTTTTGAAGGAACTTTAAACCAAAGCATATTCTCTCGTCTTGCCGCAACTGTTTTATAGTTTAACAAATGTTTTACGCCAATGTTTTCACTCACAGAATTCCCCCCCCAAGAACCACATCCAAGCGTCAATGACGGCTCTAATTTAAAATTGTACAAATCGCCGATTGCTCCCTGTGACGATGGGGTATTAATTAGAATCCGCCCGGTATGTAATTTATTTGCAAACATATTAATTCTATCTTGCTTTCTTTCATCAGTATAAAGCACTGAAGTGTGGCCACCACCGCCAAATTCTACAAGCTGATAAGCTTTTTCAACTGCATCTTCAAAATTTTTAGCTCTATAAATCGCAATTATCGGCGATAATTTTTCATATGAAAATGCTTCTTCTACACCTATTTTATAAACTTCGCCCGCAATAACTTTAGTATCCAAAGGTACTTTAACTCCTGCCACATTAGCTATTTTACAGGCATTCTGACCAACAATTGAAGCATTAAGTTTACCGTCAATGATTATTGTATCTGCTATCTTTGCTTTTTCCTGTTTACTCAAAATATGCGTTCCGCGAAGTTTCAATTCTTTAAGAACCGCATCATAAATATCATTAACTATTATTATTGACTGCTCGGATGCGCAAATCATCCCATTATCAAAAGTTTTTGATATAAGAATTGAAGAAACCGCCATTTGAATATCAGCAGTTTCATCAATTATAGCAGGAGTATTCCCTGCACCCACGCCGAGAGCAGGTTTCCCCGAAGAATAAGCCGCTTTTACCATTCCGTGTCCGCCTGTTGCAAGAATTGTAGCTATATCTTTATGCGTCATAAGAAAATTAGTCAATTCCAATGATGGAACGTCAATCCAGCCTATTATATCCGCCGGAGCACCGGCTTTAATAGCCGCGTCGAGTACAATCTTAGCCGCCGCTATCGTAGATTTTTTAGCTCTGGGATGAGGAGAAAAAATTATGCCATTTCTTGTTTTTAAAGAAATTAATGACTTAAAAATTGCAGTAGACGTAGGATTTGTCATAGGAATTATACCAGCAATAACACCTATGGGGTCAGCAAGAATTTTAATCCCGTTTGACTTATCTTCGCTGATAATTCCGCATGTTTTTGCATTTTTGTGCTTATTATAAATATACTCGGAAGCAAAATGATTTTTAATAATTTTATCTTCAACGATACCCATATCCGTTTCTTCAACAGCCATTTTAGCAAGCGAAATTCTTGCACGGTTGGCTGCAACTGCTGCAGCTTTAAAAACAAAATCAATTTGCCCCTGACTAAACGTTGAATAGATAGTTTGTGCCTCTTTCACACGCTGAATAAGCAATTTTAAAGTTTTGAGACTATCAACTACAAATGTTTCAAAATTGTTCAGATACTTCTCTTTTGTTTTTGGCATTTTCAGGCTCCCTTTTATAACAAAATCCAATATCATTTAAACATGCCGCTTTATAGTAATATAAACATACGGTTATCCTGTTTAATAATTACTATCAGACCTTCATAATATTCCTGCTTAAATTTATTTTCTTCTTTTTTAGAAATCTTGCACAATTATCCAATCGATTTTACAAATAACACCAGCTTATAATGATATAATTTAAGCAGCTTTTATATTATTTTTGTGTTGTATGTTATTTTTTATTCCAAAAAGGTACAGGAATATCATTTATGTATATTTTAATATATTTACATTGTTATTTCTTTAAGTAAATCATCTGCAATACGCTCTATGTTTGTTATGTTATTTTTAATAACTTATTTTCCCTTATTGATAGATTTTTACAGGATTTAATAAGCATAGACAAAGCAACTAATGGCGAACGAATATCAATGAATTTTATTATTTTTATACAGCTTATTTCCAAATTTTAACTGTTATACACTTTTTTAATTTGCAAATATCAACCCAAGTCCTTATTACTCCTTTAACTCCATTTTGTATTATTAACGGATATCTTACTGAAAGATATGTAGTTCCCCATATATTCTTTTTCAACGATTTCCTCTGCTTTCCATAACTTTTAACAACAATTCCCAAACTTTTGGATCAACAACATATGACCCTGCGCTGGCAATTTCTAAAATTCCAACATTTTTGTAGATATATTTACCATATTTATCTGCTACAAAAAAATAATTTTTAAAGCTGTTGTTTTTAAAAGCGATATTATTTCTTCATTATATATCTAATATATTGCTACTATAAAATTATAAGGCAACCAACGAATATTTAAATTATATCGTTCAATAATGTTTATCATCATTTGAGAAAATAGTTGTGGATATACGATTATTTTATTTTTAAAAAATGCACATACATAAACAAGTCTTTCAAGAAAGAAATTTACATATCTGTCAAATGTTTCTTTTTTTTCACTGCTTGCTACAGCCGCGCTTTTAATTACAATATCTCTAAATTCTAGCATTTCATTAAAATCTGCCATTTTTTTCGTACGCCAACACCGCTGTTAGCTTCATTAACCCGAGATTTAGTCTCTGTATAATATTTTTATTAATTAAAAAGCATATCGCAGGAATATTTGGATTGGAATATATAGAAAACTGCGAAATAATATACCTGCACAAATATGAAGTACCTGTAATGTTAACTTTTTTTTATTTTAATAATCTCACTATTTATTGAATTAACTAATTCTTCAAAACCTTCCCCGGATACGGCAAGACAACTATAAGACACAATTGCATTCAACACAATTATTGCTATCAACTGTAGGTGTCATCTTTGCTTCTTTACTCCACTAAACACATCCTTGACACTATCGCAGTCTCACGAAAACCCGTAACCGAGTTCTTTACGCCAACGGAATACCCTATAATCTCACTCCTTTACAACAATAATAAAAAACTTTTATACTGCGAATATTAATTAACAACATCTTAAAGATTTTATTTCTTTTATTATACTGGGGACAATTTCATACAAATCTCCTTCCAAAGCATAAGTTGCAGACTGCATCATAGGGCATGCCGCATCTTTATTTATTGCAATAATAATATCAGAAGAATTCATACCTACCATATGATGGATTTGACCAGAAATTCCACAGGCAATATAAACTTTTGGAGCAACTGTCTTACCTGTCTGCCCTATCTGATGCGAATAAGAAATCCAATCGGCATCAACTGTGGCTCTTGAAGCTCCTACTGCTCCGTCAAGTATCTGCGCAAGCTCTTTAATAAGTTTAAAACCTTCCGAACCTCCTAGCCCTCTGCCTCCTGATACAATAACATCCGCATCAGCAATATTTATAACAGTGTTTATATCTTTTATAAACCCCAAAAATCTTGTTCTATTTAGCAAAGTTCGCACATCGGGTTTATATTCTACAATCTCACCTTTTCTACCTTCTGTAATTTTTGCCCCTTTAAAAACTTTATGTCTTACCGTAGCTATTTGTGGACGATGATTTGGCGTTAAAATAGTTGCCATAATGTTCCCGCCAAACGCCGGCCTTGTCTGAAGCAGATTCCTTGTTTCAATATCTACTTCTAAAAAAATACAATCTGCCGTAAGCCCCGTATTAACTTTTGCCGCGACTCTTGAAGCAAATGAGCGGCCTATATTTGTAGCCCCCATAAGAATAATTTCAGGTTTCTCACTTTCTATAAGCTGCATTAAAACATCGCTGTAAGAATCATCCTGAAACTCAACAAAAATAGGATCATCGCAAACATACACCTTATCTGCGCCTCTATTTATTAAACCTTGAATTTTTGATTTAACATTATCGCCTATTAAAACCGCGCTTAGAGAAGTCTCCAGTTTTTTTGCAAGACTTTTCCCCTCATTTAAAAGTTCATACACTACATTAGCTATATCACCGTGTCTTTGCTCTGCATAAACCCATACGCCTCTGTATAAATTTTTATTAATCCCAGTCTGTGGCGGATCTTTTTTAAGTTCCAAAGCATTAAATTTGCAAGCTTGTATACAAGCTCCGCAATATGTACACCTATTTAAATCTATAACTGCAAATTTAAATTTTTTAGGATGTTCCGGTCTCTCAACAATTGAAATTGCACCGAAAGGGCATGTATTTTCACACATTTTACATCCAACGCATTTATCAGCCAATACTTTCATATTATTTGCCACTTCAAATAACCCTCAAATAAAATTCATCGTTGTAACAGTAAAATAATTTTACTAAAAATCTCTAAATGTCAAATACTCTTTGCTTTATTTTTATATAATCCCTGTGTCTACCAATTTTTTAACTAAAGAAGCGGCAGCTTCCTGCGCTGTGCCGTTAAATTTTTCTCCGCCGGTTCTCTTTGGCGGCACAAATATTTTCATAACATGCGTAGGAGATCCGTTAAGACCTATTTTTGTGATATCGGCATCTATAGTTTTGGCATCAAGAATTTTAATAACAGCTTTTTTTGCAGTCAATTTACCTTTAAGAGACGCAATTCTAGGTACATTTATTTCTTTAACCACTGTTAAAAGAACTGGAATTGGACTTTCTATCAAATCATAGCCGTCTTCCATCATTCTTTCAACTTTTATTAATTTGTCATCTATTGATTCTATTTTTTTTACATAAGATATATGCGGTATGCTAAGCATTTCTGCAATTCCCGGTCCGACCTGTCCGGTATCACCGTCCGATGCTTGTTTTCCGCAAATAATGATATGATAATTGCCAATAGATTTTATTGCTAAGGATAAAGTATAAGCAGTTGCCAAAGTATCTGCGCCTCCAAAAGCTTTATCACTTACTAAAACAGCTTCGTCCGCCCCTTTTGAAATAGCTTCTCTTAAAACAGACTCTGCTTGCGGAGGCCCCATTGTAATAACTGTAACTTTCCCGCCGCTTTCTTTAATCCTTACCCCTTCTTCTATAGCGTATTCATCAAAAGGATTAATTATAGATTCTACTCCCTCTCTTTTAAGCCTTCCTGTTTCATAATCAATTTGAACATTTGTTGTGTTAGGCACTTGCTTAATACATACAATAATATTCATATTTTTAAACACTTCCTTATTTTTTAAACGTTTTTTTAAATATAATTTTATAACAACAGTACACAAAATTATTTTGAAAAATAATTTGGGTTTAGGGGGGGCATTGTAGCAAAGTATTTACATGAAAAAAATAAATGAGTCAGGACACACTTATAATATAGATTCAAAAAATAAAAGTTATTTAGATCTTGCTGCCGACTCTTTGATAAGATTAAGAGCAATTTCATTTTTTTGAATCTGGCTCGTCCCTTCATAGAGAGTAGTTATTTTTGCATCTCTCATCATTTTTTCTACAGGATATTCTCTCATATACCCGTATCCGCCGAATATCTGTACCGCTTTTGTAGTAACTTTCATTGCCGCTTCCGAGCAGAAAAGTTTTGCCATTGCAGATTCTTTACTTGTACGTTTTTCACCGCCAGAGTCAATCATTCTTGCAGAAGCATAAAGTAATGCTCTTGCAGCTTCAACTTCAGTTGCCATATCTGCAAGCATATGCCGTATTGCCTGAAAAGAAGCTATCGGCTGTCCAAACTGAACTCTTTTTCTTGCGTATTCAACAGCTTCATCTAAAGCTCCCGCTGCAATTCCAAGCGCCTGAGCTGCAACACCGGGACGAGAATTGTCCAACGTAGCCTGAGCTATCATTAAGCCGTGTCCCTCTTTCCCGAGCAGCTGGTCTTTATGTATCCTACAATTATTAAATACAAGCTCTCTTGTAGAAGACGCTTTAATACCCATCTTTTTTTCTTTTTTACCGAAATCAAAACCAGAAGTACCTTTTTCTATTATAAAGCACGAAATTCCTCTTGCTCCTCTGGCAGGATTTGTTTTTGCAAAAATGGTATATACCTGGGCTTCTCCGCCGTTAGTTATAAAACATTTTGTTCCGTTTAATACATAATAATCGCCGTCTTTAACTGCAGTTGTAGTCATACCAGTAGCATCTGAACCTGCCCCTGCTTCAGTTAAACCGAAAGCAGCTAGATTTTTACCGGATGCAATACCAGGCAAATATTTTTTCTTATGTTGTTCACTGCCAGTTGTAAGAATAGGCAGAGTCCCTAGAGCTGTTGCAGCAAGAGACAAAGCAATTGCTCCATCAATTTTACAAAGTTCTTCAACGACGAGTACAAGTCCCATAATACCTTTGCCAAAACCGCCGTATTCTTCAGGAATATACACTCCGCACAAATCAGCCTGAGCAAATTCTTTCATAATTTCCCAAGGAAATCTTTCTTCTTCATCATATTGTTCTCTTATTGGTTTTACTTTCTCAACCGCAATAGTTCTTGCGGTTTCAATTATTATTTTCTCTTCTTCGGATAACATATAATCCATTACCATAAAACTCCTCTTTTAGTAATAAAATCCGCTAGATGATTTATATTTTTGATCGCTTGTCTAGCAGCGGACCGCCGGGCTTCCTTTTTTGAATTGCCTGTGCCTGTACCGAAAATTTACTGTTTATATACAACACATCAAATTTTTTATTATGGCCAGGCCAAATTCTCTTATTATTCTATATTCGGAAATCTCTCCATAGACAGACTGAACAATTTCATGTAAATTACTTTTATAGTCTGTAACTATTATTTCTTTTTTAAAAAAATTTTAAAATAAATTTTTTTGCATTTTCAAACCCGTCGTCTAAATATATTCCTCCAGTAACAGCTTCAAAGACATCACACAGCAAACTCTTCCTCTCTCCCGCTTCTTTTGTGTTCTCACCTTCTCCTAACAATATATAACTGCCTAAGCCTATCTCTTTAGCCCAGCCGCTTAAATTAGACGATGAAACAATTCTGCGCTTTAATCTTAGATAATTTCCCTTCGCTCGTTATAATCTTTTATGCCAGTTTCAGCTGCATAGGATTTATGAGTTAAAGCCGTTTTTAAAATTTCAAAATTATTAAATATGAATTTAATAATTTTGAAATTTTTTATGATTTTTATTTAACATATCTTTTTATTACAATAGTCGCGTTATGCCCACCAAAGCCTAAAGAATTTGAAAGAGCACAATTAATCTGCTTTATTCTTGCGGCATTTGGAACATAATCCAAATCACAGTCTGGATCAGGCGTTTCATAATTTATCGTAGGATGTATAAATCCTTCCCGCATTGTAAGAAGCGTTGCAGCAAGTTCTACAACAGCGGCACCGCCTAAAAGATGTCCGGTCATTGATTTTGTTGATGAAATCGGAATCTTGTATGCTCTTTCTCCAAAAACTTTTTTTATTACAAAGGTTTCTGTTTTATCATTTAAAATAGTTGACGTACCGTGTGCGTTGATATAATCAACTTCTTCTTTAGAAATACCTGCATCGGTTATTGCTTTTTCCATAGCAAAACCAGCGGCTTTGCCTTCCGGTTCAGGAGCAGTAATATGATAAGCATCATTAGACGCGCCATACCCTGCAAATTCTGCATATATTTTTGCACCTCTGTTTAACGCATGTTCTAAAGTCTCAAGCACAATTATACCTGCGCCTTCACCCATAACAAAACCATCACGATTTTTATCAAAAGGTCTTGAGGCTTTTTGCGGTTCATTATTTCTCTGGGAGAGAGCTTTAATTGAACAAAAACCAGCGAGACCTAAAGGAACAATTGCACCCTCCGCGCCCCCTGTAACAACTATATCTACATCGCCGCCACGAAGCAAACCCAAAGCATCTCCCATAGCATGGTTAGAAGATGCACATGCGCTTGCAATCGCATAATTTGGTCCTGTAAAACCATAATTAATAGCTATTTCTCCCGGTAGTATATTTGTAATTATCATGGGAATTAAAAAAGGACTCACCCTTCTTGGGCCTTTTGTTAAAAGAGTCTGTTCTTCTTCTTCAATTACATCTAAACCGCCTATACCGGTTCCAGTTATAACACCGATTCTTGACAAATCCTCTTTTGAAAGATCAAGAGCTGAATCTTCGATAGCCAGTTTTGTCGCGGCAAATCCAAGCTGCGTAAACCTTGCCATTCTTTTTAATTTCTTCTTATCAATAAATTGTTCGGGGTAAAAGTTTTTAATAACAGCAGCAAATTTTGTGGAATATGCATTTGTATCAAATGATTCAATTATAGAAACACCTGATTTGCCTTCTTTTAAAGCTTTAGTAAATGCAATATTGCCTATACCGATAGGCGTAACAACACCTATACCGGTTATAGCGATTCTTTTATTCATCTTAATACCTTATTTTGCAGCGTGAGTTTTAATATATTCTACTGCATTTTCAACAGTCTGGATTTTTTCTGCTTCTTCATCTGGAATTTCAATTCCAAATTCTTCTTCAAATGCCATAACAAGCTCTACTGTATCCAAAGAGTCTGCACCCAAGTCATTAACAAACGATGCACCGACCGCTACTTCAGCTGGATCCACGCCTAACTGTTCAACAATAATTTCTTTTACTCTAGCCTCAAGATCTGCCATTTTGTACGTCCCTCCTTTTGTTTTTTACGTCATTTTATTTATTTTTCTAATATTATTTTTACAGATAAAATATATCTGCTACATATACATTCCGCCATTAACGGCTAAAACCTGTCCCGTTATATAAGCCGAATCGTCGCCGGCTAAAAATAACGATGCTTTTGCTATATCTGAAACTTCCCCTAATCTTGCAAGCGGTATTGTTGAAGTCATAGCTTGTTTTTGTTCTTCCGTTAATTTATCTGTCATTGCTGTCCGAATAAATCCAGGAGCAATAGCATTTACCAAAATATTTCTTGAAGCAAATTCTCTTGCACAAGTTTTTGTTACTGCAATTATGCCGCCTTTTGACGCAGAATAATTTATTTGACCTGCATTGCCCATTTGACCTACTACAGAAGCTATATTTATTATTCTCCCTTCTCTTCTTTTAAGCATATATCTGCTTACAGACTTTATACAATTAAATACACCTTTTAAATTAACTGCTATAACCGCATCCCACTCCGCTTCACTCATTCTTAAAACCAAATTATCTTTTGTTATTCCAGCGTTGTTGATTAGTATATCTATTTTATTAAATTTGTCAAGAGAAGTTTTGACCAAAACTTCACAATCTTCTAATTTTGAAACGTTTCCGGCGACTGCTATAGCTTCTATAGCATATTGTGTTTTGATTGCGTCAGCTGTTTGCTGCGCCGACTCTATATTTATATCTGAAATTACAATCTTAGCTCCTTCCGAAGCAAAAATCTCAGCTATGGCTTTCCCTATTCCCTGCGCTGAACCTGTAATAACTGCCGTTTTACCATAAAGCTTCATTTACTTAATTCCTCCAGTGTTTTTCGTAAACTTATTGAATCCTCTATATTTAATGCTTTTTTTGATCTGTCTATTCTTCTTAAAAGCCCCGACAAAACTTTTCCGGGTCCTATTTCCACAAATTGATCATACCCTGCTGCAACAATGTTATGTATGCTTTCATTCCATTTTACAGGACTTTTAATTTGTTTTACAAGCCTACACTTAACATCGGACACATCTACAGTAAGTGACGCATCGCAGTTTGTATATACCCCAAAAGACGGCGTATGAAAGTTATATTTCTCAAGTTCTTTCGCCATATTATTAGAAGCTGACGTCATAAGCGAAGAGTGAAAAGGACCCGAAACATTCAATATAACAGCTTTTGCCCCCAAAGATGTTACAAGTTCAACAGCTTTATTTATTGCTGAAATTGTTCCGGCTATAACTATCTGTCCAGGCGAATTAAAATTAACCGCTTCGCATACGCCTACCGATGATGCTTGTTTGCATACATTTTCAACTGCAGATTTTTCCATGCCCATTATAGCAGCCATTGTTCCCGGATTGTTTTCAGACGCTTTCTGAAAAAATTCTCCTCTCGCCTTGACCATAGACAAACCATCTTTAAAATCAAAAAATCCAGCGGCGCACAAAGCAGAATATTCACCCAAAGAATGTCCCGCTGCGACAAATTCGATGTTTGAAATATTATAAGATTCTTTAAAAGCTTCAAAAGCAGCAATACTAACTGTAAATATTGCCGGTTGTATATATTTAGTAAGTTTTAATGTTTCTTCCGGTCCCTCAAAAATAATACCTTTAAGGTCATTTCCCGCCGAATCTATTATTTCTTTAGCTTTAGAATATTTATAATAAATATCTTTTCCCATTCCAACTGTTTGGGCGCCTTGACCTGGGAACATTAATGCTATTTTTGACATTTTTATACCCTTATAACTGTAGCGCCCCAAGTAAAACCGCCGCCAAATGCAACCAATTCTACAAGATCGCCTTTCTGCAGTTTACCAGTTTTAACAGCTTCATCAAGCGCCGTAATCGTAGTTGCAGTTGAAATATTTCCTGTTTTATGAATATTGACAAAAATTTTATCCATAGGTATACCCATTTTTTTTGCAACCGCCTCAATAATTCTCATATTTGCCTGATGTGGAATAAAAAGCTTGATATCTTTACGTTTTTTTCCAGAAAGTTCAAGCGCTTTTACAGCAGCAAGCGCCATTTTCGACACAGCGACTTTAAAAACTTCTCTGCCGCGCATTTTTATTGTATGCATTTTTTTATTCACAGTCTCTGTTGTTGCAGGATGCGCTGTTCCGCCGGCCGGTAAAAAAAGTAAATCTGAATACAACCCATTTGCTCCAAGGACTACAGATAAAACATCGTCATTTTCTTGTGAAACTGATAAAATCATTGCTCCAGCCCCGTCACCGAATAAAACACAAGTGCTTCTATCTGTCCAGTCTGTAACTTTTGAAAGTTCTTCTGCTCCGACCAATAAAATCGTTTTATATAATCCAGATTCAATAAACGCCTTTGCTACCGAAATTCCGTAAATAAAACCGCTGCATGCAGCAGATATATCAAATGCAGGCGCAAAAGTAAGCCCCAGCTTCATCTGCAAAAAACATGCAGTTGACGGGCATAACATATCAGGAGTAGTCGTTGCAACTAGTATTAAATCTATCTGTTCAGATTTAATACCTGCAGACTCTAAAGCATCAATAGAAGCTTTATACGCAAGTTCGGAAGTCGGTTCGTTATTTTCCGATATTCTCCTTTCTCTAATGCCTGTTCTAGCGCTTATCCATTCATCAGAAGTATCAACCGTCTTTTCCAAATCCGCGTTTGTGAGAATTTTTTTGGGAAAATATGAACCGGTGCCTAAAATTTTTACCCCAACCTTTTTATCCATTTTTATATAACCTTATTATTGTAGCTCGCTATTGCTTCTTTAATTTCAACTGTAAGATTATGTTTTACAGCTCTTGCTCCGGCAAGAATTGCATTCTTAACCGCTTTACTGTTTGAACTTCCGTGTCCTATTATACATACACCGTTAATGCCCAAAAGCGGCGCTCCACCGAACTCGCTGTAATCAACTTTATTCCTTAAATCTTTTATTGCAAACCACAAGAAAGGAAGAGACGCCCACGCTATAGGATGCTGTTTTAATTCTTTCTTTACAAGTTTAAGCATCATTTCAGCAAGTCCTTCACCGAACTTTAATATCACATTACCTACAAATCCATCGCATATAACTACATCGGCTTTAGCTTTGGGGATATCTATCCCCTCAACATTGCCTATAAAATTTATATCTGCTTTTTTTAAAAGATTGAAAGCCGCTAAAGTAAGTTCATTTCCTTTAGTGGGCTCTTCGCCAATTGAAACCAACCCTACTCTTGGTTTTTCTATACCGATAACTTTTTCACTAAATAAGCTTGCCATTATTCCAAATTGAAGAAGCTGCTCGGGCTTACAGTCTACATTTGCACCCATATCGGCAATGGTACAATGACCGTCAATAGTAGGAAAAGGCATTGCAATTGCAGGTCTTATAACACCTTCTATTCTTTTTAAACAAAAAAGCGCAGCCGCCATAGCTGCTCCTGAGTTACCCATAGAAACAAAAGCATCCGCTTTTCCTTCCGCTACAAGCTTTGCGCAGATAGACAAAGAAGAATCTTTTTTTTGTCTCACGGCTTTTGCAGGATGTTCATCCATCGCAATAACTTCCGTTGCGTTTACTATTTCAATATTAAGCAACATAATGTCACAACGCTTGCTGTGTTTTAAGAGTTCTTTTGCTATAAGCTTTTCTGGACCTACAAGCAGAATTTTATGTTTAGATGCTTTATCAGCAAGAATTGCACCTTCAACTGTTGCCTCAGGCGCAAAATCTCCGCCCATTGCATCAACTGCGATTATCATTATTTATGGAGCCTCTTTTATCGCTTGACTCAACTGACTCAGCAGATTTTTTTACTTTTTTAGGCATAATAAGCTTTCCATTATAAAAACCGCATTCATGGCATATTTTATGCGGCAATTTCACTGCACCGCAGTTTGAACACTTGCTTAAATTCGGCATATCAAGTTTTGAATTCGCTGATCTTCTGCAATCCCTACGATGAGGGGTATGTTTTCTTTTTGGATTTGGCACTTTTATTTCCTCCGATATTTAGTATGTCTTTCCGTCTTTCTTTTACAATATTATCATATACCGTCATAACAATAACAGGAATCATTCTCTTTATTGCGTCTGCCACAAACTTTATATATACCTAAACAGCCTTTGCTGCATAATGGTTTATCAGGCATTTCAAGTATCAGCAAGCGGCCATACCTCTTCATTAACAAACATCAACCTTACCGTTAAACATTCATATTGGCGTTTACAGCAATTTCTATATTGTGTCCGTAAACGCTAAAGACACCGAGAACACTCAAGATAAATCAAACCTTTTATATCTCCTTGAATGGTGTATATCATTGTCAGATATTTTATCAGCTTTAAACACTGCCAAAATATCATACTTGCAATAATTTATACTGCCTTTGTATTTGTCTATTTTAACTTCAATAGTGCCTTTTTAAAAAATCAGATAAACTTAAAATTAATTCATTCATAAAAATTCTTTAGATTATAAGTTTTATAATGTATTTGTCAAAATTAAAACTTACTGTTTATTATACTTTTTCTGCGGACAGCAAACAAAGCTTTGACTCTCTTGCAATCATTAACTCTTCATTTGTTGGAATTATCATAACTTTTACTTTAGATTCTTGAGTTGAAATAAACCTCTCTTCGTTTGATGTTATATTATTTTTATTTATATCTATTTCAATTCCTAAAGCATGTAAATTTTTACATATTAATTCTCTAATAGAAGCAGAATTTTCTCCTATACCTGCCGTAAAAACTAAACCATCAATACCATTTAGTATCCCATAATACGCACTTATATATTTTTTAACACTGTAACAAAGCATTTCAAAAGCAAGTTTCGCTTTTTTATTACCCGTCTCAGTCGCTTTAACAATAGTTCTTACATCGGCAGAAAGTCCAGATATACCAAGTAATCCGCTTTTTTTATTCATCAAAGTATTTAAATTGTCTCCATCTTTATATTGAGGATATTTGTTTAAAATATAATAAATAATTGCCGGATCTATATCACCGCACCTTGTCCCCATTACAACCCCCGGCAGCGGCGTAAATCCCATAGAAGTGTCTATAACTTTTCCTTTATCAATCGCGGTTATACTGCTACCGTTACCCAGATGAGCCGTAATTAATTTTAATTCGCTTAAAGGTTTTCCAAGTATTGAAGCTGCTCTCTGCGAAACATAGTTATGCGAAGTTCCATGAAAACCGTATCTCCTTATATGATCTTTTTCGTAATATTCATACGGTATGGCATACATATACGCATAATCAGGCATTGTCTGGTGAAATGCAGTATCAAAAACTAAAACAGATGGAATTTTTGGCAGCATTTTTTCTACAGCAAGAATACCATCATAATTCGCCGGATTATGTAAAGGAGCTATTGAAAAACACTCTTTTAATTCTTTTTTTACTTCTTCAGTAAGCAAAACCGACTCCGAAAACTTATCGCTGCCGTGGACTATTCTGTGCCCTACAACGGCAATTTCATTTATATTTGCAATACTTCCTGTTTCTTTATCTAAAAGATCTTCAATTATAAGTTCAACCGCTTTTATATGGCTTGTAATTTTTAAAGAATCTTTCTTCTCTTTAGCATTTATCGCTTGTCTTTTATAATAAGCTTCAGGAAGGCCGACACATTCAACTAAACCCCAAGCAATTTTTTTCTCATTTTCCATCTCAAACAGAGTATATTTGACTGAAGATGAACCGCAATTAACAACCAATACTTTCATTTAAGATAAGCCTCCTTATTTTTTTATTCCAATTTATTTACCAGTCTTACCCTGCTTAACTATATAACTTTAACAATAATTAAATCCTTTAAAAATACGGCGCTAAAAACTTTGTTCTCTTAAGGTTTTATACTACTTTTACCTACTATTATATAAATCTAAAATTTTTCCTCTGCTAAATATGAGCTGCGAACATATCTCCCGGAAATAATTTGTTTTATTCCTATTGAAACAGCAAAATTTTCTATTACTTTAAACTCCTCTGGATTATATTCTTTTACTGCAGGGTAATGTTCCTTTGTAGGAGCAAGATACTGTCCTATTGTAAGAACGTCAACATTTATATTTTTTACATCTTTAATTACTTCAAAAATTTGCGGTTCAGTTTCTCCAAGTCCCACCATTATTCCGGTTTTAACTTTAAAACCTGCAGATTTAGCATATTTTAATACTGAAAGAGAACGACTATAACTGGCTCCTTTTCTTGCTTTACCGTATAAATCAGGAACTGTTTCTAAATTATGCGAAAAAACATCAGGTTTTGCATTTAAAACAACATCTATCAATTTTGTATCGCCAAAAAAATCAGGAACAAGTACCTCAACTTTATTATCAGGCAGAACGATTTTTATCGCATTAACAGTTTTTGCAAAATGTTTTGCTCCTCCGTCAGTCAAATCATCTCTTGTAACCGAAGTTATAACGCTGTACGAAAGACCAAGTTCTTTAATTGTTTCTGCAATTTTATACGGTTCATTTATATCTACAACTTCAGGGTTATATTTTTCTACAGCACAAAAATCACAACCCCTTGTGCAATACCTGCCTAATATTAAAAAAGTAGCGGTTCTTTTTTTAAAACATTCTCCTATATTAGGACATTTTGCGCTTTGACATACCGTATTAAGACCTTTAAATTTAAAATTTTTTTCTAAAGCCGTTATATCTGCAATATTGATTTTCTTTTTTGGCTGTTTCATTTTTTTATAGACCGACCATATATCCTTAACGGTTAAAAATCACAATTTTTAACATAAAACAATAGTAGCGAATTAATGCTTGAAATGTCTCATACCGGTAGAAATCATCGCTATGTTTTTTTCATCTGCAGCTTGAATTGATTCACCATCTTTTATTGAACCGCCGGGCTGCACTATTGCCATAACACCAACTTTAGCAGATTCTTCAACTACATCCGGAAACGGAAAAAAAGCATCTGACGCCAGAACAAGCGGGTATAATTTTTCATCCAACCCGTGTTTAACACTTTTCATTTTTTCAACTGCTATCTTTAATGAGTCAATACGACTCATCTGTCCTGCGCCTATACCTACAATCTGACTGCCTCTTGCAAGGATTACAGCATTTGACTTAACATGCTTTGAAACTTTCCATGCAAAATCTAAAGATATGGTTTCTTCTTTTGTAGGATGGCGTTTTGTCATAAATTTTATATCTGTTAAAAGCTGATTGTCTTTATCCTGTGCAAGCATACCACAAGACATTATTCTGTACTCAATAGATTGTTCTTCTTTTTTATACGGAATTTCCTGTATTAAAATTCTGATATTTTTTTTCTGCATAAGAATATCCAATGCATCTTTAGAATAACCGGGAGCTATAATACACTCTACAAATAGTCTGCTTATTTCATAAGCAGTATTTTCTTCAACGGGATTATTAAACGCTATTATTCCGCCAAAAGCACTTACTGGATCGCATGATAAAGCTTTTAAATAGGCGTCCTTTATATCCATACTTTCAGCGCAGCCGCAAGGATTATTATGTTTTACAATCGCGCATGCCGGATCATCAAATTCGTGTACCAAATGCCATGCCGATTCTAAATCAATATAGTTATTATAAGACAATTTTTTGCCATTAAGCTGTTTAGCAGATACTACAACAGGTTTACATTTTGCTGCTCCGTTAGAATATAGAGCGGCTTCCTGGTGCGGATTTTCGCCGTATCTTAATTCCGAAACCTTTCTAAGCGGTATTGCTATTTGTACAGGAAATTTTTCACATGTTAAATAGGTCGCAATTAAAGAATCGTAATACGCAGTATGTTGGAAAGCTTTTGCCGCAAAACTAAGTTTAAGGTCTTCTGTAATAGAATTATTTTTTATACTTTCAATTATAATATTATAATCACTCGCATCACATATAACTATAACATCTTTATAGTTCTTTGCCGCGGCTCTTAAAAGAGCAACGCCGCCTATATCTATATTTTCTATAACATTTTGGTCTATTTTTTTATCTGACGGTTTCGGTATCTTGCTTACGGTTTTTTCAAAAGGATACAAACTCACAGCCACTATGTCTATTACTCCTATTTCATGATATTTTAACTGCTTAATATGTTCGGGGTTATTTCTTACTGCAAGAATTCCGCCGTGTATTTTAGGATTTAAGGTTTTTACTCTGCCGTCTAAAATTTCAGGAAACTCGGTAATTTCAGATATTTCCTGACATTCGATAAAATTTTCTTTTAGAGGTTTTGCAGTCCCGCCGCTGGATATTATGTTCCAGTTTAAAGATTTCAAATCTTTTGCAAAATCGATGATACCGGTTTTATCTGCAACACTAAGCAATGCTGTCGGCATATAATTCTCCCTTTTATTCAATAGAAATATCTTCCATTTCTTTAATACAGGCTCTAAAGACTTTTACTATACTTTCATAAGAAAAGCCTCTTCTTAAAAAAAACGATAACGCTCTTCTTGCTTCATTTTTATTTTCACCATTAAAATTTTTAAATTTAACTTTTAATAATTTAGCAATTTGTTCATAAGGATCTATATCAGTTTTAATTTTTGCCATAACGTCTTTTATTAAATTTCTTTCTACGCCTTGTTTTTCAAGCTCAGCTTTTATAGCAAACTCTCCTTTACCTTTTTCCGATAAATAAACCGCATAAGTTTTTGCAAATTTTTCATCATTGATATAATTTAATTCTTCAAGTCTTTTAACAGCTTCATCCACCTTTTGAGATTCATAACCTCTTTGAATAAGCTTTGTTTGCAAATTTTTGACGCTATATGATCTTTTTGACAATAAAATTAATGTGTCGCAAACTACTCTGTTTAACGTATTATGAGATATAACCTCTTTATATATATCTTGCGAAATGTTAAGTCCTATTTTTAAACCGAATTTAACAATGGTATCAGCTGAAAGTATTAAATTTTCACTATCTTCAAAAAATATTCTAAAAATATTTTTTTTGAATTGTATTCTTTCTATTTTGGTGATTTTCATTTTATTGCATTGTCATTACAAAACACAAAACTGGAAATATTGCCAGTTAGGGTATTATACAAATCATTATGCTTAGAATTCAACTTACCATATTAATGTAATTTCTTTTACAATCTAAATTAATAAACAAAAATCATTAATATTTTTTGAAAACAGTCTTATTTAGCAAAACTTTGCACTTTTTATTATATTTGTTAACAAATCTGTAATTAATAATAAAACTTTTTAAAACAGATAGTTATATAAAGTATCAGTTCTAAAAGAAGAATTTACAACAATAAACCGGCAGATTAAAAAGAATAGATAGATTATTTCCCGTATTTCTCAAGTTTTCTTTTGTAATTTCAAAATCTTTTGGCAGAGGCGCTTCAAAGGTTTTTTCTTCATTGCTGCCCGGCAATGTTAAATTAAGGCTGCGGCATGAAGAGTAAGTCTTGAAATAAGCGGTTTCTCATTTTCGCCACATTTTATTTTATAATTATACTTTAAAGACGACAATAGTATAGGGTCAGCGGTTCCGTATTCATTATCTATTGCAAGAGGATGCCCAAGACTCCAAAAATGTATTCTTATCTGATGTCTTCTGCCGGTAAGCGGTAAGGCTTCAACCAAAGTATAACTTTTAAAACGCTTTAAAACTTTAAAATTCGTTATTGATTCTTTTCCCGTCATATCCAATGGACACATCTCTTTCTGAGATAAGAATAGGCTTATTTATTGTCCCTTCATATTCTTCTAAAACCCCTGACAATAAAGCAATATATTTTTTGTGAACTTTTGATTTTTCAAACTGTATACTTATATCCTTATGAGCTTACGGATTTTGCAAATACCAAAATCCCGGTAGTATCACGATCAATCCTATGAACCACTCATATTTTTATGTTTTGTTTGATCTTTCAGTATTCCGATAAGAGTTTCATTTTCATAAGTGTGCTGGTCAGGAATAACAAGCACGCCAGACGGATTGTTTATAACTAAAACATTTTCATCTTGATAAGTTATATCAACAGCTTTTTCATAATTTCCCATAAATACTCCAGAACCAGAAAAATAATATTTTAAATTATATAAATAAATCAATTTATTCGGTAAACAACACAGCGGCCGTCATAATATTTAAAATAAAGGAATACTTATATACTATTGTTATTTTTTGAAATCAATCCTTCAAATTCTGTTTCATTAATAATTTTTACATTCAATTCTTTTGCCTTTTTAAGTTTTAAGCCTGCATTTATACCTGCAAGAATATAATCCGTTTTCTTACTTACAGAAGCGGTAACTTTACCGCCAAGCGCTTTTATAGTTTTGACGGCTTGTTCTCTTGCAAAGTTTGTGAGTTCTCCGGTTAAAACAAAAATTTTATTATTAAATTTATCATCAGCCTGTGCCGATTCAGGTTCAATCATATTTACACCTGTTTTAATCAAGCTATCTATCAAATGATATACGCTTTCATTTGTAAAAAAATTTTTTAAAGATACAGCTAAAACATTTCCGATTTCATGAATTTTAGTAAAATCTTCAATATTTGCATTAAACAGAGCGTTCATATTTTTAAACTTTTTTGCGATAATTTCAGAAGCTTTTTCGCCTATATGACGTATTCCTAAGGCAAACAAAAGTTTGCTTAAAGGACGCTTTTTACTTACAGCGATTGCTTCTAAAAGCTTATCGGTTTTCTTTTCTTTAAATAAATCAAGCCCGATAAAGTCATCATAAGACAAGTAATATATATCTGCGAGAATTTGTATTCTCTCTCTTTCAAGAAGCTGATCTATGACAGCCTCGCCAAATCCTTCAATATCCATAGCGTTTCTGCCTGCAAAATGTATTAAATGTCTTCTAAACTGAGCAGGACACTCCGGGTTGATGCATCTATACGCTACTTCTTTTTCATTTTCTTTAACAATTTTACTATTGCATGAAGGGCATATCTTTGGAGGCTCAAAAAAAATATCTTTTGAAGCTGTTACTCCCTTTTTTATAACTTTTACCACTTTAGGAATAACATCGCCCGCGCGTTCTATTAAAACAGTATCCCCTTCATTTATTTTAAGGCGTTTAATTTCGTCAAAATTATGCAGAGTAGCACGAGATATTGTAACGCCTGCAAGCGCAGCAGGCTCTAAAATTGCTGAGGGTGTTATTATTCCTGTACGGCCAACTTGTACACATATTTTGTTTAATATTGTTGTTGTTTGTTTTGCAGGGAATTTGAATGCTATTGCCCATCTTGGGCTTTTATTAGTATAGCCCAGTTCTTGATGCGATTGCAAACTATTGACCTTAATAACAAGTCCGTCAATCTCATAAGAAAGCAAATCTCTTTTATTTATCATTACATTCATAAAACTTTCTATTTCTTCTAAAGAATAACATATTTTAAAATCATCCTGCAGTTGAAATCCGCAGTCCTTGCAATATTGTAAAAAATCTGACTGCTTTTGAAATTGTTTCCCGTAGATTTTACCAAATGAATGTACAAAGAAATTAAGTTTTCTTTTTGCCGTAATCTGTGGATTTTTTTGCCTTAAAGAACCGGATGCTGCATTTCTGGGATTAGCAAACTTCTGTCCTTCAAAATTGAGTATTTCTTCATTTAATTCTTCAAAATCCGTCTTATTAATATACACTTCGCCACGCAATTCAAAGAAACGAGGATTATATATCTTAAGTTTATGAGGGATATTTTGTATCATTTTTATATTTTCAGTTATGTCTTCGCCAACTTCCCCGTCACCTCGTGTTGCGCCTACAGTTAAAATACCATTTATATAAGTTAAACTTGCGCTTACCCCGTCAATTTTTGGCTCAATAGCAAATTCTATGGTCTTATTATTTAAACTTTTTTCAATTTTATTATACCACTTTTTAGTTTCTTCCTGAGAATAAGTGTTGTCTAATGAAAGCATCGGCGAAGAATGTTTTATCTGCTCAAAAGATGATGAAACAAAACCAGATACTTGTTGAGTTGGGGAAGCCGAAGAGTCAAAAATAGGATTTTCTCTCTCGAGCTGTTCAAGTTCTTTTACAAGATTATCATATCCGCCGTCAGATATTTCAGGATTGTTCTTATCATAGTAAAGATTATTGTGCCGCAAAATTTTTTTTCTCAAATAATAAATACGGCTTTTTATATTTTCTTGCATAAAACCTCTAAAATAATATCAAGGATAGAACATATTTATATTTCTGATCCCTAAAAATAAATATAATATAATCATAAATAAAGTTTAAAACTAAATTTGTTTGAAATGACTTTCTTCTCGTTGTTCTGAGGTTTTTTGAATTCTTATGATTTTAAGTTTATCTAAGATACCGTTAACAAATTTGCTTGAATCTTTTGTGGAATATTTCTTAGAGATTTCTACAGCTTCATTTATTATAACACTGATAGGAGTATCTGGATTAGCCATAATTTCATAGGTTGCAAGACGTATAATATTACGGTCAACAACAACCATCCTTTCAAGTTCCCAGTTTTTAGCATACTGCCTGATAAGAGAATCTATATTTTGTTTATTTTCGCAAACCCCTTTAAACAAATTCACCGCAAATATTCTATAGGCTTCGCCTTTTGGAAAATACTCGTAGAAAGAGTCGTATATACTTTCAATCTGACTGCTACAGTTATCCACTGCATACAGCATTTGTAAAGAACACTCTCTTGCTTCTCTCCTAGTACTCATATTATCAGACCTCATTTTTTCACTATACCGTAAAATTTTATAAAAATAAAATATGTATTCAATATCCAAGCTGACCGCAGGCGGCATTAATATCCGCACCCTTTGCTCGTCTGATATTTGCATTAATTCCGTTAAATTTTAATATATTTTTAAATTTTTGAATTAATTCATGTTCCGGCGCTTGAAATTGTACGCCGGATATCGGATTAAAAGGTATTAAATTTGCTTGAACATTAGAATTTATAAGTTCGTGCTGTTTTAACAATCTCGCAAGTTTATGCGCATCTACAGTAGAATCATTAATTTTTTTAATAAGAACATATTCTATTGTAAGATGCGATTTTGTTTTCTTTAGATAATATTTTCCGACGCTTAATATATCCTTAATACTAAAACCAAAATTGTTGGGAAGCAGTTTTTTTCTTTGCGCTTCGTCAACAGAATGTAAAGAAAGCGCAAGACGAATGCCTAAATTAGCATCTGCAAGTTTTTTTATTGTCGGAACAATACCAACGCTTGAAACCGTTATGTGTCTTTTACCTATGCCAATTTCTTTATTTGACATAATGGAATTTAAAGCTGAAACAATATTATTAAAATTAAGCATAGGCTCACCCATACCCATAAACAAGACTCTTGAAATTTTTTCTTTGGCATCATTTTCAATCTGTAAAATCTGTTCTATTATTTCACCTCTGCTTAAATTCCTTGCAAGTTTAACTTTACCTGAAGAACAAAAAGAGCACATTACATTACACCCTATTTGAGATGAAATACATATTGAATTTTTACCGTTTTTTGCTATAAAAACAGCAAAAAAATATTTTTTATCTGCAGTTTTAAAAGTATATCTTATTGTTCCGTCGACTACTGATATTTCTTTTTTTATTATTTTTAATGTCCTTAAAAAGAAATTTTTATCGAGTTCTTCTCTTAACTCGCCTGATAGATTTGTAAATTCCTTAAAAGAGGCAGTTTTTTTTACATAAATCCATTCAATAATTTGATCTATTCTGTAATCCTGTTCTACTACATATTTTAAAGTTTTTTTCAATTGCAGATTAGTTAAGTCTAAGATATATTTTTTCATAGTTTTCATTTGACTGACAATACACGTTTTTATCTATAAACATATTTAAAAGGTCAGCAATTTTAAATTATGCCGTTGACATTACATTTACCGCCGCATATACTTTAAAATCAGTGAGAGTAAATAAAAAATCTAATTATGCAATCACGGCCATACGAGGTTATTTCTTATGAGAATTAAAAATTTTTATTAAATTTTTCGTCGAATTATCGTGTTTATTATCGGCTTGAGCTTTAAGTTCCGGCAGGATAATATTCGCTAACACTTTGCCTAGCTCTACCCCCCACTGGTCAAAACTGTTAACTCGCCACATAATCCCTTGCGCAAATATTTTATGTTCGTATAAGGCAATTAAAGCTCCTAATGTTTTAGGCGTAAGTTCGTCAAATAATATGCTGTTGACAGGTTTATTTCCTTCAAATATTTTATGCGGCGTTAGAACTTTTATATCCGGCAGAGAAACCCCTGCTTTTCTTAGGTTTTCAATAACTTCATCTTTACTAAGTCCAAACGCTAAAGCTTCTCCTTGTACAAAGTAATTTGCCATAAGCTTTTCATGATGATCTCCAACTCTTTCAGGGGGATTAACAAAACCTATAAAATCACACGGAATAAATTTGGTTCCATGATGAATAAGCTGATAAAAAGAGTGTTGTCCATTTGTGCCGGATTCTCCCCAAATTATAGGTCCGGTTTCATAATCAACTCTATCCCCTTCAAAATTTACAGTTTTGCCATTGCTTTCCATATCTACCTGCTGCAAATATACTGGAAATTTATGCAGATACTGGCTGTAAGGTAAAACTGCATAGCTTGAAGCTCCAAAAAAATTGTTATACCAAAAGCCTAGAGCAGCCATAATTATAGGTATATTTTTTTCATAAGGGGTATTTAAGAAATGACTGTCTATGCAGCTGGCGCCTTCTAAAAATTCAACAAATTTATCAAATCCCAAATAACATGCAATTGATAATCCTATTGCCGACCATAGCGAATATCTGCCGCCTACAAAATCCCAGAATATAAACATATTTTTTTCGTCAATGCCAAATTCTATAACTTTTTTTGTATTTGTAGAAAGCGCTATAAAATGATTTTTAACAGCCTTGTCTCCTAGTTTAACAGTAAGCCAGTTTCTTGCGGTTAAAGCGTTTGTAATTGTTTCAAGAGTTGTAAAAGTTTTTGAAGCAACTATAAAAAGAGTAGTTTCCGGATTTAACTTTTTTAATACTTCATACATATCGGCGCCGTCAATATTAGAAACAAAATGTACATTCGGCCCAACAGCATAATATTTCAATGCTTCGCACACCATTTTAGGTCCTAAATCTGACCCGCCTATGCCTATATTTACAACGTCTGTAATCTTTTTGCCTGTCACGCCAAGCCATTCTCCGCTTCTTAAATCATTACTAAACTTTTTCATTTTGTTAAGAACTTCATTAATTTCAATCATAACATTTTTACCGTCAACACAAATAGGCGTATTGCTTCTGTTTCTTAAAGCCGTATGCAGAACGGCTCTTTTTTCAGTCCAGTTTATTTTTTCACCAGAAAACATTTTTTTTGCGTATTCATTCACCATTGCAGTTTTTACAAATTCCATCAATAGCTTAAAAGTATCTGAGTTTATTATATTTTTTGAATAATCAAAGGTTATGCCTAAATTATTTTCACGTATGGAAAAAGTATTAAATCTGTTCTCATTTTCAAACAATTCTCTTAAATGTGTTTTTCTTATACTTAAATAATGTTTTTCAAGATTTTGCCATTGCGGCGTGTTTTTAAGTTCAAATTTATTCATTTTGTTCTCCTATGAAAAAATCAAATATAGATTTTTAAATCTACTATAATTTTTGAATTATTTTTTTATTTATTCTCTATTACAAAAACATTCTGTAAAATATTTCCAAGCATATTATCGCATCAAATGCCGTTTTATTTTATTTCTGTAATATTCTACTTTTTTATTTCATAACTATACATCCTTTAAACAATACCAATACTTTAATTTTACAATCTTGCCTGAACTGTCTTTTAACAAAAACTTTTTTTCAGAACTTATTAATATTTCTATATATTTCTTCCTTACATTATTTATCTTAATATCTTAAAGTATAAGATGATTATAAATTCTTTTAATGCGGCAAAATTATAACAATTACTAAATTATTTATATTTTTAACAAATATCGGTAACGAAAAAAAGAACCCGATAATCCTTCGGACAGCAAGCGCATACACGCTATACTTTTTTATTTAATTCTTTTGCGTTAAGCTCACAGGACATCTGAACTCTTTAGAGGAGCGACAAGTTCTTTATTTGATGAATTTCTCATACCCTTAGTTACGAGATATATATAAGGTACAAAAATTAAAGCTAATACTAATGCAAAAGACAGCCCGCCGAAACAGCTATTGCCATAGGCTGATTTATAGATCCTTGTCCGCTAAAACCCAATGCAAGCGGTATAAGACCGGCATTGTAGTAAGCGTCGTCATTGCAATAGGTCTTATATTTAATAGTTACTTCCACTACATTCTTTTAAAACTAAAATATCAATTTTTTTACCGCCTGCTTTTTCTTTTTCTTCATTATACATAATGTTAAATCTGTCAACTAGCAAAATAGAAATATTTACAACGCTTCCCACAAACATAATAAAACCGAACATTGATATTGAATTATATATTGTCCGGTAATAAATAGCGAAAATACAGCGCCTACAATACCTAATGGAATTACAGCCATAACTATCGGAGACTGAAATAAAGATTCGAATTCTGAAGCCAAAATCATAAAAATAATTATTGCTCCAAGCGCAAGAGCAAAAGACACATGCGTAAGCGCTTCTTTCATAGCAAGAATTTCTCCTGAAATAACGCAGTGAACATTATCATTATTATATTTGTTATTTAATATTTCCTGTATCGCTGCAACAGCTTTTGTAAAGTTGCCTTTCACATTTGCAGCAATCAAATATGTTCTTTCTCCTTCTATTCTTTTAATTGCCGGAAGAGTTTTTACAAAATTTTCCTGTGCTGTCCGTTTTAATTGTATCGTCATGCCCCAAGGCGAAAATAAGCCGTCATTTCCATAACTTCATCAATTCTATCGCGCTTCAAGACGCATTCTTACTCTTATATCCATTTCATCATCTTTCTTTTTAAGTTTGATTGAAACATATCCTCTGATAGAAGCAAGGGTCATTGCGGAAATATCCTGCGTTGAAAGACCGAATAAAGAGGCTTTTTCTGTCTATATCAAGCCTTAATTCTTGAATGTCACCCGGAGGATCAAGTTTTATGCCGTAAGACTGAGGCATACTTTCCATAATTGAGCGATTTCATCAGCAGACTTTTTAAGTATGATAAGTTGCCGCCTCTTACTTCCATCATAAGGCCAGGGAAAGCACCCACTCTAGAACCAAACAAGCCCTGCTGGGTCATAATTCAGTATTCATACCTTTAATATTCCATTTTCTTATTTCATTTGAAATATCTGTAACAAGTTCATCGGTAGACATACCGTCGTTTTTTAATCTTGCTATGATTTTAGATTGATAAGTTTCTAGACATTCAATTGAAGACGTTATGCCGGAATCGTCCCCCCCCCTCCCCCAGGCAGACCCCACGTTCACTGAAAGATCCAATATTCATTATATCCGGCAATTAACCTTTCTATTCTTTTTGAAGTTGCGTTAGTTATTTCTAAAGGAGTATCCGGAGGCATAGTAACATTTAAAACAAAACGTCTTTCATCAATCTTAGGCATAAACGCCTTAGGTATTAATGTAAAACATATTATTCCGACTAAAACATAAATCAAAACCGCAAATATAATTTTACTAAGACTGTAATTTAAAACTTTTTTAAGCAGAGGAGTAAAATATTTATTAATCGTATTCATTCCGGCTGCAATAGATTGCTTTGCAAATGAGTCGTAAGAGCAAGGTAGAGCTTAAAACGGGAGGCAGCAGACTTTTTGTAGCTGTATAAATTGCTTCTTTTTGCAGTGCCTTTATTTTATAAAATTGTATCAAAATATTTTCAAGCACCATATTTGAGTTATCAACAACCATACCTACGCCTACTATAAGACCGCCAAGCGACATAGTATTAAGAGAAATATTGTTGAAATACATAAGACTTAATGTACTGTAAAGAGCTATCGGGATTGCAACATTGATAATAGATGAAGCCATAAAACTTTTCATAAAAAAATATAGAAGAATAAATGAAAGAAATATGCCCTGAATGCCGCTTGAATACAAATCTGCAAGCGATTTTTAATAAAGTCCGACTGATCTGAAGTTATTTTAATATCTACATTATTTGGAATTTTGTTTCTAATACTCTTAAGTTTTTTTGAACTTCTTTTGATAAATTTAATAAATTTGATCCTGACTGTTGATAAACACCTACTGAAATATTTTCACTGCTGTTATAACGCGAATATCCACTTCCGTCTTTTAACGTTTCTTTAATATTTGCAATATCTTGCAGAAATATTATTTTATCATCTGCTTCCTGCGTTTGATTTTTAACTTTTTTAGTACTCATAGCACGGCTCGCATTATAATCCGCTTTAGAAAATGAAAGTGCCGATACATCATCTATATCTTGAAATTCACCTACGGTTTTTACAAGATATTCGCACTTTTCTTCTTTAATTGTACCGACAGGATAAGTTATGTTTACATTTGCAAGAGCCGTAATAACGTCAATAATGGAAACTTGATTAGCCAGAGACCTGCCTTTATCTATTTCTACAAGTATTTCTTTTTCTTCGCCGTTTATATAACTTACTGAAAGCATAATCGCTTCAACCTGAGTGGGATTATATTTTAAAACTACAGGTTCTAAAGCTTCTTTTGGAAGATTTTCTTTTACTAAGTCTATTTTCTCACGTACGTTCATAGCTGCGAAATTCATATCCATTCCATTCCCCGTTTGAATTCACACGTAACTATAGAAACGCCTCCTTTTGGGTTTGAGGAAACTCTTTTGATATCTTTTTATCGTACCGGCTGTTTCTTCAACAATTTTACTTATAAGTTTTTCTGTTTCTTCAGGACCTACTCCTTCGTATTTTGTAACAATCGTTATCTGAGGATATTCCAAACGGAAAAAGCTCTTGAGAAATTCTCGTATAAGAAATCAACCCTAACAGTCCAATTGACATAAATAACATAATTGTTGTAACGGGTCTATCTACAGATAATCTCAATATGCTCATCTTATTCTCTCAAAATTCATAATTTATGATATCTTTTATACAATCGTTTAAAATACCAGACCGTCATATTACTTAAAAGTGCAGACAGGTACTCTATCAACAGCGCAATAAATAAAATAAACGGTATTTTTTTATATTTTTATCTTGGGTATTTTAGGCAGTTCTCTTTACTTACTCCCAGTAATTTTTTTCTTAGCCGCTATGGGTTTTATTTTACCTGGGTCAATATTTAATTATATAAGAGATTTTTTAACATACTATTAAAACCCTTTTTGGGATTTTCCATAAGATAATAAGCCGTAGGAATAATTAAAAGAGTAAGCATTGTACCGGTTATAGTGCCAAAAAGTACAGTAGAAGATATAGATCTCCAAATTGAAGCGGCATCATCTTTACTCGGCACCATAGGGACTAATCCAAGCGTTTTCATAAGAAATGTTATTAATTCCGGACGCAGTCTTTCTTTACAAGACTACAAATATTACCCTTAAAATGTTTGTTCTTCCAATGCGTCTTTTGTTTATTTTGTCTACAATTATAATTGATCCATAAACAATCGATCCAAATAAAATCATTATACCTATATAGACGCCGAGGCTTAAAGGTTTTGAATACCCAAAGAGAAAATGAAACGCCTATTATACTTAAAGGAAGCGCAGACATAATAAGAAAAGGCTGTTTATAAGATTCAAAATTGACGCTAAAACAAAGAACATAAGAATAACTGTCAGAGCAATAGCCATAGTAAACTGCCCCCTGGCTGTTAACAGTCTTCTCATAATCACCTGAAATATTAAACGAGTTCTCCCCGGGAAAAGAAATACCTTTAAGCGCAGCATTAATGCCTGCCGCAGCCGAGGTCAATCCTACCTTTATTCTGTTTGCGCTTATTTGTATAAAACGTTTTTTATTTTTATGCCATATTTCCTGTGTAGATTTAACTTGTTCAACATGTATAATTTCTTTTCTTGTATTTATTATAGGCAAAAATAATACGTCATTTATGTTTTGCACGCTGCCGGGGTACAAGCGCGCTATAGCCTTCTATTTCTTCCATTCCCGTTCTGTATTTTGAGCTATAAGCCCTCTCAGTTGCGCCATGGCAGCGTATCTCCAAAATATTCTGTAGTAAGACCGAAAGTCGTAAGTCTATTATGGTTTATAATAAAGTCGCATTCGGGTTCGTCTTATCTCATTCTTACTTTAACATCAGTAAGTCCTTCAACCTACTGCAGTTTTCCTGATGCGGCAAAAACAAGCTGTTTTAAAACGTTATAATCCTGGCCGTAAAAATCAACAAATATTCCTTTAGATCCGTCAGAATTAGAATCTTGGTAATACATAAACGCCGGGTATATATTCGATAAAATAATTCCTGGACTTTTCTTTAAAGCGTTCAGTGTTTTTATATACCGTTACTTCAATAAAAGTGTGTGATTTTTCAACTTTAGAAGAAATTCTTTCTACCTCATCAGCAAAAGACATAAGTTTCTTTTCCATCTTTTCAACCATTTCATTTGACACTTCTATGCGTGTTGTCGTGGGGGGGGATGCACTCCTATTCTGAAAGTGTTTGCATCGTCAGCATCCATAAATTCCGAATCTCTAGTTTTTAAAAGATGTAAAGCAAAAAAGAAGCATAGAAGAACAGTCGCCCACACATATGTTTGTCTTCTAAAAACAAATTTTAGAATTCTGCCGTAAATCTTTATATACCAGCTCTGAGATTCCAGTTCAAACTTATTCTGCTGCCTGTAAATTTGCGGAGGCACAAATATCATTGTACTTACAAGAGACGCTATTAAAGCAAGGGTTATCGTAGACCAAAAGGCATATATAATTGTCTTATTTCAGGTTCTAAGGAAAACTAAAGATAGGCTGCCACAGCTCTGCAATTCCTTTGATAACCATTTCTTCTTTAGTTTTATACGTCTTTCTGTGATGATGAAAAGAAATATTCTCTATAACTACAATAGCATTATTCATAACATTCGCCATACCCATCGCAAGTCCGCTCAGCGTCATAACATTGAATGTTTGATTTGTAAAATAGATATCAAAAGACTTAAAGGAAGAGTTGTGGCAACTATTATTACATTCTTAATATTTTTCATAAATAAAATAAAATACCGGCAAGCAAAATTGCCGCTACAACAAGAGCTTCGCAGAGAGAGTAAATTGCTTTACTGATATAATCGGCATCATTTTTTACAACAGTTAAAACTATATTTTGATCTATAGAGTTCCTTAAGCTTTCAATAATTTTAATACATCCTTTGCCGTACTATTGTATTGGCGTCAGATTCTTTTTTGAATATACAAAGAAACTACAGACTGTATGTTGAGCCTTGAAAATGAAGTAGCCTCATAGAAAAATTTTTGACGGTGGCAACATCTTTTACTTTTATAATAGAACCCGGGGGTAATAGCTACGCCTGTCTCTGCTATTTGCTCAACATCTGTATATTCTCTGGTAACTTTTATTACATACTTTTTATCCTTTTCATTAATTTCGCCTGCAGATACTGAAATATTTGAAAGATTTATCTTTTGTATAAAGTCTAGTACAGGTTATCATATTCAACAACCGCCGATTTATTTATCTCTATAAGAAGTTTTCCTTCTTTGCCGCCGGCGATTTCTATATCTGCAACTCCTGAAACGCGCATTATTTTTTCTTTAATATTTTCTTCGGCAATATGTCTTAACTCTTATATTGACAATTTTGTTGAGCTAATTGCAATAATCATAATAGGATTTTCTGTTTCTTTTGGAAGAAGATGGCGCACAAGGGCAAGTTTTTCACGGACGTCAATAATGATAAAATCCGTATTTAATTATTACAAAATGTCATTGTAATATTAGGTTCAGATTTTTTTGAAGAAGAAACCATTTCCTGCAAACCGTTAAGTTCGGCAAAAACTTCCTTTAAAGGTATCATAACATACTTTTCAACTTCGCTTGCGGCAATACCTCCGCACAAACTTATTATGACGCTTAACCATACCTGTTTTAGTACTGGAATTTAATTCTATAGGAATTCTGATGGACACAATAGACGAGAAAATTATCAACGCAAAAACTATCATTAATGTAGCGATTAGTTTTTTTATCCATATATCAATAATCATATTTTATCAAAGCAAAGTAATTTGTTTTTCGCTGTAGTGTTTTGTTATTGCTCTATTAAGTCCCTGCAGGATAACTGTTTTTCCCTATTTTCTCCTATACTGCACGACCTCATCTGCACCGTGCCTTCACCGGGATTTGAATCCGGAACAAACTACAGGCACTAAAACATTGTATCATTTAAAGAAATTATGCTGTCTGCAGTATTACAACCGCATCGTTAAATTCTTTAAAAATATAACTCCTCTTGCAAACATTCCAGAACGCAAAAGACTGTCATTATTTTCAACGCTAATTTTAATGTTGCTTGTTCTCTTGGCGCAATCCTCAACAAGGATATCTTCAAATTCTTTATCAGGGTATGGATCGCTTATTATTTTCACTTTTTATCCTATTGACAACTTTTGCATGTCTTTTTCGGGCGCGTCAACTTCAAAATTTGTTCCGTAATTGCCTATAAATTTACAGACCACATCCTGCGGTATAACATACTCGCCGGGTTTTATTATTACCTCCGCAAGAATACCATCATTTAACGCTGAAAGATTTGTTTTATTTAAATTTGACTGCGCAAGTTCCAGTTTGGATTTTGCAGCTTTAGCACGCAACTGCGCAGATTCCGTAGCAAATTTAGCTTCGTAAAGTTTGCTTTCGGACAAGCCTTTCATATCAAATAATCTTTATAAACCTTATATTTTTCTTTTGTCGAAAGATAAGTCTGATTGTTCGCTTTTATATCTGCTTTGAGCATGTTCGACTTTGGTAATAGAATCTTTAGGATTTAAATAACAAATGTTTTGTCCTTTTAATCTTATCTCCTTCTTTAAAGTTATAACCGGCAAGGTTGCCCTCTATTTCAAAACGCATATCATTTTCAACAATACCTCTTATTGGCCCCATAATTTTGTATTATTCCGTATAATTTTGTTTCTTAACTTTTATCGTTTTCACATTTATCAAAGTCTGAACTTGAACTTCCTTTTTGGTTTTTTAAAAAAGAAAAAATACGATACAAAACCTAAAACAACAAACAGTATGCACAACATAATTATGTAGAATGACTTTTTTTTAAACAATGTCAGCGGATTTGCTATCCGTCTTTCAATAAAAAGAGCTATAGTATCAATTGATAAGATAAAAACAATATTTAACCTTCCCCACGCAAGAGCTCTCCGTTATCTTAAAGGTATTAGAGTTAGTCTTTCCATTTCAATTACTGAAGATTGTTCTTGATTAACAGATTTTGCATAAGAGGAGATTGTTTCTGCATATCTCAACGCTTCTTCCATAAAATCCTTCAACATAAAATTTAGGAATAACTTTTGATCTGTTTATCTTAATTTTCATAGCTGCCATCTCTGTCTGAATTTTTGCAATCTGAACGTCTAAATTATTT
>JAITOB010000030.1 GCA_031290155.1 Endomicrobium sp. | reverse complement strand
AAAAATATAGTTGGAGAATTAAATAATATGGCTGAAAGAATTATTATAACTATGGCGTGCAGTGTTTGTAAAAATAGAAATTATTATTTTGACAGAGGCAAAAAACAAGAAGGAAAATTAGCGCTTAAAAAATTTTGTAAAAACTGCGGAAAACGCACTGACCATAAAGAAACCAAATAAGTTGGCTTTGTGAACTTTGGGGGCATAAGCTAATGGCAAACTGCTGGTCTCCAAAACCGGTTTTGAAGGTTCAAATCCTTCTGCCCCCGTTTTATATATCAATTAAGGTGTAAAGTTAAATGAATTTAATTAAAAAACTTATACAATTTTTTAAATCTGCATATTGCGAGCTTGCGAAAGTTACATGGCTTGGCAGAAAAGAGGCTGTAGGCACTACTGTAGTAGTAGTTTTATTTGTTATTGTCGTATCTATTTTTGTTAGTATTATTGATTTATTTATAGGCACTATTATGAGTATTATACTATAGCTGGAGTAAAAAATGGCAAAACAATGGTATGTTGTTCATACTTATTCAGGGCATGAAGATAAAGTAAAAAAAAGCTTGGAAATGGCTGTTGTAAATTTAAATATGCATAATTATATTTCTCAGATACTTGTTCCAACTGAAGAAGTAGTTGAAGTAAAACAAAATAAAAAGAGAATTAAAAAAAGAAAATTTTATCCTGGATATGTTTTTGTTGAAATGACAATAAACAACATAACTTACTGGCTTATAAGAAATACTGCTGGGGTTACAGGTTTCCTTGGAGGAGTAAAGCCAGTTCCTATGGCTCAATATGAGGTTGAAAATCTTCTTAACAGTGTCGTTAATCCGAATGCTTCTAAACCTAGACCGGCGGTGTCTTTTGAAAGAGAAGAAAATGTCCGTATTACTGAGGGGCCGTTTAAACATTTCATAGGCGTCGTAGAGGAAATTAATCAGGAAAGAGGCAAGCTTAAAGTTATGGTTATGATATTTGGAAGACCTACGCCGGTTGAGCTTGATTTCTTGCAAGTTGAAAAAATGTAAGAATAATGTAGTTAAGATCTTTTATAATACAATATTTTTCAGCGCTTTAAAATGTGACTGAGATGAAACGAACAGAATATAGGAGCAATATAAAATGGCACCTAAAAAAGTAAAAGCAATGATTAAATTACAAATACCAGCGGGTGGAGCAAATCCAGCTCCGCCGGTAGGACCTGCGTTAGGACAACAAGGTGTTAATATTATGGATTTTTGTAAGCAGTTTAATGAAAAAACAAAAAAGATGGAACAAGGAATGACAATACCTGTAGTTATAACTGTATTTGAAGACAGATCGTTTACATTTATAACAAAAATGCCTCCGGTCTCTGCTTTGGTAAAAAAAGCTGCTGGCGTTACCAAAGCATCAGGAGTTCCTAACAGAAATAAAGCAGGAGAAATTACTGCTCTGCAGGTAGAGGAAATAGCAAAACAAAAAATGCCTGACTTAAATGCAAACGGAGATTTAAACGCCGCCAAGCTTATGGTTGAAGGAACAGCAAGAAGTATGGGCATTGATATTGTTAAATAGCTGCGGATAAATAAAGCTCTACAGAAAGCAAAGTGTTTTTTATAAAGCGAATCTTGATATTTTTAACGGTGTTAAGCAATATTTAAAAAATAAAAATAATTGTGGCAGTCAGTTTCTATGACGCTTAACCACTGGAGAATAAAATGAGTAAAAGATTAAATGAAGCAGCAAAATTAGTTGACAAAAATAAAAATTATAATCTATCGGAAGCAGCAGCTCTTGTAAAAGATACGGCAAAAGCAAAATTTGATGAGACCATTGAAGCTCATATTAAGCTTGGAATTGACCCCAAACAAAGCGATCAAATAGTAAGAGGAACAGTTTCCCTGCCTCACGGTATAGGAAAAACAAGAAAAGTTGCAGTTTTAACAAAAGGCGAAAAACAGAAGGAAGCAGAATCAGCAGGCGCTGATATTATCGGCTCTGATGATTTAATTGAAGATATTGCAAAAGGCAGTCTTGATTTTGATGTCATTGTTGCAACTCCGGACATTATGAAAGATCTAAGCAGAGTTGCAAAAATTCTTGGACCTAAAGGACTTATGCCAAATCCGAAGTCAGGAACCGTAACATTTGAGATAGCTACCGCTGTTAAAGAATTAAAAAAAGGAAGAGTAGAGTATAAAAATGATTCTTTCGGAATAGTTCATGTTCCTGTAGGCAAAGCGTCTTTTGAGCAAGAAAAACTTGTAGAAAATATCCAAACTCTGATCGAGGCTGTTACAAAAGCAAAACCTTCGAGTTCAAAGGGGCAGTATATAAAGAGTATTTCCATTTCATCAACTATGGGACCTGGAATATTTGTCGAGCATAAAATATAATTGGTTGCTTTTAGCGTTGTATGCCTAGGAGGGGGGGGCTTTCAGCCGCCTTTAATTTTTGCAACAAAGGACCGCATTGTAACAAATATGGATAAAACAAAAGAAATAGAAGATTTATTTACTCCTCTTACATCAAAAGAAAAATTTGAAATAGTTGATGTGCAGTATATTAAAGAAAACGGCAGCCGGATTGTAAGAATTTTCATTGATAAAGACGGCGGGGTAACAATGGGTGATTGTGAAAATATGAGCCGTATTTTCAGTAATTGTTTAGATGGGAACGATATATTGAAAGATTCTTACATTTTAGAGGTCTCTTCTCCCGGACTTAACAGAGTTTTAAAAAAAGAGGAAAGTTTTAAACGGTTTAAAGGAAGTAAAATAAGAATTCAGACTTTTAAACCGATAAATAATCAAAATAATTTCTTAGGAATTCTTTTAGATTTTAATAATTCTAAAATAAAAATTGACGACCTGACAAGCGGAATTATAGAAATAGAATTTTTAGACATAAAAAAAGCAAATGTAGAAACAGCCATTTAAATGCTTATTATAAGTATGCTGTTAAGCATAAACTCTAAAAAATCTAATAAAAATTTATAAGAGAAACAGTTGTAAACAAGTAAGAGGTATGTGTATGCCGGGGGAAATAGAATTGTTTTTAAAAATAATTTTAGCCGCTGAATAGTTTTTAGCAGGGCATACATTAAATGTTTGGAATGGAGGAATAGATGGCAGAAAAGGGCGAACTTTTAATGGCTCTTGAGCAAATTGAAAAAGACAAAAAGATTAAAAAAGAGGATATTTTAACAGTCATAGAAAACGCGCTTGTGTCAGCATACAAAAAGCATGTTGGCAGAAATGTCAATGTTGAAGCTAAAGTTAATACTGAAACAGGCGAGATGGCTGCAAGTGTAATAAAAGTTGTTGTTAAAGATGTCGTAAATCCGCTTTTAGAAATACATGTTCAGGATGCAAAGAAACTCGGACAACCTGCAGATATAGGCTCTGAAATCAAAATACCTCTTGATACTCAGGATTTTTCGCGTATTGCCGCTCAGACAGCTAAGCAGGTTATAGTGCAAAAAATCAGAGAATCCGAAAGAGATTCACTGTTTGACGAGATGAAAGAAAAAGTCGGGCAGATTGTAAACGGCGTTATATACCGCATAGCAAATAGAAACCTTATAATTGATTTAGGCAAAACTGAAGCTATTCTTCCTACGAGCGAACAGGTACCTAAAGAAAAATTTAATGTTGGGCAGCATATAAGAACCGTAATTATAAAAGTTGAAAAAAATTTTAAAGGTTCGGAAATAGTTTTATCAAGAGCGAGCACTAAACTTGTTAAAAAACTTTTTGAACTTGAAGTGCCTGAAATTTACGAAAAAGTTGTGGAGATAGCTACTATTGTAAGAGAACCCGGTATGAGAACGAAAATATCTGTATTATCTCACAATCCAAAAGTTGATCCTGTAGGCACATGCGTAGGAGTAAAAGGAGCAAGAGTAAAACCTATAATTGAGGAGCTGAAAGGAGAAAGGATTGATCTAGTTCCTTTCTCGGTAGATCCTGTAAAATATATAGCAGGGGCTTTGTCTCCTGCAAAAGTTGTTTCCGTAGTAATGATTTCTGAAGAAGATAAAAAAGCCGAAGTTTTGGTTACTGACGATATGTTATCTTTAGCTATTGGTAAAAACGGACACAATGTAAGGCTTGCTGCAAAACTTACCGGTTGGCATATAGACGTAAAATCAGAAGGACAGAATAAACAAGAAAATGATGAAAGAGTTGAAAGACAGATTGAAGCTATTGAAAAACTTGAAGGTATTGGTAAAAAAACTATAGAAGTCATCGTAAAAGCAGGATTTACAAATATAGAAAAATTGAAATTGTTGACTGCTGACGATCTTACAACTTTACCGGGTATAGGTCAAAAAACCGCTGAGAAAATTATTGAAGCGGCAAAAAAATTGTCGAAAAATAAGTAGGAGCGTTTGTTTATGACATCAAAACAAATTAGTAAAGTTAAAGATCCTGAAAAAAAGGCTGTAAAAAAGAAGGGTGCTTCATCAGTTAAAACAAAAGATACGCCTGTTAAAAAAACTGTAAAGAAAACTACCGTCTCAAAAAAAACGGTTAAAGCTAAATCTGTCTCTAAAAAAACAGAATTAAAATCTGAAACAAAAGCTGTTAAGACAAAAACGCCAAAAACTGATATTAAGACTAGGCTTGTTAAGAAAACTATCCCTAAAAAAAAGAAGCCTCGCATAAAAAACGAAGCTGAAAAAAATATTGAGAAAAAAGACGAATCTCAAAACGCTGCGCTAAAAAAAGAATCGAATAAACAGGAATATGCGGTAGTGAGAGAACAGTCAGATACTGCGTATCCTTCGTTACCATCTAAATCAAAAGATGATGAACAAAAACAAAAAAAAGAATATGTTTCTCCGCTGTCTGTATCAAAACAGCCCGAAAAGAAGCCGAAACCTATAATAAAGCAGCATGTTGAAACCAAAGAAAAATCAGAAGCTGCCCCAAAGACAAACGAACCTAAACCCACAGCGGCTGCCAGCGCGGATAATTATATAGGACTTATTGTAATAAACGAGTTAACAACAGTAAAAGAACTTGCCGATAAAATGAAGCTTAGAGCCGGCGATGTCTTAAAGAAACTTCTTTTAATGGGAAGTCTTGCCACTATAAATCAAAGACTTGATGCTGATGTAGCTATCCTTTTGGCTAATGAATTTGGTTATGACGCTAAATTCCTGCAAATTTATTCTGAAGAAAAAATAAACAATCAAAAAGAAGATCCGTCAAAATTCAAGACACGTCCGCCTATAGTCACCATTATGGGTCATGTTGATCACGGTAAAACTTCTCTGCTAGACGTAATAAGAAGCAGTAATATTGCCGCCGGCGAACACGGCGGAATTACGCAGCATATCGGAGCTTACAAAGTTAAAACGCCGAAAAAGGGGGGGTATGTTGCCTTTTTGGATACGCCCGGACACGAAGCTTTCACGGCAATGCGTTCCAGAGGAGCTCAGGCTACCGACATAGTTATACTTGTGGTTTCTGCAAGCGACGGCGTAATGCCTCAGACAGTTGAAGCCATAAACCATGCAAAAACTGCAAACGTTCCTATAATAGTTGCAATAAATAAAATAGACTTGCCTTCTGCAGATCCTAAGAAAATAAGACAGGAGCTTAGTAATTACGGCCTTATAGCTGAAGAATGGGGCGGAGACATAATAATGATTGACGTCTCTGCAAAACAAAAAACTAATATTAACTCGCTGCTTGAAATGATTTTGCTTAAAGCAGAGATGATGGAACTCAAATCAAACCCCGATAAAAATGCCGAGGGAATTGTTGTTGAAGCCAAACTTGATTCCCGCAGAGGTTCGGTTGCAACTCTTTTAGTTCAAAGCGGAACTTTAAAAATCGGAGACAGTATAGTTATAGGCACAACTTATGGTAAAGTAAGAGCAATGTCTGACGAGTATGGAAAAAAATTTTATGAAGCTCCTCCAAGCACGCCGGTTGAAATTTTAGGCATAAATGAACCTCCGCAGGCCGGCGATAAATTTATTGTAGTTGACCATGAATCTCATGCCAGAGAAATTGCTCAGTCAAGAAAAATAAAAGTTAAAGAGGCTTCTTTAAAACCTAGACACCATTTGTCGCTTGTAGATATAAGTTCAGGACAGAAAAAAGATTTAAGAATAATATTAAAAACAGACGTTCAGGGGTCTTTAGGCGCATTAAGCGATTCTTTAGAAAGGCTTTCTATTTCTGAAATAAGTTTGAAAATAATACACAGAGGCGCTGGAGCAATTACAGAATCTGACGTTGCTTTGGCGGTTGCTTCAGACGCTTTAATAGTCGGTTTTAATTTACGTCCGGATACCGCGGTTGAAAAACTTGCAAACAGCAAAGGCGTAAATATAAACGTTTACAGAATTATTTATGATTTAATCGCGGATATAAAAGCGGCTATGGAAGGTTTGCTTGAGCCTGCTATGAAAGAAAAAATAGTTGGAAAAGCCGTTGTAAAACAAATATTTAAACTATCGAGCTACGGAACTATTTCAGGGTGTTCCGTTATTGACGGTAAAATACAAAGAGGCGCAAGAGTAAGACTTTTAAGAGATAATGTCATTATTTTTGAAGGAAATATTTCCTCGTTAAAAAGATTTAAAGACGATGTTAAAGAAGTTGAAAAAGGCTATGAATGTGGAATAGGTCTTGAAAATTTTTCGGACATAAAATCAGGCGATATAATAGAGAATTTCACTACGGAAAAAGTCGCAAGAAAACTGAGCGATTAATAAAAGCAACTTACTTCCGATTGATCATAAAGACTAATGGGGTAAAATAATAAAGTATCGAATTTATCGGGGGGGGTGTTAGAAAAATGTCTCACAAATGCGTAATTTGCGGCAAAGGTTCAACGTCTGGAAATACAGTCAGTCATTCAAATAAAGCTTCGAAAAGACTTTTTAAACCTAATATTCAGAGTTTAAATATTTTATTTAACGGTAAAAAAACACGCGAATGCGTTTGTACTTCCTGTATTAAGTCAGATAAAGTAAAAAAGTAATATAATCTTTTTATATTCTCAACATTAATCTATTTTTTACTGTACCGCCGGCAGATTTTTAATAATGTATAAAATCGGCGGTTTGGTTTTTTATTTAATTTTTTGATGATATCTTTGCGCATCTTTGAAATCCAGATCGTCTTTGTCTTTTTTGCCCGCATCAACAACAATGTTATCGCCTTCTTTAAATTCTCCTGAAATGAGTTTTAAAGAAATAGGATTTAGCAAGTATGTTTGCACGGCTCTCTTTAAAGGCCCCCTGCAACAACCGGCTGAAAACGTCTTTCTAAAGCTGCATCTTTTCAATATATTTTCTGTACTCGTCAAGAGTTGTTGCTCCGATAAGTTTTAATTCGCCGCGGCAAGCAAGCGTCAACCGCTCCTTCGACAGATCCTGCTCCGACTATTGTGTGCAGCTCATCGATAAAAAGAATTACTCTGCCTTGAGCCGATTGAATTTCTTTAAGAACGGCCTTTATAGTCTGTCCTCAAATTCTCCTCTGTATTTTGCGCCGGCTACCAATGCTCCCAAATCTAAGGCTGTAACTTTTTTATTCTTCAAACTTTCCGGGATATCTCCCGAAACTATACGCTGAGCAAGAACTTCTACTATAGCCGTCTTGTCTACTCCCGGTTCGCCTAATAACAGGATTTTTGTTCTTCTTGATAAAACTCTTGTACGCATCTGCGGATTTCTTCATCCCTGCCTACAACAAGGTCAAGTTTTCGCGTTTTGCTAAATCAGTTAAATCTCTTCCGTATTTTTCCAAAGCCTGATATTTATCTTCAGGGTTTTGATCTGTAATACGCTGGTCCCTTCTTATGCTTACAAGAGTTTTTAAAATAACATCTTTTGTAAATCTGCGCTTTGCTAAGATTTTTGAACTGCTTTCAGAACTTTCCTCCGCTATAGCAATAAGAATGTGTTCTGTAGAAGCAAAATCATCTTTTAAATTATTTGCAGTTTTTTCAGAATTATTTAAAATTTTATTCAGCCCTTGCGACAAAAACAAATTTCCGCCGGAAACCTTTGGTTTCTTTTCAATTTCAGATAATAATTCTTTTGTAATATTTTCAAACATAATTCTGTTCTGACTTGATGTGGCAAATTTTTTTATTATTGCTCCAACTGCCCCGTCACGCTGTTTAGCCAAAACATATAAAAGATGGTCCGAGGTTATACTCTTGATTGTCGTATTCATAAGCTATATTTTGAGCATCTGCCAAAGCTTCCTGTGATTTAACTGTAAATTTAGAAAGATTCATACCATAAACTCCGCCGTTATTTTCGCTGCTCTAACTTTTCGGCTGCATTAATTTTCTCTTCAAGCCTTTTATATTTTTCATACATATTTTGTTCAAGTTTTTTTTGTTCTTCCAAAACAAACTTCATAGCATCGGCTACAGGATCAGGAAGTTTTGAATGGTCAAGTTTTTTAACTTCTTCGGCGTTATGCCCAAGACTTATTTTTGCCGGAACGCCGACTGCAGTTGTATTCGGCGGCACATCGTGCGTGACAATCGGCGCCGCACCTACTATAGCATTATCTCTTACCGTTATTGCGCCAAGAAGTATGGCGTTTGAACCGATTACTACGTTATTGTCTACCGTAGGATGTCTTTTCTTTTTTTTCAAGAGGCGTCCTTCCGAGAAAACCCTCACTATATATTAGAACATCATCTCTAACCATTGCGGTTTCGCCTACCACAAGCCCATACCGTGGTCAATAAAAACTCTTTTCTCTAAACTGCTCCGGGATGAATTTCTACACCCGTTAAAAATCTACAGAAGTGTGAAATACATTTTGCGGTAAAACGAAATTTATGCATCCAAAACTTGTGGGCAAATCTGTGTAAAATAATAGCGTGAAGACCAAGATAACACAATATCGCTTCTAACCACGACCTTGCAGCTGGATCTATTTTTTATGTCTTCTTTTATTAATTTAAACATATTTATCCCTGACCCCATTATCAATATTTTGAAAAAAATTTTCCAGCATATCTAGACTAGATTTGTCGAGTTTTGCTTTGCATTCCTCAATAAGTTTGTACCCTATTTTCTTGATTTCAGGCTTAGCAAAATCATCAAGATACTCTTTTAAAGTAATTAAAGCATTTATATCGCATATATGTTTTATTTTACCCGGTTTTGCTAAATCCATAAAATGTCCGCCTGTCCTGTTTTTGCGATAGCATGCCGCACAAAAGCTAGGAATAAATCCCTGAGACATTAAAGACTGCACTATCTCATCGAGCGAACGCTGGTCATTTACGCTGAACTGCCTTTCCAACTTATCGTTATGTATTGAGTTTTCTTCATATCCGCCCGGGGTAACTTTTGACTCCGCACTTATCTGAGAAACACCCAGATTTACCAGAACATCTCTCAAATCTGCTGTTTCTCTGGTTGACATTATTATACCAGTATAAGGAACAGAAAGTCTTAAGACAGCTACTAATTTTTTAAACTCCTCATCTGTAAGCGGGTATTCCGGATTTAAAGCATAAACAGAACCGGGCGCAGGTTCAATGCGCGGAACTGAAATAGTATGAGGTCCTAGCCCATAAGTTTTTTCAAGATATTCTATATGCATAAGCATCGCAAGAATTTCAAAACGATGATAATAAAGACCCAGCAGCGGTCCTATTCCGACATCGTCAATACCGGCTTTAAACGCATTGCCTATCGCGTCCAAGCGATTATCATGGTCAGACTTGGCGCCAGCAATATGAAGTTTTCTATAAGTTTTTTCGTGATAAGTTTCTTGAAATATCTGGTAAGTACCTATGCCGGCTTCTTTTAATTTTTTAAAATTATCAACGCTCATAGGAGCTAAATTTACGTTTACTCTTTTTATTTTATTCCCTTTATAATCCACACTGTAAATTGCCTTAACCCCGTTAACATAGTAATCTATATTTTCTTTTGAAGAAGATGTTTCTCCCGCAACCATAAGGATACGTTTATGTCCTCTTTTAAGAAGTATTTCCGTCTGTTCTTTTATTTCAAGGATTGTTAATTTTTTCCTTACTGTAAGTTTATTGTTTGATGCAAATCCGCAGTAAAGACAAGTGTTTGCGCACAGATTACTTATATAAAGCGGAACAAACATTACAACCCGTCTACCGTATATTGTATTTTTTACATAAGCAGCCGCATTATAAATTTTTTTAAGGAGAACAGAATCAGTTACTGATAAAAGTTTTGCAGATTCTTCAAGAGTCAGTCTTTCCAGACATGTTGTTTTTTCTAAAACATCATCAATATTTTTTCCAGTCGCTTCTATTTTAAGCAAAGAATTTATTTTTGTTTCATTCACATGTTTCAATTTATTTACCTGCCTCGTATTGACCAGCTAATATTAGTTATCATCCGGTATATCTTTTTATAAACGAAATAAAATCATCAATGCTCATAACACCCAAATCTTTATTGCCTCTGGCTCTTACAGCAACCGTTCCTGTATCTTTTTCTTTATTTCCTGCAACAGCTATATAAGGAATTTTCTGCATTGCGTTTTCTCTTATTTTATATCCGATTTTTTCATTTCTGTTATCAAAAACAGCCCTTATACCGCTTTCTTTTAATTTTTTCAGCAGAGCGCCGCAGTATTCATACTGTTCTTCATTGATATTTGCTATTGCAACTTGAACAGGAGAAAGCCAAAACGGAAGCGAGCCGGCGTAGTGTTCCAATAGAACGCCTGTAAACCTTTCTAAAGAACCCAATAATGCTCTGTGAATCATATAAGGTCTGGCTTTTTTCCCTGATGAATCAATATAATAAATATTAAACCGTTCGGGCAGATTAAAATCAAATTGTATAGTCGAACACTGCCAGAATCTGCCTATGGCGTCTTTTATTTTTATATCGATTTTTGGTCCGTAAAAAGCTCCGCCGCCTTCATCAATTTCATATTCGTATCCTGTTTTTTTCAAAGTGTTTTCAATTGATTTCTGAGCTTTTTTCCAGTCTTCTATTTTACCTACGTATTTTTTCTCAGGCCGTGTTGCAAGATAAATTCTATATTCGTTAAAACCAAAAGTTTTAAGACAGTCTGCGGCCATATTAAAAACTTTAAGTATTTCTTCTTCAAGTTGCTCCGAAGCAACTATAACATGTCCGTCGTCCTGAGTAAAACCTCTGACTCTCAAAAGTCCGTGTAAAACGCCGGACTTTTCAAATCTGTAAACTGTGCCCAGTTCCGCGTATCTTATAGGGAGTTCTCTATAAGAATGAAGCCTCGTTTTATATATCATTAAATGCATCGGACAATTCATAGGTTTTACGCGGTACGGATTTCCCTCTATTTCTATAGGAGCATACATATTTTCAGAATAAGTCTGCAGATGACCGCTTATTTTAAAAAGTTCTTCGCTTGCAATGTGAGGCGTAAGTAAAAGTTCGTAATTGTTTTCAATGTGAATTTTTTTCCAGTAGCTTTCAATAATATCTCTCAAAAGAGCGCCTTTCGGATGCCACAAAACCAAACCGCCGCCAACAGCATCGTTAATGCTAAACATATCTAAATCTTTTCCGAGTTTTCTGTGGTCTCTTTTTTGCGATTCTTCAATTTTAACTAAATAATCGTCTAAATCTTTTTTTGTAAGGAATGCCGTCCCGTAAATTCTCTGCAAATACTCCTTTGAAGAATCGCCCCTCCAATGAGAGCCTGCAACAGAAAGAAGCTTAAAATATTTAAGCCCGCCCGTTGAAGATATATGCGGACCTCTGCACAAATCGGAAAATTCGCCCGATCTGTATATGCTTACTTCATCATCTTCAATTTCCGACGCTATCTCGGCTTTATATTTCTCTCCTTTTGCCAAAAACTCCTTGACAGCTTCATTTTTAAGCATACAGGAACGAATAAAAGGATGATTGTTCTTTATTATTTCTCTCATCTTTTCTTCAATTTTTAACAAATCTTTTGCGCTAAAAGGTTCCGGTCTGTCAAAATCATAGTAAAAACCATCTTCTATTGAAGGTCCTATAGCGACCTTTGTCCCGGAGAAAAGTTCAACAACAGCCGCTGCCAATATATGAGCCGCAGAATGTCTTAAAATATCTAATGTCTGCTGTTCTTTCATCTATTTTGCCGTTCCTTCCATATAAATTCTACGTCAAAATTATATAATTTTATAAGTATTGTTGTGCACACTACGCTATTTTATTATATAATATTTAAATGAAAAAATAATATAAAATAAATTGCAATACCGGTGTGCTGTATGGTATAATAAACAGAAGGTGGGGATGCCAAATGAATAAAAAGTTTTCAAAAGAAGCTTTAACTTTCGATGATGTTTTATTAATTCCACAACGTTCAAAAATACTTCCTAAAGACGTTCAGTTAAATACAAATCTTACTAAAAAAATTAAACTAAATATTCCAGTTATGAGCGCGGGTATGGATACCGTAACGGAATCCGAAATGGCTATTGCTATTGCAAGAGAGGGCGGTATAGGCATAATACATAAAAATATGTCTCTTGCGGATCAGGTTCTGGAAGTCGGCCGCGTTAAAAGAAGCGATAACGGCGTTATCTACGATCCGTTTTCATTAAAAAGATACAATACTCTTAGAGAAGCTAAAGAACTTGCCGCAAAGTATAGTATTTCAGGCGTTCCAATTGTTGAAGATAACGGTAAACTTGTCGGAATAATAACAAGCAGAGATATGCGTTTTGAAAGCGACGACAATAAAAAAATTTCAGAAATAATGACAAAAGAAAATCTTGTCACCGCGAAAATGGGGACTTCCCTTCAAGACGCAAAAGAAATACTGCAAAACAAAAAAATAGAAAAACTGCCTTTAGTTGATGAAAATTTTATTCTAAGAGGTCTTATTACTATTAAAGATATAGAAAAAGCTATTCGTTTTCCAAACTCTTCAAAAGATGAAAAAGGCAGACTTCTTGCCGGAGCGGCAATAGGCATTACAAAAGATATGCTTGAACGCGCAAAAGCTTTGCTTGACGCTGATGCGGACGTTTTAGTCGTAGATACAGCTCACGGACACAGTCAAAAAGTATTAGATGCGATAGAAACAATAAAAAATGTCTTCCCTGACGCTCAGATAATAGCCGGAAACATAGCCACTGCAGAAGCTGCGCAAGATTTAATTAAAGCCGGCGCGGATGCGATTAAAGTCGGAATGGGTCCGGGAGCTATATGCACAACAAGAGTTGTCACCGGAATAGGCATCCCTCAGATTACTGCAATCTACGACTGCTCTCAAATAGCCTTAAAGTACAATATCTCTGTTATAGCTGACGGCGGAATCAAATACTCCGGAGATATTCCTAAAGCCATAGCCGCCGGTGCAAGCGTGTGCATGATGGGATCTTTATTTGCAGGCACAAAAGAAAGTCCCGGGGAAGATATAATTTATAATGGACGCGCATTCAAAACTTACCGCGGAATGGGGTCTTCTTCTGCAATGGCTGCCGGAAGCAGCGACAGATATTTTCAGACTGACACAAAAAAATTAGTAGCAGAAGGCGTTGAAGGCCGCGTGCCTTTTAGAGGCGCTGTAAGCAACGTTATCTACCAGCTAATCGGCGGGTTAAGAGCGGCGATGGGTTATTGCGGCGTTCAAACAGTACAAGACCTTCAAGAAAAAGGACAATTCATTAAAATAACTTCTGCAGGACTTGCAGAAAGCCACCCGCACGATATATTCATAACAAAAGAAGAAAGCAATTATTCCAGCGGGCATAATTAATAAGCTTCCGCCTGTCCTCAGGAATTTATTATAAAAATTTCT
>JAITOB010000016.1 GCA_031290155.1 Endomicrobium sp. | reverse complement strand
TTATCTCCCAGCACTTTCGTTATTGCCGCTGTAAGCGTAGTCTTCCCGTGATCAACATGTCCTATCGTCCCTACATTAACATGTGGTTTGCTTCTGTCAAACTTTTCTTTCCCCATTTTAGTTCCTCTTATACCTTAGTTGTTTTTTCTAATATTTTATCAGCAATTTGTTTTGGAACCTCTTCATAATGCGAAGGCTCCATACTGTAATTTCCTCTTCCCTGTGTAAGAGAACGCAGTGATGTCGAATATCCAAACATTTCCGCAAGAGGCACATTCGCTTTTATATGCTGTATTTTATTTTTTGAGTCCATATTCACAATCTTACCGCGTCTTGAGTTCAAATCGCCAATCACATCACCCATATATTCTTCCGGCACAACCACTTCAGTTTTCATTATAGGTTCTAAAATGACAGGATTCGCTTTCTTGCATGCATCTTTAAAAGCCATGGAACCCGCAATTTTAAACGCTATTTCTGAAGAGTCAACTTCATGGAAAGAACCATCGGTAACCGTTACTTTTACATCTACCACTGTATACCCTGCTAAAGTTCCGGAACTCATTGCTTCCTTAATACCTTTATCTATTGCAGGTATGTATTCTCTAGGTATTACTCCGCCTACAATTTTATTTACAAACTCATAACCTTTACCCGGCTCCTGAGGTTCAACGGTAAGAATAACATGTCCATATTGTCCGCGTCCGCCGGTCTGTCTGATATATTTTGACTCTGCTTCTTGCGCTTTTTTAATTGTTTCTCTGCGTGCAACCTGAGGTCTTCCTACATTTGCCTGCACATTAAACTCTCTTTTCATTCTGTCAACGAGAATTTCAAGGTGAAGTTCACCCATACCCGCTATAATTGTTTGATTGGTTTCTTCATTTGTTCTTATCCTGAAAGTAGGATCTTCTTCAGCAAGCCTGCTTAAAGCTATGCTAAGTTTTTCTTCATCGGCTTTAGACTTGGGTTCTATTGCAACGTCAATAACAGGTTCAGGAAAATCCATAGACTCAAGCAGTATAAGTTTTTCCTCATCGCAAAGAGTATCGCCGGTGCTTGTATTTTTCAAACCTACAGCCGCTGCAATATCTCCAGTATTAACTGATTTTACTTCTTCTCTATTATTAGAATGCATACGAACTATACGCGAAATTCTTTCTTTTGTATTTTTTCCAGGATTATAGACGTATGAACCGCTTTCTAGTATTCCGGAATATACTCTAAAGTATGTAAGTTTGCCTATGTAAGGATCTGACTGAACTTTAAACGCAAGCGCACTAAAAGACGCTTTGTCGTCAACTTCTCTGCTATCTGCTTCGCCGGTTTTAGGATTTATTCCTTTAAACGCTTTTCTGTCAAGCGGAGACGGTAGATAATCACAGACTGCGTCAAGCATAGATTGCACACCCTTATTTTTAAACGCCGAACCGCAAAGCACTGGAATCAATTTTATTTGAAGAGCGGCATTTCTAATTGCCTGTTTTATTTGAGCTACCGTAGACTCTTTTCCTTCCATAAAATTATTCATTACATCATCGCTATAGTCTGCAATAAGCTCTATCATTTCGCTGCGCACGTTATAAGCTTGTTCTTCTAATTCTTTGGGTATATCTATTACTTCAAATTTTGCACCAAGCTCCTCTCCTGACCATATATGAGCTTTCATCATCACCAAGTCGACTATGCCTTGAAAATTTGATTCTGTTCCTATAGGAATCTGAATTGGCAGAGGCACGGCTCCGAGTTTCTCTTTTATATCATTTACAACCATAAAAAAATCTGCGCCAACTTTATCCATTTTATTTGAAAAAACAATTCTTGGAACTGCATATTTATCAGCCTGTCTCCAAACAGTTTCAGACTGAGGTTCAACTCCATTTCCAGAATCAAACACAACAACTGCTCCGTCTAAAACTCTCAAAGATCTTTCAACTTCTGCAGTAAAATCAACGTGTCCCGGCGTATCAATTATATTAAACTGCATATCCTGCCATTTACAATATGTAGCAGCAGAGGTAATAGTTATGCCTCTTTCTCTTTCCTGATCCATCCAATCCATAGTTGCGGCGCCCTCGTGTACTTCACCAATTTTATGCGTCCTTCCGGTGTAATACAAAATTCGTTCCGTAGTTGTCGTTTTACCAGCATCAATATGAGCCGCAATTCCAAAATTTCTAATTTTATTTAACGGATATTCTCTAGCCATTTTCCTATCTTCTATTTTACTGTTTCTATTTATAATATTTCATTATTTTAAAATTTTAAACACATCCTGCCCGCTAATGCAAGCAGCAATACCGCAAATGAACAGCCTACAATAAAAATAGCTAAACCTATAGGGGACGCCCATCCATACCACTTAAATAATTCCAGTTTTTGACCGTCATTTTTTTGATTGTCATTGTAATCATTCGCCATTTTATACCCTTACCCTATAAACACATAACTTACGCTATCCCCCCGCTAATGAGCGGAATAAAACAATTTATCAAAAAATTTAGCTGAATGCCAAAATTTTTGTACATACGATTTTTTGAATTCAGACAATAAAACAACACGTAAAACTCGTTTCCTGCAAATGAGTTTAATTAATATCAAACATCAATAAAAAATTTTACCTTCACCATCTATAATGCGCAAATGCCTTATTAGCTTCCGCCATTTTATGAGTATCTTCTCTTTTTTTTATTGCAGCGCCTTCTTTTTTACTGCCGTCAATAATTTCCTGGGCAAGTTTTTCACACATAGGTTTTCCGGTTTTATTTCTTGCGATTTCTATAAGCCAATTAATGGCAAGTGCTATTGAACGGGCAGCAGGAACTTCTATAGGAACTTGATATGTGGCTCCGCCGAGCCTGCGAGGTTTTACTTCAAGAAGCGGCCGTATATTTTCTACCGCTCTATCAAAAACTGCGACAGGATCTTCATTCGTTCTTTTCTTTATTATATCAAAAGAATCATATATAATAGATTCCGCGGAACTTTTTTTTCCTGCAAAATTGAGTTTACCTATGAATCTAGCTATTATTACCGAACCAAATTTTGAATCCGGTTCAGGCAATCCTCTTTTTTCTTTTGGTTTTAAAGCTTTGCGTGGCATATCAACCTCTTGTATTCATTAATTTATTTTTACTTAATTGCTAAAATCTGAGCTTATTTAATATTTATTTTTGTTAATTATTTTTTAAATACAAGAAATATAAACTTTAAATAAAATCAAAAATAATAAACAAAGAATAAAGTTCAACACAATTTACTTTACCGTAAACCAAAAACTGCCTACTTCGCAGCAGCTTTTGCTTTCTTGGCTCCATATTTACTTCTGCTCCGCTTGCGTCCGTCGACACCGGTTGTATCTAAACTGCCTCTTACAATATGATATCGAACGCCTGGTAAATCTTTTACACGTCCGCCACGAATAAGAACTAGGGAATGTTCCTGAAGATTATGTCCAACACCGGGAATATATGAAGAAACTTCATATCCCGACGTTAATCTAACTCTTGCAACTTTTCTCAAAGCAGAATTAGGCTTTTTAGGCGTTGTTGTATAAACTCTTGTACAAACGCCTCTCCTCTGCGGACAATTTTTAAGTGCCGGGGATTTTGTTTTTCTTATCACATCTTTTCTTCCGCCTGATATTAACTGATTAATCGTTGGCATTGTTTTTATTTCCTTCAATAAAATTTATTTATCATTTTCGGTTATAGGCACAAGCCCGGTTCCTGCGGGTATTAAATGTCCTATAGAAACATTTTCTTTCAATCCTCTTAAACGGTCGATTTGTCCTGAAACAGCAGCTTCAGTTAAAATCCTGGTTGTCTCTTGAAAGGACGCAGCAGAAATAAATGAATCCGAAGATAACGAAGCCTTTGTTATGCCTAAAAGAATAGGATGAGCTACAGGAGCTTTTCCGCTTCTTTCTTTAACAGCTTTTCTGTCCATTTCATACTTATATCTTGAAACAATTTCTCCGTTAAGATATTGACTGTCTCCGGAATCCGTTATTCTTACGTTAGATAACATTTGTCTTACTATTATTTCAATATGTTTATCGTTAATTGTTACACCCTGGAGCCTATAGATTTGCTGAATTTCATTAACAAGATATTCTTGAACTTCTTTAGGTCCTTTAACTTTAAGAATATCGTGCGGATTTATTGCTCCGTCGGAAAGAGCTTCGCCTTCTTTAACCCTGTCTCCTTCATAAACAACTAAATGACGCCCTGTAGGAATAATATAATTCTCCTTCATTTTTGTTTCAGGATTTTCAATATCAACTTTTACGCCGCCTTTTGCAGTAGCTCCGCCTAAGTGGACTATTCCATCAATTTCTGAAACAACAGCAGCGCTCCTTGGTCTTCTTCCCTCAAACAACTCAGCAACTCTCGGCAAACCGCCCGTAATATCCTTTGACTTTGAAACTTCTTGCGGTATTTTTGCCAAAATATCTCCGACTTTAATTTTATCTCCGTCATGCGCGACAATAGTCGTATCTACAGGCAGAGGATATTCAACAGCTGTTTTATTGTCTGTTTTAATAACAATTCTAGGACTTTTTCTATCTGAAGAATGTTCAATAATAACTCTTTCAATCTGTCCTGTTATTTTTGATTTTTCTTTATGCAATGTTACGCCGTCTTTTATATCTATAAAATGTACTGTTCCTTCAAATTCCGAAATAATCGGTTTTGAATGCGGATCCCATTTCGCTATCAAAATGTTTTTCTTCATTCCAGTCACAGTATCAACTTTAATTTCTACCTGCTGTCCATTCTGCACTTCAATTACCGCACCATAAGGTATCTGATAAACCTGTCTGCGATGGATTGGAGATTCTGTATATGCAAGTTCCGTATTTCTACTCAATACTGTAGTTTCTCCTTCTCTGTTTTGAATAGTTTTTAAATTATAATAATCGGCCATTCCGTTGTTTTCGGCATAAATTTCTGAACGCTGCACAACACGACTTGCAGCTCCGCCAATGTGGAATGTTCTAAGCGTAAGCTGAGTACCGGGCTCGCCAATTGACTGCGCTGCAAGAATACCTACTGCTTCGCCCACTTCAACTTGCCCCCCGGTCGCAGGATTTACGCCATAACACTTTGAACATACACCGTGCTCAGACTCACATGTCAAAACACTTCTGATACCTATTTTATCAATACCAGCTTCAAGAAGTTTTTGGGCTTTTTCAGGGGTAATAAGCTCACCCCTTTTTATTATAAGTTCATCATGAACGATATCAACTACGTTGTCAAGCGCTATTCTGCCGACAACACGCTCGTCTATTTTTTCAACTATTTCATCGCCGCTGCGCAATGTGCCTATAAAAACTCCGTTAACAGTACCGCAATCTGTTTCTCTTACAACAACATCGTGGGCAACGTCAACAAGCCTTCTCGTAAGATAGCCCGCTTCCGCTGTTTTCAAAGCGGTATCGGCTAAACCTTTACGTCCTCCATGAGTTGAAATAAAATATTCTAATACCGTAAGACCTTCTCTAAAATTTGAAATAATAGGCGTTTCAATAATTTCACCAACACCTCCGGTAAGTTTCTTTTGAGGTTTTGCCATAAGTCCGCGCATACCTGCAAGCTGTCTTACCTGCTGTCTTGATCCTCTTGCGCCAGAATCCGCCATCATAAATATTGAATTAAACCGATTCTGCCCGGGTTTATAGACCTCTGTTTCCTCTTTTCTCATTTCATCAAACATTATATCTGCGACTTCATCGGTAACCCTCGTCCAAATATCAATAATCTTATTGTAACGTTCAGATTCAGTTATTAATCCAAGTTTTGCCTGTCTTTCAATTTCTTTAATTTTTATTTTTGCTTCTTTTACCATTTTTTCTTTCTTAGGTGGAACTTTCATTTCGTCTATAGAGATAGAAACACCGACAAGAGTTGCGTATTTAAAACCCATTTTTTTTATTTCATCTAAAAGAACAGTAGTTCTAAACTGTCCGAGCTCTTTATAACATCTATCAACAAGAATGCCAAGTTCTTTTTTTGTCATGCTTTTGTTTTGATACCCAAAGGCGTAAGATCCGTCGTCATTTTTAGGAAGCTGTTCATTAAATATAATTCTTCCAACGGTCGTATAATTAATGATTTCTTTTCCAACTTCAGATTTATAATTTTTCCATTTCGTAACATCGGCCTGTTCGTTGTCTTTAAGTCTTTCATCTCTTATATTTGTAATACCCGTAACTTTAACTCTTGCTTGCAAATCTACTTTTTTTGTCTGATAAGCACTGATGACTTCATTTACTGAAGAAAAAATTTTGCCTTCACCTGCAACTCCGAATTTTTCCTTTGTAAGGTAGCAACTGCCCAAAACCATATCTTGCGACGGAACAGCGATAGGCTTACCGGAAGCAGGCGACAATATGTTTCTTGTAGCCATCATCAAAACCTTTGCTTCAAGCTGCGCTTCAAGAGAGATAGGTAAATGAACTGCCATCTGATCGCCATCAAAATCTGCATTAAAGGCAGAACATGTAAGAGGATGGAGCTGTATTGATTTTCCTTCAACCAAAACAGGATCAAAAGCCTGTATGCCTAATCTGTGCAGAGTAGGAGCTCTATTTAAAAGAACAGAATGATTTTGAGTAACGTTTTCAAGTATGTTCCATACTTTTGCATCGCCTCGTTCAAGCATTCTTTTAGCCGATTTTAGCGTTGCATTTTCCTGTTTTATTAATTCTCTTATAATAAACGGTTTGAAAAGTTCCAAAGCCATTTCTTTAGGAAGTCCGCACTGATTTAATTTTAAATTAGGGCCTACAACAATAACGCTTCTGCCGGAATAATCAACTCTTTTCCCAAGTAAATTTTGCCTGAAACGACCTTGCTTACCTTTGAGAGTATCCGATAGTGATTTAAGAGGTCTGTTTCCGGCGCCCGTAACAGGTCTTGTTCTTGAATCATTATCTATTAAAGCGTCAACTGCTTCCTGTAAAAGTCTCTTTTCATTATTTATCATAACAGTAGGAGCTTTTAATTGTTCAATATGACGCAATCTGTTATTTCTATTTACTATTCTTCTATATAAGTCGTTTAAGTCAGAAGTTGCAAATCTTCCTCCGTCTAAAGCAACCAAAGGTCTTAAATCCGGAGGAATTACCGGAAGAGTAGTAAGTATCATCCACTCCGGTCTCGTTTTAGAATTTAAAAATCCTTCAACTACTCTAAGTTTTCTAATAAGTCTTGCTCTTTCCGCATCCGACCTCGTTTTTTTAATTTCAGAATATATACTCTTAACTTCTTCCCCCAAATTAATTTCTTCTAAAAGCTTCCTTACTGCGGATGCGCCTATATCAACTTTTAAATTATTACCAAAACCATTTTGAATATTTTTTACATCGCTTTCTTCAAGAAGCATGGTGTTGCTTGGTCTTGAAAAATTTTTTATAAAAGGAATGTCATTTTTAGATATTTCAATTCTTAATTGTCCTTCATATTTTTTCAAAATTTCAGAATTTTTTCTAAGATCATTATAAAAATTGCCTTTCTCAATATCAAAAAATTCTATTCTGATTTTTCTCTCCGGCGCAGTTATTGAAACCGTTTCGCTCTTTTCAAATTTTTCAGCAAGAATTTTCTTTATTTCACTGCGGCTTGTTAAATCTAAATCACTATAATAATATACTGAATGAGGTTTAAAATAAGCTTTATAATAGGTACCCCCTTTTTCAATATTTTCAAGTATTTTTTGAGCAGCTTCACTAGAAGATATCTCCGCCAAGTCAGCTTGATTTTTTACTAAAACTTTAAGTTGTTTTAAAGCTTTAGCCTGATCAGAATCCAACTTTATTTCTTCGGTAACAATACCGTCGAATACAGCTTTAAACTCTTCTTTTACAACGGGACTATTTATTCCGTGCTTGAATAAATCAAATTCTTCTTCTTTCAATAGAATACCTTTTTTAACGGTAGAAGAAATTCCGGTATGATCTTTTAAATTTTCAGTCACCACGTATTTTGTATAGTAAATAACCTTTTCTAAATCAGAAACTTTCATATTTAAGAGTATTCCAATTCTTGAAGGCGGTTTTCTTAAAAACCATAAATGGGCCACGGGAACGGCAAGATCTATATGACCAAATCTTTCTCTTCTTACTTTAGATTCAGTTACTTCAACGCCGCATCTATCACAAATAGTTCCTTTATGCTTTACATATTTGTATTTTCCGCAATGGCATTCCCAATCCTTTGTAGGACCAAAAATTCTATCGCAGAATAAACCGTCTCTTTCAGGTTTAAATGTTCTGTAATTAATTGTTTCAGGTTTTTTAACCTCGCCATAGGACCAAGCCCGTATCTGTTCAGGACTTGCAACAGTAACTTTAACAGCATCAAAATTTGTAAAATTAAGACTGTTAATTTGTTTCTTTTGGTTTTGAAAGTTTGTTTTAGCCATTATTTTTATTAACACCTTTCATTTTTTCTTTATTATTTTTGTGTTCGTCATTTATAAGTTCAACGTTAAGACTTAAAGCTTTAAGCTCATTTACTAAAACTTTAAATGATTCCGGAACGCCAGGTTTGGATATAGGCTCGCCTCTTACAATTGAGTCATACATTTTCACTCTTCCGTCAACATCATCTGACTTAACTGTTAAAAACTCCTGTAGTATATGGGCAGCGCCGTATCCTTCTATTGCCCATACTTCCATTTCTCCAAATCTTTGTCCTCCAAATTGAGCCTTCCCGCCTAAAGGCTGGCGCGTAATAAGAGAATAGGGTCCGGTTGATCTCGCATGTATTTTATCTTCTACAAGATGATTTAACTTCATAACATACATAGCGCCAACCGTTACTTTTTCCATAAACGGCTCGCCTGTCCTTCCATCATAAAGAGTAATTTTACAATCATTTGTCGGCAGACTTTCATCAGCAAATTTATTTAAAGATTCTTCAAGTTCTTTACCGGCAAGACCGCGCTCTGTCAGCAGTTTTTTCTTTTTATTTATTATTTTTATTTTAGCTTTTTCTACGTAACTTTTTATCTGCTCTTCGCTCGCACCGTCAAACACAGGAGTAATCATCTGAGTTTCAAGCTCCTTACCCGCCCAGCCTAACATAATTTCAAGAAGCTGACCCACATTCATACGCGAAGGGATTGCAAGCGGCGAAAGAACACAATCAACCGGCGTACCGTCGGGGAGCCTTGGCATATCTTCAACAGGAAGTATTCTTGCGACAATGCCTTTATTACCGTGCCTTCCCGCAAGTTTATCACCAACCTGCACTTTAAGTCTTGTTGCAATATAAACCTTTGCAGTCTTATTTACAGAAACCGGCAAATCATCGCCCTTTTTAAATCTCTCTTTTTCATTTTCATAATTATGCTTTAAAATCTCTTCTTTGGCAGTATAAAGAGTTTCTATTTTTGTAATGTCAGATTTCTTTGCATCCGCAAGCTGTTCTTTTTTATTTTTACGCAGCCTTGCTCTTGCCGAATCATAAATCTCACGCATATCATCGTGTTTCTTCTTCTTTTCTTTGTCTGTAAGCTTTTCAAGTCTCACAAAAGTTCTTACCGCTATAACCTTCCCGGATATCCCCGGCGAAACCCTGAGTGACGCATCCTGAACATCTTCAGCTTTTTTACCAAACAAGACTCTTAGCAATCTTTCTTCAGGGGTTGTCTGCTGTTCGCCCTTAGGCGCAGTTTTTCCTACAAGTATATCTCCCCTTTGAACCATTGAACCAACTTTAATTATGCCGTCTTCATCAAGATTCAATAGATCTTCAGCCCCTATGTTTGGAATATCTTTTGTTATTTCTTCAGGACGGCCTTTTGTTTCTCTCGCTTCAGCCTGAAATTCTCTGATATGCACCGAAGTAAATTTATCGTCCTGAATTAATTTTTCTGACAATAACATTGCATCTTCAAAATTATATCCGTCCCAGGGCATATACGCAACAATAAGATTTTGCCCTAAGGCAAGTTGTCCTTCGCTTGTTGCCGGACCGTCTGCTATTACCTGTCCCTTTTTAACAATATCGCCCAAAATTACTAAGGGTTTTTGATTTATACATGTATCTTGGTTGGAACGCAGATATTTTTTTAATTTATATACTTCTACTATTTTCTTATTTTCGGAATAAATCATTATTTCATCTGAAGAAACAGACACAACTTCGCCGGCAGATTTTGCAACTACAATTACTCCGGAATCCCTTGCAATTTTTTCTTCAATGCCGGTCGCAACCAAAGGAGACTCTGTTACCAATAGAGGTACCCCTTGACGTTGCATATTACATCCCATCAAAGCACGGTTAGCATCGTCGTGTTCCAAAAAAGGAATTAATGCGGCTGAAACAGATACTACCTGCATAGGAGAAATATCCATGTAGTCGACTTTAGCGGGAGGCTGGAATAAAAAATCATCCCATTTGCGACCCTGAACTGAATCTGACAAAATATTTCCCTCTTTATCTAAAAGAGTATTTGCCTGCGCAACAAAAAACTCATCTTCTCTATCTGCAGTTAAATATTCAATTTTATTTGTTGTCTTGCCGTTTTCTACTTTTTTATAAGGAGCTTCTATTAAACCATAAGGATTTACTCTTGCAAAAGTTGAAAGAGACGTTATCAATCCGATATTTGGACCCTCCGGCGTTTCAATAGGGCAAACTCTTCCATAATGAGTATGATGAACATCTCTAACTTCAAATCCTGCTCTTTTTCTGTTTAACCCGCCAGGCCCCAAAGCAGAAAGTCTTCTCTTATGGGTGAGTTCTGCTAAAGGATTTATTTGATCCATAAACTGCGAGAGTTGTGAAGTTCCAAAAAACTTTCTTATCTGAGCTATAAACTGAGTAATATTTATAAGAGATCTTGGAGTAACATTGACTTTATCCTGATTATTCATATGTTCTTTTACAAACCTTGCCATCTGAACAAGTCCGATTCTTATTTGGTTTTCAAGTAATTCTCCGACAGATCTTACTCTTCTGTTGCCCAAATGATCTATATCGTCCAAACCTATTTTAATAGTCTGCTTATCTTGAGTAAATTCAGTTTCCCCGTTGTAAAGCATTAAGAGATATTTCAGAGTTGCTATGACATCTTCTTTTGTAAGAGTTCTTTTATTTTCTGACGGAACCGTCAAATTAAAACTTTTCTCATAATACTTAAAAATAGGAGCCAGTTTTTTTAATATTTTATATCTTCCAACTGTAGTTAAATCATACCTCCTAACAGATTTGAAAAGAAGTTCTTCTAAAAATCCCTGCGCCCTTTCCTGCATAATAAATTCCTGTGTTTTTAAAACTTTATATATATGACTAACAGCTTCTTTCTGATTTTTTATAGCATCTTTTTTTAACGTTAAAAGAATAGAGATATCTTTAAAAATTGATATTTTAGTAAAACCTCTTATTTGTAGTTTTTTTACTAAATCTTCTTTCAATTCTTTACCAATATCTGCAATTATTTCACCTGTGTTCTGATCATAAATATCTTCAGCGATGTACTCATTAGAAAGAGAATCTAAGGCAATATCTAATGGTATTTCCTTAACTTCTTTAAAAAGATTTAAAATACTTTCGTCCGTTTCAAAACCTAACGAACGTAAAAAAGTAGTCGCAAAAATCTTTCTTTTACGATCAATTCTTACATATAAAATACCATTTTGATCAAACTCAAATTCAACCCATGCACCTCTGTAAGGTATCATTCTTGCAGAGTATAAAGGTTTACCTAAAACAGTAACTTTTTTTTCTTCATCTTCTTCAAAAATTACACCCGGGGAACGATGAATCTGACTTACGACAACGCGCTCAGCTCCATTTATAATAAATGTAGCCGTGCCAGTCATTAAAGGAATATCTCCAAAATATACTTCCTGTTCAGATAGCTCCTTTTCTTTACCGTCTTCTTTTTTATGCATAAGTCTTAATTTAACTTTTAGGGGAGCTGCATAAGTTGCATCTCTGGCAAGAGATTCTTCAACAGAATATTTTGGTGCACCAAAAGAATAAGAAACATATTCCAAAACCAAACTCTCATCGGAATTTGTTAAAGGAAATATATCTCTAAAAGCTCCCTCAAGTCCTTGAAATTTTCTTTTTTCAGGTGCAATGTCCTGCTGCAAAAATTCAGAAAAGGAATCTTTCTGCATTTCCAAAAGAAGCGGCGGATCTATCGGAGCTGCAATTTTCCCAAAATTAACTTTATTCATTATTTTTCAACCTGTTCTTATTTTATACACAAACGATACATAAACGTTCACTATACATATATATATATTACCTGTCAACTGTTATATCAAACCAGGCTAATTCAACTATCACTGCAAAAATAGAATCAAAAACATAATCTGACCTGAAAGTTGGAATATGCAATATTATAATTTTATTTTTAATTTATAAAGTTGCTTTTATTTTATATTAATATTTTTTCTGTGTTTTTCAAATGATTCAGCGTCAAAATCTATTTCTATAATACTCACTTGATCTCAGCACTTGCACCTGCTTCGGTAAGCTTTTTCTTTATTTCTTCAGCTTCAGCTTTTGAAACGCTTTCCTTTATTATCTTAGGGGCGGCATCAACAAGATCTTTTGCTTCTTTAAGTCCTAGTCCTGTAACTTCTCTTACAACTTTGATAACATTTATTTTGCTTGCGCCTACGCTTGAAAGAATAACGCTAAATTCTGTTTTTTCTTCAGTTTCAGCGCCTGCTGATACACCTGCTGCCGGAACTGCTGCTATTACTGCCGGGGCCGACGCAGACACCCCAAATTTTTCTTCTAATACTTTTACAAGCTCTGAGAGTTCGATAACTGATAGCGAAGAAATTGCTTCAATCAACTGATCCTTTGATAATTCTGCCATTTACTATCCTCCAATTATTGATTCCTTTTTTTATTTCACATTTATTATTCTTGAATACATTCCTATAAATACTTCTATTTAAAATTTAAATTAATATCAATATAGTTTTTAATAAAGTTAATAACAAAATAATAGTTATGCCATTTGTTTTTTTGCTATAGCATCTATAACAGTTACGAGTCCTCTGATATTTGCCGCTAAGACATCTACAAACCCTGTTATAGGAGCATTCATACCGGCTAACATTTTTGCAATAAGCGCCTCTTTTGAGGGAAGCTCCGATAATTGCCTGACAACTGACGCATTTACGAACTTACCTTCTAAAAAACCTGCTTTAATTTTTAATTTTGCCTGCGTTTTTGTAAATTCCATGACAACTTTTGCAGGAGATATTACGTCCCCATTTTCAATAACAAGCGCTATAGGGCCCGAAAAACTGTCACCTGCTTTAATACCGGCATTTTCAACAGCTATTTTACTCAAAGTATTTTTAACAATAGCATATTCGCTATCAAGCGGACGAAGTTTTGAGCGAAGATCAGATATTTCTTCCACTGTAAGACCATGATATTCGGTCAATATCAAGCCTTTCATAGTTTTAAATTTTTCAGTTAAGTTTTTTACTTTTTGCTGATTTTTTAAATTTGGCATTTTTTACTCCTAATATATCTGCTAAATCTTACACGCACAAATAAAAAAAACTCCTCGAGAGAGAAGTTTTAAATTAAAAATAATAAATTCTTCGTCTCGGCAAGAAACGGGACAATATCCTTTTTTAATATTTTTAGATATCTTACTGTCTTTGACTATATATTTTTTACTTTGTCAATATTAATGAAAAGCAAAACTTTTTCCCGTAGATTAAAATCTGCGGGAAAAAGTTTAATCCGGCGGCGACCTACTCTCCCGGGACCCTGCGGTCCAAGTACCATCGGCCCTGATGGGCTTAACTTCCGAGTTCGGAATGGTATCGGGTGTAACACCATCGGAATAACCACCGGAAATAATTTTATTTAAAAGAACCATATTAAAAACTTAATTAATTATCACATCTTTTTATAGAGTAATAATGAAAAGGAATTCAGGTAAATCTGCATTAACAAATAATATTATAGTTATACAATACAATTGCTATTTTTATTTCTACAACAAATCAAAGCAAAACAAAGATTAGAAAATGCGACCAAGCCGAACGGGCAATTAGTACTGGTTAGCTACATACATTACTGTACTTACACTTCCAGCCTATCAAACTTGTAGTCTACAAGTGCCCTTCAGGGAAACCTTATCTTAAGGTGAGTTTCACACTTATATGCTTTCAGTGTTTATCTCGTCCATACTTGGCTACTCGGCAATGCTCCTGGCGGAACAACCGAAACACCAGAGGTATGTTCATTCCGGTCCTCTCGTA
>JAITOB010000035.1 GCA_031290155.1 Endomicrobium sp. | reverse complement strand
AAGAGAAACTCCAGACAGACAAAATATCTTCTGGACAAATATATTTAAATTTATAGAAGCATACATTGATAATATTCCAGAAAATGACAAGGAAATAACATCCGGGGATTCATCAGAAGACGACATTCATGATATACCAAAAGGCAAGGATTCGGAATATACTATAAGCGCCTTTTCGGATATTATCTCTATAAAATCAGACTCCCCTTTCTTTGACAGAGACAAAGCTATCAGTCTTTTACGTAAATTTATAAATAAATTATTAAAAAAGTATCAGTTTGAGCCCATTATTGACGGAAAAAAAGTTCCTGGGGACTACTTACAGATGGCTATAAACACACCTATGGGTCAGGTCCTAAACAAATTGCTTCAGCTTATACTGGACAAAGCAATATCAGATATTAAAGACGTCAAAGATTTATATAGCGAGATGCTGCAAAATAATGTTGTAGAAGCCTATGTGTTTCTAGGACTTTATTTTATATATTTCTATATAGCCATACCGGATGATTGGACGAAAGAAAAGACTGATGGTATTTTAGCGGATTCTTCAAATAGTGGCGAAATACAATATTGGGAGATATTTTTTGAAGGCTTTATAAAAAGTGATCAATATCTTGATTATTATGACTGGATGTATGAGCATTATAAAAGAGCCATAAAGGTATATTCTAAATTAGAGGACAGGCGTTTCGCGAATTTAATAGCGCAATTTTTCTTGGAGGGAAAAGACAAATTAGATGATAAATCTTTACTGAAATATTGTTACAATAAATCAGCATTTGAAATTATATCTGGATGTGTTGGTTATATTTCTTTTAAAATAAATAAAGCTAAAAATCCCACAGCGGAAGAGATTGCGGAAAAAGAAAAAACGATTCCTAAAGCCAGAGAATTGTGGGATTTTTTATGGAAAGAAATAAATAATGATAAAACGCGCGATAGCATGAAAGATTTTCTGCCAGATATTCTAGGTTTAATTCCCGCACTGGATAAGTTGGATGTGGATAATTATGAGAGAATTTCTCAAATTTTAGATAATGTACGCCCTAAAATTACTGATACATCTCATATATTTAGCGATTTAATATGCCTTGTAAATAAGCCTAATAACGATGAAAATAGAATTTTATATATGGGTAAAATATATAAAGAAATTATAGAAACAATGGATTATTTTACTATTGAAGATTCTCACAAAGAAACCATTGAAATACTCGCGAAACATCAATCAGATTCAAAAATTAAAGACATATTAAATGAAATCAAAAATATTTATATAAATAAAAGTTGGAATAAATATATGGAATGGTTTCAAGCTTAACTTATATGCACAAAGGCTATCCCAATATAATTTGATATTGTTATTATTCCCAAATTAGAATAAATGATGGAATTAATTTTTTATTTTATCTTGCTTTTAAGATTACGCAAAAAGATTTATACCCAAACATCAAGAAATTTAAATTTTTTAAGGTTGCCGTTTTTTGCGCTTATTATAAAGTTTTAACAAAACACTCCTCCTTTTTAGAATATTGACTTTTTAATTTTATATTTCGTATTACTTCGTTTTTTAGCGACAACGTTACTAACCTTAATCTGATTTTTGACAAACATCATTATTTTCAATGTTGTGGACATTTATATATCACACCCCATCCTAGATGAAGCTGTTTACATCCACAGCTTCATCTAAGGATTGCAAATCGCATTAGACAAAAATAAAATACTTTTCAAACTCACAAAAAATCTTACTGTTTTTAATCATCCTTGCACATATTCTTGCATCTATCCTCAAATTTAATATAATAATTCACTGCATAATTAATTGGTCTGTTTTCGTTTGCCGTTGGAACAATTAATACTGGAATTTAGATGAATTAAATTATTTTATAACTTAAAATTTAATAATGATTTTACTTATTTTTTTTGCTATAAGAAACAATAAAGTGCTACCATGCAGTTGAAGTATAGTTCAATAAGGATGAGTACAATGGAATATTTTGCTGATATAAAAAAAGTAACTTTGAAGGACCTTGCAGTAAAAATTCCTTTTCTTACAAGCACTACAACTCAATTTATTTGTTCTCGCCGTAGCAAAAGATTATAACAGCAAAAGACCTCATTTATCTTTGAATCTAAAAACGCCTTTGCAGGTAGTGTCCCAAAATTCTAAAATGTCGCATATGTATGTAACGTAACCAATACAATATCTTGAACTAATTTTTTAAATAAACTTTTTTCTATCCTTGTTTATAACAAGCGGCAGAAAACCCCAGCCTTAAAAGGCTGGGGGAACGCGTCACGCTATTCTTGCGAATGCAAGCGAGTAGTTGTGGTTGCTGTTGTCGTTAAAGAAGCCACGCCCTAAAGGGCGTGGTATCAATTTCACTCCGCCTTTTCTGCTAATATCTCTTGCTTCAGTCTTGGTTCGATTGGTAACCGGTACCAAGTTCTTTAAATTTTTTTTACCATATAAACTCATAACTTTTCCGCATTTTCTCCTGTAAATAGTTCCCATATCTTCGCTATCACATCGCAGTATTTCGGGTCTAGCTCCATCGCATAACATCTTCTTCCCGGCTGCTCGCAACCAATCAATGCCGATTATAACAAGTCCGCTTTTTTTAGTGCCGTCAAAACTACAACCTCTTTGTTAAACTTTGTCCGTTTTCATCGTATATCTCTTTTATATCCAGCCTCTGCTTTGCCGCCGTCAAATCTTCTTAATCCGTCTATCATTTACGAACTCTCATTAAGGGGGGGGGTATTGGCTTTAAAGGCGGAGTAGCAAAAATACTTTAAAATTACGCCGACGAAGAAATCGAGCCGCGAGTTTTTGTTTAAGAATACCGCTTGGCAAAAAAGTTAAACCGGAACTTATAATAAAATCAGGAACGAAGTTAATAAGACAGTGGCAGGAACAGAAACATCATTATAACTGGACATAAAGAACCATAGCTGTTAGCTGGGAAGATATTTGACGATAAGAACAATTATATAAGTCCCAGCCATAGCAATAAAAAAGGCAAAAGATATAGATATTATGTAAGTCAAGCGGTAATAGACGATGGGAGTAAAATAAAATAATAGGCGCAAGGGCAGAAAAACAGGAACAAAACGAGCAGCTTATAAAAGTTGTTTTAAGAGTCTATAAGTGGAATAAATAGCTAAAGTTTACTTTAAAAACAATATGTGAAAAAGAGAATATAACTAAGAGATACATAGATAAGGTTTTAAAACTTGCGTTTTTATACCCAAAAATAATCCAGAGCAATTAAACGGGACGCAATCCAAAGATATAACATTCCAAAAAATAACAAGTATAAACACAATAAACTGAGCGGAACAAGAAAAACTATTAAATATAAGATAATAAAGAAAGCTAGGAGGGACTTCAAAAAAGCTGTTTAGAGAACGGCTTATATTTTCGGCAAAAACACCAAAAAACAGATTTCTCAGTTCCTAGCAAACAGAAATCCCCGACGTGGGGTTGCGCCGCCACATTGGGGAATATTTGCAAGAGAGCGTATCTGGGATACGGAGAGAGAGGGATTCGAACCCCCGATACGGTTTCCCGTATATCAGTTTTCGAAACTGACGCCTTCAACCAACTCGGCCATCTCTC
>JAITOB010000028.1 GCA_031290155.1 Endomicrobium sp. | reverse complement strand
CAATATGAACAAACAATTCCCTTATAAACTTCTGCGCTTTATTAAAATCGCTTTACTAGTTAAAACATTAAAACTTTTACAAAACTAGAAATAAAAGCATTATACCCATCTTCAATATTACATCCATACTTTAAAGCAGCAACAATTAACACTCCTATCATTCCTATTCTATAAAACATCTATTAATATTATTCTGCAATATCACAATGGTTATGATCGTCAAAATCAGCCGCCGGACCCGCTTCTTTTCTTTGCCCGGTTTGCATAAAATAAGAATACAATGGCGACATACTCCTTAATCTCTTAACAATATTTGGAAATTCTTCCAATACATAATCGATTTCCTCATCTGTACTAAATTTTGATAACGTAAAGAGAATAGATCCCTGTCCGAGCGCAGTATCAATACCCATAGCAGACAAAGTATGTGAAAGCTTGAGATTTTTATTAGCGCATGCAGAACCGCTTGATGCCATAATACCTTTGCCGTCTAAAAGTAAAAATAATGCTTCGCCTTCAACAAATTCTATTGAAAAATTTATATTCCCGGGAAGACGGTTTTTATAAGCACCGTTTAAATAAATATATTCTATTCTTTTTGGGAGCTCGGTAATAAGTTTATCTCTTAATGTTTGAATAATTTTATTGTTTTTTATCATTTCATCTTCAGCTATCCCGCAGGCTTTTCCAAAACCCGCAATAGCCGGAAGATTTTCAGTACCTGAACGTTTAGAATTTTCTTGAACCCCGCCTTCCATTTGAGAATTAACTTTTATACCTTTTTTGATATACAGCGCCGCCGCTCCTTTAGGACCGTACATTACTGAAGCCGCAAAGGTCAAAGCATCGACTCCTAAATCTTTAACATCTACGCCAATTGTTCCGCAAGCGCTGACTGCATCCGTATGAAAAACAATAAAGTTATTGGTATTGTCGCTTTTTTTAACTATTGAAACTAATTTTTTTATATCTTGAATTGTACCGACTTCGGGATTTGCATATTGTATAGATACTAAAATAGTATCTTTTCTCAATGCTTTTTTAAGTTCATCTTCAATAACATTCCCTTTCTTGTCAACCGGTAAATAACTAATCTCAAACCCTTCACCTTCAAGTTTTTTTACTGAATTTAAAACTGAAATATGTTCTATTGAGGAAACAATAATGTGTTTTCCTTTGGTTTTTAAAGCGGCGGCTATGCCTTTTATTGCTAAATTATTTGACTCTGTGCCGCAAGATGTAAAAGTAATCTCTTTAGCATCCGCATTTATTAAAGAAGCAACTTCTTGCCTTGCTGTTTCCATAGCTTCCTTAGAAACGGCGCCTAAAGAATAAATACTTTGCGGATTCCCGTAATATTTAATAAAAAAAGGTTTCATCACATCAAATACTCTTTCATCAAGTTTAGTATTTGACTGATTATCCAGATATGCCTGTTTCATAAAACTATTTCTCCCTTTCAAAAACATCCTTAGATGCGCCGCATAATGGACATACCCAATCGTCAGGCAGTTGTTCAAAAGACGTTCCCGGCGGTGCAATTCCTTCCTCAGGAATTCCTACTGCAGGATCGTAAACATAATCACATACAACACATTTCCACTTTTCCATAATATTCTCTTATTTGACTAATTATAACAACTTAATCTTATTATCTATTTTTATAATTTTTTGCAATATAAAATCATCTTAAAACAATTGCAGCTGTCCTAATTTTTAATTAGGTAACTTTTACACATATTTTTAAAGAAAGTTGTTTACTTCTTAAGACATCATAGATTAAAATGCCGGAGGACAAAAACTCAAATTTTTGAGAATAGCTATTGACTTTATTTTCTACTATAACACAAGCAAATACCAACAAGATTAATAGTGTCTATATTTTATATTTAAAGCTACAAATTAAAAATTTCTACCAAAACCATAAGGTAACAATTTACACAATTTAACAGTTTTTTTAATTCCGTTTAAATCACAAACATGAACTAAAGTGTTTTTATTTCCAAATTCCGCTATTACTTGTCTGCAGTTACTGCAAGGAAAGCAAAATAATTCGCCATCACCTACTATTAATATCTCTTTTTCTCCTGAAGCAACCATACTTCCAACGGCAGACCCTTCAGCGCATTGAGAAGAAGGAAAAGCGATTACTCCGACATTCGCTCCGACAAAAAGTAAATTATCTGTCGTTCTAATACAACACCCAAAATTTAGAAGACAGCGCATAGGCATGTTCTCTTGCTTTTATGGCTAAGACAAACATTTCGTTTAAGGATTTATATAACAATACCCATTTAATTCAAACGTCTTCTATTTATTATTATAACATAATTATATTCTATTTTATTATATCAGCGATTCTAAAAAATATGTCGTCTGTAACAAATCTTTCAAAATTATACAGCGCCATTCTTGAAATAAGAATTTACCTTATTGATTTATGGCATTTTCAAGAAAATCTGTTTGTTTTACAACCATACCGCATTAATAAAAAAACCGCATTGCCGTTAATTTAATTCAAAACCCATTTTTAAAATGAGAAACAGCTGTATGGCCTAAAGGTAAATGCATTATCAATTCTTTAATTTTGCTTTCATAATTATTTAAAACATTTTCTTTTCTTGAAAACCTTTTAATTTAAACGGTTCCGCTGCTATTTCTATAGCCATCAAAGATATTATTTGCTTAATGAAAGGATTACTTAAATATTTAGTTGGATATAAATATTTTATTTTTCAACATAATTTTAAATATTTTAAATATTAGCAAGCCCTTTAATAGTTAAGTTAATCACTGTTGTTTTTAAGTTTTTAGTATTTTATAAGATATATTTTATTGATATGTAGTTGTTATTTCAAATATATGACCCTGTATATTTTTTTATTTAAAAATATGTATTCCCCTGTCTATAAATCTAAATTAACATAGAGACTAGGAAGTAATAATTACGATACGTTTTGTTG
>JAITOB010000027.1 GCA_031290155.1 Endomicrobium sp. | reverse complement strand
TAAAGTGTATATACCAATTAAAAAAGATATTGATTTTTCAACATTTTACATTTTGTCGCCGAGTTTTAAACTTTTTTAAATTCTTTAAAAACCTTTCAAAATCTCTTAAAAATAAATTTTGTACCCAAAATGTACCCATTTTTAACTTCCAAAATCCAGCATGTCAACAGAACTTTTTAGATGTTCTTTTGATAGGTGGGCGTATATCATCGTGGTTTTAATACTGCTGTGTCCTAGAAGCTTGCTTATTGTAAATAAGCTGATGCCTTTAATAACCAAATGGCTGGCGAATGTATGCCTTAACGTGTGGAACGTTACATTTTGCAATTTTAGTTCTTTTTGGAAAATTTTTTTAAATTTCTTGAAAACAAATCCAATATATACACGTTCTGCTATTACATAATCCGTACCGTTGCATCCTTTCGGTTTTATTGATAGCAGAAAGTTCTTTAATTTTATGTTTAGAGGTATGCTTCTGAATTCATTGTCTTTTGGCGTAAAGTTGTGTTTTGGCGTAACAGATACGGCGTTGCTTTCAAAATTAATATCTTTCCATTGAAGATTATAAACTTCCGATATTCTAAATCCAGTGTAAAGCCCTATAACAGCCATATTTTTATATATTTCAGTAGTTGCGGACAGCAAAGCTTTTATTTCTAAATCGGATAAAAAACGTGGCGGACGAACTTGTAGTTTAAAAAACTTCACAGATTTACATATATTAGAGCCTAAGTATTTCCATTCAACAGCTTTTTGTAGCATCGCTTTTATTACTCGCAAATCCTGATTTATAGTTGAAGGCATTATGCCTGTAGACATTCTTACAGTTTTATAGTCTTCCAAGCATTTTATAGTTATATCTTTTAGAAATTTAATATTGTTTTCTGTACAAAATCCTAAAAACTTATTTATAAGAATTTTATTTTGACAAGAGGTTGCTGCTCTTTTATTTGTTTTTGAATAATTAAAATATTCGTTAATAAATGCAGATGCCGTTATATTTGATAGCTGTCCATTATTATTTAGCGAGCTTAAGAAATCCAACTGTAAACGCTGGGCTTCTTTAAACGAGGCGGCGTTAATTGTTTTTCGTTTATGTTTCCCTTCTTCTCTATAACGAAAACTCCATCTATCCCCTCGTTTCGTCAATTTGCTGGACATAAACGCTTGCTTTATACTTAAATCTCTTTAAAAATACATTAAATTATTTATTGTATTTTTTGAAATAATCGTCAATTTCATTCCTTAATTCAATCCCAACTCGCTCAAAACAATCTAATAAATCGTTATAAGTGCCTTTTCCACTTAAAAAATCCCAGAACTCTTCAGCTACTCTTAGTTCATTTTGGATATCAAGCATCCCTGCTATCGTCCATCTGGCATAAGGTTTCGGTTCGTAAGGATTATATGGAATCGCTATCAGCGTGTTTACTTTTGCTTTTGGATTTTCTACAAGTATTGCAGCCGCCCATTCTAATAATGTTCTTTTAAATTCCTTAAACCCGCCTTTGTTTGGTTTGGCTGTTTTAATATCAAATAGAAATTTCTCGCCGTTTGCTTTTTCAAGAAAAACATCTATCTTTGTAAGTTTTACTCTATGAATTTTGCCACTTAGACATACTTTTCTTATTCGCTCTATCTCATCATTTTTATTCGGTCTAATATTTGCCGCTGAAATTTCGTCAATGATATTTTGGATTTCTCTCTGAGCGCCATCGCTTATTCGTGTTCCCGCATTCGCTTGTTTTACAATTATATTAAAATTGGGCTTTGCCAATTCAAGCGCAATCGGTTCAAATATAGTCGTCCCAAAATTTGTATTTAAAGAATGTATAAAAGAAAACAATGCCATTCTATCTTTGCTAAGTAGCCTTGTGTGAAACGGCATGGAAGCAGTCTCAGGTTTATAATTTTTAAATTTAATTCTTAAGTTCTCTTTTAAAATGCTTTCAATGCTTTGTTTCTGAACTCGGCTCAAAGCCATTTATTTTTCCTTTAAATGAAAAATTATTTCGCAATAAGCACATTTATCTTTTTCTGTACGATTTAACACAGGACGTTTGAATTGATTAACAGTTCTCATTCCAGCTTTTTGGGCTATTTCAGGATATAAATTATATTTGTCGTTTGCCACTAAAAAAACATTATAGTCATTTTTTAAGTATTTCTTACAATTATTCAAAACATTTGAAATGTCTTCAACGTAACTCTTTAGCGCTCCTTTCCCTTGCCCTCTAAATAACGGTCCTATTTCAAGTTCGTCTCTTCTTTCAAAATCAAATAAGTCATAAGCATAAGCATGTTGTTCGTGATAATCTATAAGCCCAACATATGGCGGACTTGAGAATATGCCTGAAATCTTTTGTTTTTGCAAAACTTCAGCAAAAAGTCTATGCTTTTTTGAAAGTTCAGAGGCAATGTTTATAGTTCTGCTGTCTCCAGTTAAACAATATTGATGTGTATCTGTTTTTAATTTTTCAAAATCTTTTAATCTTTTAACAGTATCTTTTGAATACGAACGCCACCACTTCATAATTGAGAATATAGGTTTACAGATTTTGCCGTGTTTGGAACAATAATAAGCAGTTGATACTGGGTCTACAAGCGTTGCTAAATCCGAATGTGTAGTCGTCCTACACGAACGCATTGTGCGACTAAGTATTAAAGTAAGCATTTTCTTTATATTTTCATCTTTAACTTTTTTGATTTCACTAAAAACAAAATCTAATTCATTCCGTATATTTTTGATATACCACTTCTCTAAAAATGTTTTAGGATTTTTCTTAAGCAGTTTTACCTTATAATCTGTAATTAACTTTTCATAAATCGGTAAGAATTGTCTTTTTTTCTCTGCGCCATAGCTATTTTCATCTATAAGTTTTTGCCTTACTTTATATTTGAATTCAGGAGTAGGGAAATATTCATCGTTGAATTTCTTTAATTTCTCTATAAGAATATTTTCAAAACCTACGGTTTTTGATAGTATTGCTTTGGCATATAATTTAATTGTTATTTGTTTTATTTTTTCTTCTAAATTTTTAATATCATATTCGGCAACCTTACAATTTGAAATAAAAGCGTTGAACGATGACACGTCTATGCCTATTGCGTGTATCGCGAGTTCGTTTGCTTGTGCTAACGTTGTTCCGCTTCCACAAAAAGGGTCTAATACAATATCATTTTTATTAAAATATTTTTCAGTTTTAAACGTATCGGTATGGCTATCTAAAAAATACTCAACAAGCTGTGGTATAAACTTGCCTTTATATGGGTGAAGTCTGTGAATATGTTTAGTTGTATCAGATTCTTTTAAATTATCAAAAGATAATTTCCAATTTAAATCTTTCCCTAGCTTCTCTCTCCAAACAGTTTCTCTTGAATTATTTAGGGAATGATAATAACTCGTAAGTTCTGATTTTAGAACTTGCGTTGACCAGTTATGGCCTATTTTGGCAATACGACCATACTGAACTAAATAAGAAATATTTGAAGCCGTGATTTCTTTCCCTAAATAATTCGTAGCCCAAACACTAGCTTCTTTGATAGTTAAGTATTCTAGTTGCTCTTTCATAACGCTCATTATACAAAATCTGAGAGTAAATTATAACTTTTTTAGAAGTTGCGAAGTAAGAAAGCAACTCTTTCTTCTTTTAATTCAAGAAAAATAGTTAATTTCCTTCTTTTTATCTTTTAAATCTCAAACCTATACCCTATTCCAAGCATAATGACACTGTAGCCAACATCCTTATTTACCGATTTAACGCCTTCATTTACAGTCTTTATCTTAGCTTCTATAGGAATGA
>JAITOB010000002.1 GCA_031290155.1 Endomicrobium sp. | reverse complement strand
CAGGACTTGCAGAAAGCCACCCGCACGATATATTCATAACAAAAGAAGAAAGCAATTATTCCAGCGGGCATAATTAATAAGCTTCCGCCTGTCCTCAGGAATTTATTATAAAAATTTCTTCTTCCCGCATTATGCTTTAAAGTTATAGCTACAGCCGTTATAGATAAAAATATAATTTTGTTGCCAGTACCTGCAAATTATAGCAATTCTTTTTATATCATTTATTAATCTATACGCTGGCTGAAAAATTCACGTTATACACAAAAAAGGAAAAGCGATTTAATTTTACTTCTTCTTTCGGAAATGTTACTTTTTTTTAGGCCTTTTGTTTTTCTTACAGGTTTACACGGTCAAGAAGCATCAAAATACGTCTTTTGTACAATTTGCTTGCTGCAAAACCTCTGCTTTGGTTTGCCAGTACTCTTATGGCTTCCTATTACGGATGCGGACAAAAACTTACAATAAAAGAAAGCCTAAAGATAACAGCTAGTCTTCCTCCTATCTAGGCATTGACAGCCGGGTTCATAGTAAATTATACAGGACTGCGTATGCCAAATTTTTGTTAAAAACGTTAGACCTTGTATCTATGCCTGTAATCCCGTTTATGATATTTAGCGTAGGACTTGTTTTAAAATCAACAGTTATGGAAGCTGCTATGCCTGCAATGACTTTGACTTTAGTTTTATTTTCTCAATATAAACTTGATCACGTTCTTACTGCTGTTGTTATTTTATTTACTATTATATTGTCTTTATTACTCTTCCTATAACTGAATATTTAATTAGAGGATATTAAATTCTTTTTAGTCTTATTCTACTCTGTATGCTGCAAGGAGCGGCAGGGTAAGAAGAAATACAGTAGGTGTTTCAGATGGATGCATTCAAAGGCGTATTGAATGCCCCTGACAGAATTATTATCGTCGGGTATATTAAGAACAAGCAATAGCGATTCTTCAAAATCGCATAGCAATATTACTTACTTAAGAAAATGCTATTAACTTATGAGATTATGCAGCAGAAAATAAAATATACTCCGTAAAATTACGAGACGTATTTTTGTATCGAATACCAGCTATTTATCGCTTATACATGTACTTATCTTCTTTTGCTTTTGATGGTATAAACCAGCAACCAGCATAAGAAATTTATTATACATTTAGAATATAAAGGCATTCTGTTAGCTATAAGATTTTCGCGGCGATTTATTAAGAGCATAGTATAAAAAGGCGACATACGCACATATGTCCACCATATCTCGGCAGAATTCACACTATCTTTCCAAGGTTTAAGAGCGCCGGCGTAATGTATTACAACAGGGGTATTAAAAGCTTCACAGTATTCTTCTCGGAAATATATTCCTTCTTGTATTGTAATTTCAGCACTATCCTCCCCAAAAGGAATATAACCGTACTTTAATGGTAAAAACAGTTTTCTACCGCAGCAGGTTTGTCTTGGTCAGGATATCTTAAATGCTTGTTTTTTTGATAGAACAATCCATTACGCCATACATATCAGCTTTTCCGATATCCCTAAGGTTCATAATCATAAAACCGGGACACACACATTCTCCTTTTTGAAAATGTAAATTCTTTTACGAATTGGTTGAGCCAATACTTGAAAACATTCGCGCGATCCTTTACGCCAGCAATAAGATTACTGCCAAGGTATATTATCGAGCTCTTGCCAAATCTCAATAAAATTATCTTATTCGGACATAGACGTATTTTTTGCAAAGATTTGGCAAGAGAACAGGCAGCATAAGCCCCTACGTTGAATTTCCCCAAATAAGCATTGTCGAAATCATTATTTGCATCAAGAAATTCTATACAAGAATCTGCATCTTGATTTTTAACTAAGTCTGCAAGTTCCTGCTGTTTTTTGATTGACATATTTTGAAACTACACAATAGATATTATAATGACATTAATTTTTTGAGTTGTACAGCAAAGAAGTTATGGCAACGCCAGTCTGCATCCAAACATTATCGTCAAAGCAAAAAGCTATGTTAATTGATTTTTTACAATCCTTGTGTTTTGTTAAATCTTTAGCCATTTATAGTTTCCCTTTAAGCTTTTTAAACTCCGCATTATATATTCATTTCTTATCAAAATTTCTACAAAATTTATTTTATCTTTTTCACCTGTTACATATGTATTTAGCTGAATAACTTATTATTTTTATCAACCGCCGCAAAAATTCCTACTTGTTATATCAGAATATATTTTAATTTATTTTTAAAATTCTATCTGTTTTCATAATATATAAAAGTTTTCAATTTTACTTATTATTGATTTACGATATGCAAAACAAAGGAATAAAAACATAATAAAAAACAAACCGATTTATTTACAGCAATAAATCGGTTTGTTTTAAATATAAATATTATATATATTAACGTTTTGAAAACTGAAAACGTTTTCTTGCTTTTGGCCTGCCGGGTTTTTTTCTTTCAACCATTCTTGGATCTCTGGTTAAAAGACCTTCCTTTTTCAACGCCGCTTTTGATGGTTCATTAAGTTTTAAGATCGCTCTTGCCAAACCATGTCTTACAGCGCCCGCCTGCCCGCTAACTCCGCCGCCCTTAACATTAACATAAAAGTCATAGCTTTTTACACCACTCCAAACTTCAAAAGGTTTTAAAACTACTTTTTTTAACCTTTCCAAACCGCCAAAATATTCTTCTATAGTTTTATCATTAATTACGACCTTACCGCTGCCGTCTGAAATTTTTATTCTAGCAACTGCATTTTTTCTGCGTCCTGCGCTTACATAAGAAACGTTACTCATTTTTTCTCCTCTTTACTTTGACGACGCTGCAAATTGGGCGCTGTGCATATGTTTATCATCTTTAAATACTTTAAGCCTTGTAATCTGCCTGTTTGCCAGTTTATTTTTAGGAAGCATTCCTTTAACTGCGGCAAATAAAGCTTTTTCAGGACTTTTAGTCATTAAAACAGAATAAGGAGTTAATTTAGTTCCACCCGGATATCCTGAATATGTAAAGTACGTTTTTTGGTCAAGCTTTTTTCCCGTAAGAACAATTTTGCTTGCATTAGTAACAACTACAAAATCGCCGCAGTCTAGATGGTTTGTATAAAACACTTTCTTTTTGCCTCTTAAAATATCGGCCACTTCAACTGCAAGCCTTCCTAAAACTTTTCCGCTAGCATCCAACAAATGCCATTTTCTTTCAATTGCGTCTTGTTTGGGTAAATACGTCTTTTTATTCATCTTTAAAAACCTTGTCCCATAAATTGTACTGAATTTTAATTCTGCTATCAAAATTTTAATGAAAAGTAAAGCAAATTAAACAGCCCGATCTTTCGCTACCATAACTTCGTAAAAATACGCTTTTAGTATTGTACATAAATAAGTTAAAAAAGTCTACCTTTGTATTATCTTTTAATAACATAACGGACTTTAAAATGTTTAAATGCGCTAAGGTTTATCCGTACACGCTTTTTGATTATTTAGCTAAAATAAATGTTTTATCAAATGCATATTCGTTTTTTTTAGCAATAATCAAAAAAATATTTATTGACATTGATGTATTATTGTTACTGCTCCTTTAGCATTCTCGGAACACTTAACGAAAACGCCGCTTCTTAAATTTTGGGATAGATAAATACCATCATTATTTTTTCGTTTACAAATATGAAATTTTAACAGCTGAGATTATATTGCAAATTTTTTTATTAGTTGATATTATGCTTCCTTTGTTTCTATCCGGTTTATTTCTTTTAAGCCTTTTCTTAATAAATATATTAAACCTTATACTTATTTGCTTTACTGCTATAAGTTTAATGCTTTTTGTAAAAGTTAATTAGATACTGCATATAGTAAATAGTAATAGGTTAATTTTTTAAAGTTTATTTAATTATAATTTTTACAATTTTTTAATTCAGTCTTTTAATCCAGCTTTTTAACATACTTGATTTTTTTTATTTATTTGTGATAAAATATAGGTGAGTAGCCTAATAAAAATATTTTTGACGGCTCAATAAAACGATTCATGCGTTGCAGCGCAAAGTTCATGTTTTTTATCGACATTAATTTTTTGTTTTACTTTTATTTCGGCCAATCCGGTCTTCGCGGGACAGACTATTAATATATCTTCTAACGCTGATATAAATCATAATGTTGCCGGTAACGGTCGGCTGCCTGACGGCGCATCCCCGTACAATAATGAGCCGAATGATAACAAAGTTTGTGTCGGCGCTAATACTACTATGTATAGTAGTTCATGAAGGAACGACTTCTTACAGTAATATTTATATTGATGGCAGATTTTGAATATATTATTATAGGAGCAGCGGCACTTAATAGCACGGTTGAAATAACGCCATAGCTATTTGTGGAGCTCTAGATACAGATTTTATATGCGGAGGACTACAAGCAAAAACAATAAAGATGATGTATTTACAAGGAACACTCCTAATATTAAAACATTTAAGTTAACTGTTGAAGGACTTGCAAATATCCAGAATTATAATTTTATTTACCTGCAGATATAAAGAATGATGGACCAATGATTACTGTCAGTGAAGGAGGGACAGTAATGTTGTTCGCTGTGATAATTTGAAATCGCTTCATTTCCTCTAGATATTGATAATGCAACAATTAACAACAGGTATAGATTTGAAGACAAATGACTGTTTTATTGTTATAAAAAGCGCAAAAGGATTTTTAGGTAACCCTAGCAGTTCTAAAATTCACGTACAACAAGATTTTACTGTACTATTATATGATTACAGGTTAAAGCAAACAGATACGGACTCAATGGTTGAAGTAATTAGCGATGATAGGAAACTCGATCCGCAGACAAAATCATTTTCTGAAGGATATTTAACAGGTATGGCGTCTTAACGACAGGCGTATTAATTGAACATGGATGCGTGTATACTGATTTTAACGGTTCAAATATAAATGCAAAATACGATTATGACGTATTGTATTTTGTGCCGGAGTGGGCATATCTCTAAAATAAAAGATAAAATAGAACTAAAATACATACGCAGATATATATTTACGCATCAAGACGGTAGGGATGTACAGCTTTATACAAATAAATTTTCAAGGGATGATATAATTAAATTTGTAGATACGACTTCGCAAAGGGCGCGCATAGGAGTAGATTGTCTATGACACAGACACATCTAATAAAATGTTTATCCCTTACATAAGCGGAGCGTATGAATACGAATTTTGCGCAACGGCAGATGCAAAGATAGATAATTTAAATGTAGGAAGACCGGGTATGAAAGGCAGAGGCGGCACAGCAGGAATAGGGTTAACAACAAGAAAAGATAATTTATCTATAGATTTAAGTTTAGAAGGATATACTGGGGTGAGAGAAGGACTGACGGGAAGGTTGAAGTTAAAATATGCCAGCGCAAAATAATGCTTACATATTTGTTAAGCTCAAACAGTCACTTAAAAAAGACCGCTGATTAAATCAGCGGTTGATTGTCAGGCTGTATCTTTGTTATAATTTTCTATTAGGATTCAACAAATGATAGATTTACATACACATACTTTTTTTTCAGACGGCGTTTTAAGCCCTTTTGAACTTGTTTACACAGCGAAACATAAAGATTATACTACCATTGCGATTACAGACCATATTGATTACTCTAATATGGAATTTGTTATCCTGAACATAATCAAAGCTGTAAAAGTATTAACAGAATGCTATGATATCTTAGTATTGCCCGGGGCGGAGCTTACTTATATTCCTCCTAAACTTATAAAGTCCGCCGCAGATGAATGCAGAAAACTAGGCGCTAAAATTGTTGTTGTCCACGGGGAAACTGTCGCCGAAACTGTGCCTCCGGAAACAAACATATATGCTGTTAAGGCAGGTGTAGATATACTAGCTCATCCGGGTCATTTATCCGAAGAGGAAGCTGTTATTGCAGCCGAAAATGACGTTAAAATAGAAATTACCACAAGAAAAGGACACAGCGCCGCTAATAAAGAAGTTGCAGAAACCGCTATTAATAAAAGAGCGAAACTGGTTTTAAATACAGATACGCATATGCCGGAAAACCTTTTAACAAAAAAACTTATAATTCAGACTTTATCAGATGCAGGGCTGCCGGTTAATTATTACGACGTTATGCAAAAAAATTCGCTTGAAATAGTTAATGCGCGCAGACATAATTAAAGAGGATTTAAAATGCATTCTACAATTCAAAATAAATTTATTAAGGGTAAATTATCAGAATTTATTGTGAAACAAGTTAAAGGCGGCAAGACAAGATTTTTAACATTTACAGCTTTTGCTTTAGGACTAATGTTTATAGGAATGTTTATATTCTCAAGACTTCATACAATTAATGATGCGGCGTCTGTAAGACTAGCATCAGCTTTTACTTTTTTTTCCAGGGGAGACCAAAAAAAAGGATTTGCTCTTATAAACGAAACAATATCGCATTTTTCAAAAACTCCGGCTGCATATCAGGCAAGGCTTATTAAAGCCGACATACTCACTGTTATGCATAAATATGACGAAGCTCTAAAAATTTTAACAAAAATATTAGACAATGGAACACCCGATATAATCAAACCTCTTGCGAGTTCAAGAATTATTTATGTTTATGATTCTCAGAAAAATTATTTTGACGCCATAATTGCTTCAAAAGAATTTATTAACAAATATCCCGACCATTTTCTTACAGGAGATATTCATTTAAACTTAGCTGAATATTATATTCTTACCGGATCTAAAGACAATGCCGCAAGCGTTTTTACCGATGTGTTAGTTAAGTTCCCTGCGACGTATGAAGCAGAAACGGCCCAGAACAGACTTAATCAACTAAAATAAGGAGGAGCCTGTAATGGAAAAAAAGGGGGGGTTAGTCGTTTTATTTTTATATTATATCCATACCGGCTTTGTCTCAGGAACGAGTGAGCCAGATATTTCAAGGCAAAATCGATTTAATATGCATAACGTTACGCAGCATGAAAGGAATATGCCTGTCCTGGCTGTTATTGGATAAGCGGAATAGTCGGAACTGAAGGTTTTGCAGGGTTTGACGCGGCGGCAATGAGAGTTTTTAGCGGAAAATTGCTGGGGGGGGGTAATTCAGTCATACAAAAATTTTAACATATTTACGTCTGCAGCAATGACTTTAGATTTTGTAAATCCTAAACAATCAAAATCATATATAGGCGTAAGTTTTCTTGCCGGCGCAGGTGCCGAATGGTTTATATTAATAACATATCTCTTGCAATCCAGAAGTAGGATTGAAACTTAGCTCTGGAAACAGCATAACAAGCGTTAAAACTTATGCGGACAATGTTCCTAACTTAAGTATAAAATTCTATTTATAAATATTTCTGTAATAAGGGAGGTGTAATGAATATTCCACAAGATTTAAAGTACACAAAAACCCACGAGTGGGTAAAAATTGACGGAAGTAATGCCAAAGTTGGCATTACTGATTTTGCTCAGCACGAAATCACGGACATTGTGCATGTAGAGCTTCCTGAAATAGGCAGACAGATAAAAAAGGAACAGCCGGCAGCCGTCATAGAATCCGTAAAATCTGCTTTTGACATATATACCCCCTTGAGTGGTAAAATCGTCGAAATAAACAATGCTGTTTTAGAAAGCCCTGAAATTGTTAATCAATCGCCGTATGAAAATGGTTATTTATTTTCAATCGAGTTTGCAGATATAAAAGAATTGAACGATTTGCTTGACGCGGATAACTATAAAAAATTAATATAGATTGGGATTATAAAATGAATTATACTTCTCGAAATCAAAAAGATAAAAACAATATGTTTAGAACTATAGGTATTAATGATATAAATGAGCTGTTTGACGTTATTCCAAAATATTTAAGAGCAAAAGAACTCAATATTGCAGGCGGAAAAACAGAGCAAGAACTTATAAGTTATTTTTCAAACATTGCCTCTAAAAATAGAATTCTTGTTTCTTTTAGAGGCGCTGGAATTTACGACCATTACATACCGTCTTTAGTTGGCGAAATTATAGGAAGATCAGAATTTTGGACAGCATACACTCCCTATCAAGCCGAAGCAAGCCAAGGAACTCTTCAAACAATTTTTGAATATCAAAGTTTAATCTGCGCTTTAACCGGACTTGACACGTCAAACGCATCTCTTTATGACGGCGCAACGGCAGCGGCGGAGGCTGCTTTGCTTTCTTTAAGAGTAAGCGGTAAAAGCACGATATTGATTTCACAAGCGCTGCATCCTGAATATATACAAACCATAAAAACATATCTGGAGAATTCTAGGGCAAAAATTGTAATTTTAAATGTATCTTCAAACGGCACAATAGAAAAATCTTCCGTTGACGCCGCTGTAAATGACGATATTGCAGCAGTTATAATACAGTCCCCGAATTATTTTGGAGTTGTTGAAGATATGCAAACTTTATCTTCTGCTGCAAAAAGAAAAAATTCATTATTTGTCGCAGTAATAAATCCTTTATCACTGGGCGCTTTTCAAGCTCCGGGCGAATACAATGCTGATATTGCAGTCGGCGAAGGCCAGGTTTTAGGCTCTGCTATGAGTTTTGGAGGGGCAACCTTTGGATTTATGACAGTAAAAAAAGCATTAGAATGGAAAATGCCCGGAAGAATTGTCGGACAAACTGTTGATAAAGAAGGTAAAAGGGGATTTGTATTAACTTTACAGTCCAGAGAACAGCATATAAGAAGAGAGAAAGCAACATCTAATATTTGTACTAACGCATCTTTAAATGCATTAGCCGGCTGTGTATTTTTGTCAGGGTGGGGCGATTACGGATTTAAAAATCTTGCTGAAATAAACATATCTAAAGCAAGATATACCTTTAATAAAATAAAGTCTTTAGAAGGATTTAATGCAAAATTTAAAAATGCAACGTTTTTTAACGAATTTGTAATTGAAACGCAAAAAGATATAAAAAAGTTAAATAAAGTTTTACTTAAAAACAATGTTTTAGGTCCTTTGGATTTGTCTAATATGAATGAATCTTTAAAAAATTGTCTTCTTTTTTGCGTGACAGAACAGAGAACTAAATCCGAAATTGACAGTTTAGTAGAAATTCTCTCAAAAATATAAAATAAGAAATAATAACTTTGCTGCAATTATTTTTGCTTTGGATAAAAATGTCAATTAAACTTAATTATTAGGGCTGAAAGCGGCTGTTTAAAAATAAATATGTTGTTTGAAAATAACATCTGACAGGATATGAAAAGTGGAAAAATTATTAAACGAGTTATCTTCATCAGGTGTACCGTCATATAATGTAAAATCCGATGTTGAAATTGATGTACAAATTCCTAGAAATTTAAAAAGAAACTCAGCTTTAGGACTGCCCGTTGCTGCTGAAAACGATTTATTAAGACATTTCACCAACCTTTCAAGAAAGAATTATGCTTTAAGCACTGTTTTTTATCCTCTCGGATCATGTACTATGAAATATAATCCCTTAATAAATGAACGTATTGCAAAAAACGAAGCTTTCAATTTTATACATCCGTACCAGCCACCGGAAAGTATTCAGGGTATTTTAGAAATAATGTATGGTCTTGAAAGAGATTTATGCGAACTTTCAGGAATGGATTGTTTCTCTCTCCAACAAGCGGCGGGAGCCCAAGGAGAATTTGCAGGACTTTTAATAATCGCAAAGTATTTTAAATCAATAAGACAGACAAGAACAAAAATAATAGTGCCTGATTCCGCGCACGGCACAAATCCGGCTTCGGCAGCTTTTGCAGGTTTTGAAATTGTTCCTCTAAAGTCAGAATCTAACGGCAGCATATCGCCTGAAAAGTTAAAGAGAATTCTAACTCCGGGAGTTGCGGCAATTATGCTTACTATCCCAAATACTTTAGGGACGTTTGAAAAAAACATACCTGAAATATCAAAACTAGCACATGAAAACGGAAGCCTTTTATATTATGACGGCGCAAATCTGAATGCCGTAATGGGTATAGTAAGACCCGGAGATATGGGTTTTGACGTTATGCACATAAATCTTCACAAAACTTTTTCTACTCCGCACGGAGGCGGAGGCCCTGGATCGGGGCCTATCGGCGTTAAAGCATTTTTAGAGCCTTTTCTGCCCGTCCCTAGAATAGAAAAAAAGAAATCTAAATTTGTTTTAAACTATAAAAAATCCGAAAGCATAGGAAAATTAAAAGCATTTTTCGGCAATTTCCCGGTTATTTTAAAAGCCTACATTTATATAAAAGCATTAGGCGCAAAAGGGTTAAAAAATGTTTCTGAACATGCTGTTTTAAATGCTAATTATATGCTTGCAAGATTTAAAGATAAAATTAATGTTCCTGCGGGCGGCAGATGCATGCATGAGTTTGTATTATCTCCTAAATCGTTATTCAAAAATGACGTAAGAACTTTAGATGTTGCAAAAAGACTTTTAGATTATGGTTACTATGCTCCAACAGTTTATTTCCCTCTGATTGTAGAAGAGGCTGTAATGATAGAACCGACTGAAACGGAATCTAAAGAAACTCTTGATGCGTTTGTTGATATTTTGACTAAAATTATTCTTGAAGAAACAGGGCTGGAACCGCAGAAACTTAAAGAAGCGCCAGTCAATACCAGCGTTAGAAGATTAAATGAAGTTGAAGCCGCAAGGAAACCTATTTTAAGGTGGAAATAGTCCTTAAATATTTTTTATTTTAAAAACAACGCCGTTGTTAAGCGCGTATTTCTTGTATGCTGTAAGCAGTATTCTGTTTGTAAATTATTTAACAGCAGACAGATATTTGTGTTCCGCAGATGGTTTTATACAGCGGAATTTAATAACAATTATAAACTGAAGCGGAAACAATAATGAAAAACTTAAACAGCCAAGATAAAGCATTAACAAGAAAAGAAATGCAGGCAGAAGTTAAAAAACTTCAAAAATACAGGAAGCGAATAGTTTTCACAAACGGATGTTTTGATATCCTTCATCTTGGTCATATAAATCTTTTAAAAAAAGCAAAAAGTTTGGGCGATATTTTAATAGTTGCAATTAATTCAGATAAATCTTTGAGTTGTTTAAAAGGACATAAAAGGCCTCTAGTCGGAGAAAAAGACAGAGCCAAACTTCTTCTTTCTCTAAGAGCTGTGGATTATGTCGTTGCATTTGGCGAACAAACACCAAAAGAGATTTTAAGAGAACTGCGTCCGGATATTTTAATAAAGGGTGAAGATTATAGGCTGTCAGAAATAGCCGGAAAAGAATATGTAAAAAAAGTTTACAGATTTCCCGTTGTAAAAAATAAATCGACAACAAATTTAATAAATTTGATAGTGGAACGCTATGGTTCTAAACAAAAAAGCAGAAGTTCCAAAAAAATTATATAACAGTTTAACATCAGAAGCTTTAAGCCGTTCGCAGTGGCATTATTTTAAACAGGAAGAAAATATTAAAAGAATTCTTGATGCTAATTTAAACCGCTGCCGCGAAGGTTTAAGAGTTGTTGAAGACAGTTTGCGTTTTGTATTAAATGACGGAGTTCTTTATAAAAAAATCCGCAGTGTTCGGCATAATGTGGATAAAGTTTTTAGAAACAGATATATAGAACTTATAAAGGAAAGAAACTCTTTTGACGATACCGGCAGACAACTGCCCGAAATATCAAAGAAAGGATTACCGGATGTAGTAGTTGCAAATTTTAAACGTACGCAGGAGTCCTTAAGAGTTTTAGAAGAATACGCAAAAACTTTTGAGCCTGCGGCGTCTGCATGTTTTAAGAAAGAAAGATATGCGACATATATTATAGAAAAATCGGTTTACTTAAAATATAAAAATTTCTTTAAGTAAAATTAGATTTAAAGATATAGAAAATTTGTTTTTTCATAAAATATTCGTTCTTTTTAGCAATTATTAACGAATTGACAAACATAAGAAAACTTTTGCCAGCAAAAGAAGTATAGGCTTTTAGTAAAAACGACACTGCGGTTTTTGCTAGTAATAAAATTAAATTTGCAGCAGGTATAAGTTTTCCGTATGCGGCGAAATTTTTGCGGGAGATATTCAAGGGGAAGATATTGTATAAGCTCAAAAATAATGAATGAATATGTGAAATATACAGTATTTAATTTAGGCGTAAATCACGTATATATTTTATATATTCTGTGCAGGAAGATTGTCGTAAAGATGCGTATGCTTTTGAGCTAAATTCCTCAGATGACAGAATACGCAACATTAGAACATTTATCTAGAAATTATAATGAAATCTTTTTAAAGATTAAAGTGATTGCCGGATAATATCATTGCGATTTAGAGAAAATTAAAAATACCTGCGCCGTATAATTTTGAGCTGACATATCAAAACAGCCGCAGGAGATATGATGAACAAATTAAAATTGATAGAGAGAGGTAATAAAAATGGGATTAATGAAAGACGCTCAAAATAAAAAAAACAATATTTCAATAAAAAGCACCGCGCAAGCCGAAAATTTAAATGAAGAATTTATAAGAAATGGGGTTGTTTTGGGGACAATTGTTATACCAAAAAATATTAATAGAAAACTTCAAAAAATTGTAGCCGTTGGAAAAGGATTAAAAACTAAGATTAACGCCAATATAGGGACTTCTCCCGACCATATTGATATCGCAGAAGAACTTGCAAAGCTTGACACTGCTGTTAAAGCCGGCGCGGATACCGTAATGGATTTATCTACAGGGGGCAACTTAACACAGATAAGAAAAGAAATTCTTGCAGCTTCTCCTGTTCAAGTAGGTACCGTACCCATTTATGAAGCCGCCTGCAGAACTGTCGCAAAAGGTAAGAAGATATCTGATATTGACAGTGAATTATTATTTGACGTTATAGAAGAACAAGCGCAGCAGGGTGTAGATTTTATGACCACCCACTGCGGAATTAACAAAACTACCGTAGATATATTAAAACGACAGGGACGTCTTGCAGGTGTTGTAAGCAGAGGCGGTTCATTTTTGGTTAAATGCATAAATGCAACAGGAAAAGAAAATCCTCTATTTGAACATTTTGACAGACTTTTAAAAATAGCAAAAAAATATGACGTTACGTTAAGTTTGGGAGACGGTTTCAGACCGGGCTGCGCTTTTGACGCTTCAGACGGTCCGCAGCTTGCCGAGCTTTCAATTTTAGGAGAGCTTGTTTTGAGAGCAAGAAAGGCAGGCGTTCAATCTATGATAGAAGGGCCGGGACATGTTCCTATAAATCAGGTTGAAGCAAACGTAACTCTTGCAAAAAGATTAGGGCATGATGCGCCGCTTTATTTTTTAGGACCGCTGGTAACCGATATAGCTCCGGGTTATGATCATATAACTTCGGCTATAGGAGGCGCTCTGGCAGCATCTTACGGAGTTGATTTTATATGCTACGTTACCCCTTCGGAACATTTAAGACTTCCTGATATTCAAGACGTTCTTAACGGAGTTATGGCCGCAAGAATCGCCGGACATGCCGCAGACATTGTCAAAGGCGTCAGCGGCGCTAAAGAACGCGACAATGAAATGTCTAAATGGCGCAAAGCAAGAGACTGGGAAAAACAGAAAGAATTTTGTATAGATCCTATAAAATTTACAAAAGAAAGAGCTAAACTTCTTCCGCAGCAGGAAGACGTATGTACGATGTGCGGAGAATTTTGCGCTATGAGAAACGAATAATATATTAAAGCAATATACTTAAAAGCGGCAAAATATACAAGGGCTGGTTATGAAATCAAAAGGATTTACTTTAGTAGAACTTTTAATACTAATTGTTATAGTAGGCGTATTAAGCATTATTGCAATTCCGATTTATAAAAGTTATATAGTAGAAAGCAGAATTGTAAAAAACAGTACGGCTGTTGAAAAAGCTGTAACTGCAGAGAAGGTTCCTTTGTAATATAGTTTATTGTTTAGCAGAAATGTTCGTTATATTAATGGAATAGTTTTTAAGCAAAGTAAATATCTTTGGTTTAATGATGTAAAGTTTTATTATATGCTTTTTACTGTTTATTAAATTCAAAAAAACTAATTATTTAAAATAGATGAATGTCCGTCTTATTTTGTTTATAACAAGAAATTGATGTATTTACCGACTGGCTAGAACTGGTAACTTTTACCAGTTCTAGCCAGTTTTTAAAATTTAATTAAAAAGCGCTTAATAGCTTTTGATAACTTGCCATAGGCCAGTACTCATCTGCAACCAAATCTTCAGCGCTGTCAATATTTTCTCTCAAACGTTCTAAAATTTTTGCGCCTTTAGATGCGAATTTATCGGCAGTTTCAGAAAGATCTTTATACTCTTCGGCAAGGAAACTTTCTAAACCGGCGTTATATTTTTTTATTTCGTCATATAGTTTTGCTAATGTTTTAATCTCTTCTGTCAATGAAACTGTTTTTATGTCAAGTTTATTTAAATTTCTGCTTGTTTTAGTTAACATATTTATCTGTTTAAGAACTGCCGGAAGCAGTAAGGTATTCACAATTTTTATCGCATACTTATATTCTATTTCTTTGGTTTTTATGTAATTTTCAAGTTTAATGTCAATTTTTGATCTTAATTCCCTTTCAGTCAATATATTATATTCTGCAAAAGTCTTTATTACGCTGCCGTCAAAAAAAAGTTTTAATGCTTCCGGGGTATTTTTTGCGTTCGGCAATCCCCTCTTAGCAGCTTCTTTATGCCAATCTTCCGAATATCCATTTTTTTCAAACCTTATATTTTTTGTCTCTATTATGATTTCTTTAACTACTTCTAAAGCTTTCTTTTTTATATCGTCTTCGGCTGCATTATCAGCTTTCTTTGCAGCAATTCTTTTATATATTTCATCAAACCCATAAGCAGCAAGCAGATTTAATGTAGCTCCTACTTCTGAAGGGTTTGCCGAAGAGCCAAGCGCCCTGAATTCAAACTTGTTTCCGGTAAAAGCAACAGGAGAAGTTCTGTTTCTGTCTGAATAATCTTTATTGACTTTCGGCAGATTTTGTACCCCCAACGTAATTTCATTTACTTCTTTTTCATCTATCTCGCTTGCTTTTTCTATTGAATTCAAAAGATCATCTATATATTCCCCAAGATAAACAGACATAATCGCCGGAGGAGCCTCATTTGCGCCAAGCCTGTGGTCATTGCCTGCATCCGCAACACTTGCTCTTAAAATTCCACCGAATTTTTTTACTCCCAGCAGCACCGCGCTGACAGCTAGAATAAACGATATATTTTTAAGCGGAGATTTAGAAGGTTCAAAATAATTTTCACCGGTATTATCGCCGATAGACCAATTAAAATGTTTCCCTGAGCCGTTTACGCCTGCAAAAGGTTTTTCATGTAAAAGAGCTGTCATATTATGTTTATCGGCAACTTTCTTAAGAATTTCCATTACCTGCAAATTATTATCTATTGCCAAATTTGCTTCCTGATGAAGAGGCGCCAGTTCAAATTGGTTTGGAGCAACTTCATTGTGCCTGGTTTTTACAGGGATGCCTTTACGGTAAAGTTCGTGATCAACGTCTTCCATAAACTCTAAAATATTTTCTTTGATATTGCCGAAATAATGATCTTCCATCTGCTGTCCCTTTGCAGGTTTGCTGCCAAACAAAGTTCTGCCGACAACTGTTATATCCGGCCTTGATTTTACAATTTCTTTAGAAAGAAGAAAATATTCCTGCTCAATGCCCACAAAAACTTTTGTATGTTTTGCATTTTTATTTCCCAATAGTTTTTGCAGCTTGATTACTTTTTCATTTAAAGCCGTAAGAGATCTTAACAAGGGAGTTTTAATATCAAGAACTTCGCCAGTCCAAGAAAGGAAAACCGAAGGAATTACTAAAGTTTTTGTTTTTCCCGCTTCAAGAAGAAATACTGGAGACGTAGGGTCCCAAGCCGTATATCCTCTCGCTTCAAAAGTTGATCTTATTCCCCCAGAAGGAAAAGAAGATGCGTCAGGTTCGGATTGCACCAGCTGCGAAGCTGAAAATCTTTCTATTATTTCTTCGCCTTCTCCGTAATCTATAAATGAATCATGTTTTTGCGCAGTGCCGCCTCTTTGAGGCTGAAACCAGTGGGTAAAATGCGTTGCGCCGTTTTCTAATGCCCATTCTTTCATAGCATGAGCAACTTCGCTTGCTATCGACTGGTCCAAAGGCTCTAAATTATCAATAGCCGCTATAAGCTTTTTGTAAATAATCTTGCTTAACTTCTGCTCCATTACTTTTTTTGTAAATACTAATTCACCGTAATAATCATGTATTGACTGCATTATTTACATCTCCTTTATATAATTGCCAACACAATAAATTTTATATACTATTACAATAATAATATAATTTTGTTATTCAAAATGTCAATTTGCATAAAAGTATGTAGAAATACAAAATACAGGTTTAGAATTTTAAGATTTTCCAAATTCTTAAAGAAGAAAATAAAATATACCGCAGGCTAAAATACAAAGCGGTATTAAATGCAGCTCAAAAATATCCATAACTCCTCTGATATTGCCAACAACAAAAAATTACACATAACCGCCGCTAATACGGAAATCTACCGCCCATATGCGGTTTTTTAAGTTTATTTTGCAGTACTTCAACAATAACTTCAAGCATACCTATAAGCGAAGTCAACGCAGCAAAAAAAACACCGCTGAAAGAAAAGAGTCATAAGAAACTGCCCTAAAGGTATATCTTTAAAAATATTAGGCATTGTAATAAACATGAGCGATTCGCCTGAATTTAAATTTTCGCCAAAAGCAAATACTGTAGGAATTATCAACAAAGACGCAATTATTGAAGCCCGTATCTAAAATAACAATATTTTTTGCAGAAGAAACTATGTCATCATTTTTATTTGTATAAGATCTGTGCACTACCACCGTTGAACCTCTAAGCGATAACGAATAAAAAACCTGGCCAACGCTAACATCCAAACCCTAGGATCAAACAAGCATTCCCATCTTGGAGTAAAAAGACATTTATATCCTTCTAAAGCATTAGACAGAAAAGCAACTCTTACCGCTCACTATAGTTACAGCCGCTATAAACACTATTATGCCAATCCACAAGAATACGTGTGTGTTCAACAACATTAAAATATTGAGTGCTGTTAGACGCTTTAAACGCCGCGCCGGTAAAAGATCCTGCCAAAACCACAACCCGGGTACTACCAAAATATAACCTGTAGCCTGTACCAAAGCAACTAAAACGCATATCCAGCCAAAAGCTTCTCCTACTTTTCATTTTTACCGCGTAATTCTAAAGCTTTTTTAAAAGCGCCTACCGGCCTGTTCCTGTAAGTCTGCCAATAGTAATTTCGTCAATTACCGCAATAAGGCCCACAATGGATAAACAAGTAATATAAGGGATCGTAAATGTTGCATCGCCGGATTCTCCTAAACGATACGGAAACAGCCATATATTGCCTAAACCTATAATAATAGAACCTGCAGCGGCAAATTAAGCCTCGCTTTCCTGAAAATGAATCTTTAATTGCATTCATTGCACGTTTCTCCTATGTTTAAATTTAATTAAAAAATAAAAACGCCAAAGATTTAAGCCTTTAGCATCTTTGCTATTTTCTCATCCTGCTTTTCCGTTTAATAGTATACAAGTTTTTTTATTTTATCAAATATATAAAGTACAGCAATCATTGCTGGTATTTTATATATTTTAATTTTGGCCGCAGACCAAAATGACCAAAAAACTCAATAACAGCATAACTTTGTGCATAACTAATAAAAAATTTGTATAATAGAAATGTTGTGCAGTTTGACTAATAACTTTGTTATGTTATCAACATAATTTTAACTGTAAGCTTTTTTTAAATTATAATTGATAAATATGCTTTTTTAAATTATAAAAAAATTGTTAACAATATGCAGTAGCTTATAGTAATTATTATATTATTATGTAATTCAGGAGACGGTAGGTGAAAGTAATTTGTGAAAAAGAAGAACTTATGAGAGGCATGCAGACAGTATCTCCGGTAATACCATCTAAAAGCACACCTCCCGTTTTATCAAATTTTTTGTTTGAAACTGACAGAGACAGAATAAAAATGTCGTCTACGGATCTTGAAATAGCCGTAGAGTGTTATATTAACGGGGAGATAATAGAAGAAGGAGGGATTACGATTCCTGCAAAAAGATTTGCAGATATTATAAAAGAGCTTACAGAAGAAAAAGAAATAGAAATTAAATCTGACGAAACAAATCAT
>JAITOB010000020.1 GCA_031290155.1 Endomicrobium sp. | reverse complement strand
GCAGGATATAATATATGCGAGAGTATAGAGATATACGCAAACGGAAAGACGGAAGCAGGAATTAAATGCAGAAACCTTTACGGCAGCATGGGAGTCAGATACTCGTTTTAAGAAAAAGGATTAAATAGTAAATAAGATAAGTGCCGTCCATATTTTGTATGGGTGGTCCTGTTGTCGATAATATTTATTTTTGATTTTGGCATTATAAAAAACTGTTTTGTATATCTGACTAATGGTAAATTTAATCTGCTTTTAAATTTGTATTGGCGCTATTAAAATATAGGATGTTAAAATATATTAAAAAATTGAGAATCCTTAACAAAATATTGTAAAATATTGGAGGGAAAAATGTATATAGATTTTGCTTCAAACTGGCCGGCGTATATTTTTATGGCGCTGTTTGTTGTTTTCTTTGTGTATATTATTATCAAAGGAAATTCTAAAAAAGATTTTAAGCAAACTGAAAAGAAGAAATAATTATATTATTCTTTAAAGTTTTATTTTTTGTTTGCCGTTGTTGTCATTAGTTGATGGACTTAAAAATGACAAAGTAAAATCCGGAGGATCGTATGTCTGAGAAATTTTCTTTTGATATTGTTTCAGAAGTAAATATGATGGAAGTGGATAACGCTGTTAATCAGGCTCAAAAAGAGCTTTCAAATAGATTTGACTTCAAAGGCAGTAAGTCCTCAATAGAATTAAATAAAAATGAAAAAAGCTAACTTTAATCGCAGATGGTGAATATAAAATGAAAGCCTTAAAAGATATTTTAGAAGGACGTTTGAAAAAGAGCCGTTTTAATAAAATCTTTGGAATATAAAGCGCAGGAAAAAGCTTTTGAAGGTTATATAAGACAAACAGCTGAAATTATTTCCGCGCTGCTGTCAGATAAAGCAAAAGAATTATCAAGAATTATCAGAGATTCAAAAATGAAAGTTCAGACTCAGATAGACGGCGCAAAGGTGAAAGTTACTTCTCCTAAAAAAGATGACTTACAGGAGGTAATAGCTTACTTAAAACAGATATCTTTTCCATTGCCTTTGCAGTTCATCAATTACAGATAGACGGGAGAGTTAGCCATGTCGTTAATTAAAAGAAGAATATTAATTAGTTGATGACGAAGAGATTATCAGAGATCTTCGGCTACAGAGTTTGCTAAGATAGGATATGAAGTTTTCAGCGATAAACGGGGGAAGATGTAATAGCCAAAATTAAAGCTGAAAAAGTTAATATTGTAATTACTGGATATGAAAATGCCTAAAGTAAACGGCATCGATCTTTTAAAAATTGTCAAAGATGAATTTCCGTCAATAGAAGTTATAAATAATAACCGGACATGCTACTGTGGAAAATGCTTTAGAGGCAATGCGTAACGGCGCTTATGACTTTATTCAAAAACCTCTTAACATAGATGAAGTTTCCGCTCTTGTCGATAAAGCTATGGAGAAAAATGAACTTAAAGGGCTTGTTGCTTTATATGAAAGTTCGAATGCGATTTTTTCAAGTTTAAGACTGGAAAAACTTTTTCCTATTATGATATCTTTATTAAGGGATGTCACATATTCAAAAGATGTTTCAATATTTGCAACGCAGATAGTCCAGTCTATCAGAAATATAAGACTTTATGAAAAACTTGAAGTAAAAGTCGCAGAGTTTGAACATGCGTTGGCTGATTTGGATAAAACGAAAAAAGAAATTAATTCTTTACAAAAAGACGTAAATAGATGTCTTTAAAAAATAAAATTATTAGAGTTAAGTCTGAAAAGATTGTTTTTCCCGGACGTTCTCTTTGCAGATGCGATGATGGAATTGCTTTGTTTACCGAAGGACTTCTTCCAGATGAATCCGCAGATGTAATCGTAACAAAAGATAAGAAAACATTTAGAGAAGGACTGCTTAAAAATATTACTTCTAAATCTTATGAAAGAATAGATCCTTTGTGTCCTTCTTTTAATTTGTGTGGCGGATGTTCCTTCCAAAATGTTTCTTATGAAAATCAAATTAAGTATAAACAAAAATATATAGCGGAACTTTTAGATTTTACGGGAGTAAAAATTTCAAATATATTAAAAAGTCCGCGCTTTTGGCATTATAGAAATAAAATGGAATTCAGTTTTTTTAATAATAAAGGGATTGCGGATTTAGGACTTCACTGCAAGGGCAGTTTTGACAGATATGTTTCCATTCCTCCTTGTTTTATAGCTGACAAAGATTTTTCACAACCTGTCAAATTGGTAAAAAGATTTGCAAATGATAATAATCTTACGGCGCATGACAATAAAACTCATGAAGGATTTTTTAGACATTTGGTTTTGCGTAAAGCTGCAAATAATAATCAGTTGCTTGTTAATATAGTTACAAGTGCCGTTGATTATGAAACATCATTTTTAGAACCGCTTATAAAAGAATTAAAAAAGTTTTCTGACAGTATTTATTGGACGTTCAATAGTAGAAAGTCTGATGCGGTTTCGGCTGATAGCTTAAAGCTTATGCACGGACAATCTTTTATTACTGAAAGACTTAGTATAAGCAGAAAAAACTATTTTTTTAATATTTCCCCGTTTTCATTTTTTCAAACAAGCTCAAAAGGAACTGAAATTTTATACAACGAAGTTTTAAGATTATTAAATCCATCAAAAGAAGATGTTTTGCTTGATTTATACTGCGGTACGGGAACAATTGCTGTTTCAATAGCGCAGAATGTTAAAAAAGTTATAGGTATAGACCTTCTTGGACAGGCAATTGACAATGCAAAAGAAAATGCTTGTATTAATGATATTTATAATGTAGAATTCAGTACCTCAAACGCGCAGGACTGGGTTAAAGAAAATGAAAACAGTTTTAATATTATAGTTCTTGATCCTCCGCGCGGAGGCGTTGCTAAAAACGTTGTAAAATTTTTAATTGATTCAAAAGCGGAAAAAATAGTTTATATTTCATGTAATCCGTCAACATTAGCGAGAGATTTAAAATTAATTACCGAAAGCGGCAAATATAAGGTGAAAGAAATTACGCCTGTTGATATGTTTCCTCAGACGTATCATATTGAGACATTGGTGTTATTAGAATTATAGTAATGGGAGATAGTTATTATGAAGTTTTTAAAACTACTGCTTATAAATACGTCTGTTTTGACGCTAATATCTGCTGTTTACTGTGAATCGTTGACTATTAGCGAATATACTGATATGGTTTTGCGAAATAACAGCGAACTTAAATCCATACAGTTAAATATTGAATCTTTGAAAGGGAAACTTGCCGAAACTGAAAAAGTATATTCTTATTCTTTGAACGCAGGGATAAGCTATATTGAAGACCATAGCGGAAAACCTTATAATCTAATAAACAGACCGGATAAAATTACGAATATTAAATATGAAGCAGGCATAGATAAGCAGTTTGCGACAGGTACAAAGATTGCTTTAGGTTTTAACAGTTCTTATAGTAGTACTTATATGCCAGACGGTCTCAATAATAATTTTAGCGACATAGAGCCTTTTATAGGGTTACAGCAGTCGTTGTTAAAAGATATCAATGGAGGATGTACGAAAGCCGGAATAGAAAAAATTAGAACAAATGCAAAATCGGATTTATATAAATTAGAGTACAAAAAACAGAATATTTTACTCAATGCAAAGCTTATATACTGGGATTTGTCTTATTCAAGAACAGTCATAGATTTTAAAAAACTGTCTTTAAACAGAACAAAAAAGATATTAGACTGGAGCCAGAAAAAATATAATATGGACTTAATTGGAAAGTCAGATTTGCTTCAGTCGCAGATTGCTTTGAAAGACAAGGAGTTAAGCTTACAGCTTGCTTATGAGGAAGAAAAGAAAGTAAACAGATCGTTTAACCAATTCTTAAATATTAATGACGGACAGGTTAAATATGAAGTTGAAAAATTTGAAGATAAAAAAAATAATTTTAAGGATAATCAAACGCTTAGTAAAAAAGGCGCAAGGAAAGACCTGCTTTCCGCTTTAGAATATGTCCAAAGCGCTTTTTATGATCAAATATCTGCAGAAAAAAGCCTAAAAGCGGATTTAGTTTTAAAAGGACACTATGCGCTTAACGGTGTCGAGCGAACTGCGAATGACGCTGTGAAAAATATAAAAGATGGAAGCAAGCCTTCTTATTCTTTAGAGTTAAGGTACATATTGCCACTTGATTTTAAACTTAGAAAAACTATAAATCAAGGTTACGAATCGGCAAAAATTTCAGCGCAGAAATCTGCTGAATATGCGTTGATTCAAGAAAATAACGACTGGCTTCAGCTTATAGATAATTGGAACAATGCTAAAACAAGGTTTAATATTATTGCAGCAATTGAAAAAATACAGCAGCAGAGATATGAAGAAGATAAAAACCTATTTGTTAAAGGCAGAGTTACAACAACCCAAGTTTTACGGGGGGAGCAGGCGTTAGACGACGCTGAGCTGGATGTTTTAAAAAATATTTTAGAGCTTATAAAAATATACGAACAAGCGGAAGTTATTTATAACAATAATGATGATATTCGACAGTTATATTATTAATTATTCTTGTTTGGCGGCGTAATTTTACAGTATTCTTAAATCCGCATATTACTTGAAGTATTTAATTTGAATTTTCAGGAGATTAATTTTAAATATTCCTTTAAGAAATGTAAAAATATTTTATGTTTGTTGCATTAGTAATAAAATTAAAATTTTAAGTTTCAAGGAAACTATAAGGAAAAATTATGAATTTGGCAAAGCTGGCAATCAAGCGCCCTACTTTTGTTTCGGTATTATTAATGACTGTACTTATTTTGGGAGTTGTTTCTTTAAATAAGCTTAGTGTTAGAATGCTGCCTGACGTCGAGTTTCCGTATGCGGGCGTTATAACCGCTTATCCGGGGGCTGGCGTTGAAGAAATTGAACAGCTTGTTACAAAACCCATAGAAGACGCTTTAAGCGGAGTTTCAGGTCTTAAACATTCTGTATCTGTAAATCAGGATAACTTATCTATAGTATTCGGTGAGTTTGAACTTTCAAAAAATCCTGACGTTGCGGCTCAGGAAATTAAAGATAAAATAGGACCAATAAGGAGAAATCTACCTGAAGGTATAAAAGATCCCATTGTAATAAAAGCTGACATGAATAATTTTCCGCTTGTTACATTGAGTTTGAAATCTGCAAATATGAGATCTAAAGAACTATATGATTTTGCATATGATGTCGTTTCTAAAGATTTGGCGCAGGTTTCAGGCGTTTCGCAGATAAATATTATAGGCGGAGCCAAAAGGGAAATACATGTTAATGTGGATAAAGAAAAACTAAAAGACCACGAACTTACTCTTACGGCTCTTTCTAATAAAATTAAATCAAATACTTTAAATGTTCCTGCAGGAAAGGTTAACAGAGGCGCACAGGAAATATCATTTAGAACTATGGGCGAATTTAAATCTGTAAAACAGATAAATGACGTTGTTCTAAATTTTATAGAAAATGATAAACCTGTTACGGTAAAAGATGTGGCGGAAGTTGAAGACGGCGTTGCCGATGAAATTTCAAGGGCGAGACTTGATTTAAAAAAAGATGGAAAAATAACGTATCAGCCGTCTATTTTATTGTATGTTTACAGGCAGGCTAAAGGCAACGATGTTGCTGTTTCGGACGGCATAAAGAAAAAAATAGTGCAGTTAAATGAAAATTACAAAAAGTATGAAAGCAAGCCCGAGCTTACTGTAGTTTCGGATCTAGCGCGAGGAACAAGAAATAATATTGAGGATGTGAAATCTGCAATACTTGAAGGTGTTTTTCTTGCTATTGTAGTAGTGTATTTCTTTTTAGGAAGCTGGCGTTCAACTTTTATTACGGTTTTAGCTCTGCCGAATAGTTTAATCGGCTCTTTTGTTTTTATGCACATTTTTGGGTTTAGTTTAAATGTTATTTCACTGATGTCTTTATCTCTTGCGGTAGGACTTTTAATAGATGACGCTATTGTTGTGCGTGAAAACATTTTTAGACATTATGAAGAAGGAGCAGATCCTGTAAAAGCGGCAATTGACGGCACAAATGAAGTTACTCTTGCAGTTATAGCTACTACGAGCACCGTTATAGCGGTATTTTTACCGGTTGCTTTTTTAAGCGGAATTATGGGACAGTTTTTTAAGGAGTTTGGGTTGACGGTGGTTTTTGCAATGGGCATATCTATTATAGACGCTTTAACAATAGCTCCTATGCTTTCTGCTTACATTATACCTGAACATAATAAAAATGTTTTAATAAAATCTAACATCGGAAAAGCGTGGGGATATGTAATTAATATTTTCAGGACTCTCACTGTCGGATGGTTTAATCCTGCTTTTAATTTTATTGAAAAATCGTATAGAAGATTAGTTTCTTTTATAGTTAAAGAAAATTTCGTGAATGTTCAGACTGCGAAAAAAAAGCGTTTTGTTGTAAGCTGGAAATTTATGATATTGCTTATCGCAGTATTTATGTTTTTAATAACAATTTTAGTATCTGTAAAATATCTTAAAAGAACGTTTATGCCTTCTTCGGAATGGGGCGAATTCAACATCGGCGTTACAGCTAAGCCGGGAACTTCTCTAGATGAAATGGATAAATATTCAAAACAAGTTGAAGAAATAATTATGAGCGAGTCCGACATAGAACTTATTTCTTCTGCTGTAGGTTCCGAAGATATGTTTACAAACCTTTCAAATAAAACAAGTATGTATGTTAAAATGATACCGGATAATTCTAGGAACATATTATTTGAAAATGTTAAAAGATTTTTTAGTAAAAAAGAAAGCAAGCCTGTTATAAAAAGAATGCGTACAACTTCAGAAATGAAAGATTATTTAAGAAATATATTAAAAAATAAATTCGGAGACGAACTTGAATTTTCAATTTTAAGCCAATCATTAAGCGGAGATAGCGAATTTATTTTAGAACTTTCCGGAGATGACGTTAGTATCCTGCACGATGCTGCTAAACTTCTTATAGAAAAATTTAAAACAATTCCGTACTTTGTCGACATACATTCAAATTATAAACCCGGGAAATCGGAAATACAGATACAAACTGATCCGAAAAAAATGGAAAGTTTTGGGGTAAATTCTTTTATTGTAGGGAGCGAAGTAAGGGCAATGATTGACGGCGTTGTATCCGGACAATACAGGGAAAAAGGTCTTGAATATGATATAAAAGTTAAATTACAGAACAGCCAAAAAGATATAGTAAAAAGTTTTGACACCGTGTATGTAAGCAATGTCAATAATAAACTTATAAAACTTAAAAATGTCGCATTTATAAAAGAAGCTTCTGCCCCTACGCAGATATATAGAAAAGACAGATCCCGCTATATTACGATTGAGGGTAATATCGGCAAAGGTGGCACTATAGATGAAATTCAAAAACAAGTGTCAAAGATTTTGAACGAAGAAAAAACCGACCATAAGAATTTAAAAAAGTGGGAGAATATAAATTTTCAATTTTCCGGTAATGCAGAAGGAATGACGGATATGTTTGAAAGCATTATTATTGCAGGCGCTCTTTCAATAATATTTATATTTATGGTTCTTGCCAGTTTGTATGAATCTGTCATAACTCCATTTACAATTATGACGTCGCTCCCGCTTGCAATTATCGGCGGTGTTTTAGCTTTACTGTTTTCACATCAGCCTATTGATATGTTTACAATGATAGGTATGATTATGCTTCTTGGCATTGTTGCAAAGAACTCAATTCTTTTAGTTGATTGTATACAACAGCAGATGCACGGCGGGTTAAGTATAAATGATTCTATAATAAAAGCAGGCGTGATAAGACTGCGTCCTATTCTTATGACATCGTTTGCCATTATTGCTGGAATGCTGCCTACTGCTTTAGGGCTTAGCGAGGTTGGAAAATTTAGACAGGGTATGGGAATTGTCGTAATAGGCGGTATAATAAGTTCTACGTTCCTTACTTTGATAGTTGTTCCTGCAATATTTGAATATATGGATAAATGCAGACATTCTCTGCGTAAAATTATAAACAAGCCTGATAAGAGAATGATTGATTATACGGAAAATCAGCTTAAAGAGAAAGATTTGTAATACTGTAAAAATCTAAGTCGTATTACAAAATGATAAATGCGATTAAATAGTCGACACTGGCGCGGTAAAGATAAATATGGACGGTAGATAAAATTTGGTTACCGCGGAGCGTATGATAATTCTCTTTATAGTATTAGTTTTTTTATTTTTTGTAATTGTTAAAGTTAACGCAAATCCAATTCAAGTCTCATCTTATTCTTATTTTCAACAGCTTTACATACAAGCGATGGATTACAGCTTGTGCAATTTATCGCTGACATAACTCCTGACAGTACTGACAGTAATTTTAATCCAACTTATGCAGAATTACAAATAGACGGTAATAATCATATATTAAGCGGCGATAATAAATATGCTGCTATGAATTTCATTTCCAGCGCCACTCTTAAAATCTTACCTAAATTTATAATACAAAAGTTTATTAGTACAACAACAGAAGTAACATACGGAGGAGGACTATTTGCTTGCGGAGCGGCAGCGTTATAAATATCAATAACAGTTCTGCAACTACCAGTAATGCAAACGCAAGAGTATTTATAGACTATTCGGCAATAAATGTGCGTGAAAATATATTATGTCATAAAAATGATAAAATGACGTAGTTCTATTTGGTGGAAGTATTGCTGTCTGTGGAGCGCCGGCATTAGGCAGTGCTTATGGGAGCACTGCCTAATGCCGGCGGTTTGCATAATAATGAAATAACGCAGTAATAAATATGACAAGTTCAACAGTAAATATAAACAGTAATGCCGTTAGATGCAGAAATGATAATTGCAATTGCAGTTTGTCTCAGGGAGGAGATTTGTCTGTTTTTGGCGTGAAGACAGTAGGTGTTAATGGAAGTAATGTAACTGTTAAAAATGGAAGCGTAAATATGATAATCAAAGACAATTCAGTGGTAAATATATCAAATAATAAAGTAGCCAGAAAAGACAATTTTGATTATAGTTCCCGCGAAGACGATATATTTATTTGCGGAGCGCTAAGCTGCAGATGCAGATGAAGGGATAAGCAATATTGATTACCAGCCAGCAGCAGCGTGAATATAATTAAATTCAACTCTAACGGCAGCAAATAACGATGCAAGTCTAGGCGGAGGATTGTTTGCCGCAGATTCGTTATCGTTAGCATTTAACAGTACCTCTGTCGCCGACAGCGAAAAAGATTGATTATGGTTCTGTATTATTTTCAAGCAATACGGCGGAAACCGTCGGCGCTGTGTATGCATCTGGGATTTTAAAAGAGAATGATGGCACAGCTTCGGGAAGGGGGACTGTCAAAATACATTTTAATTCTGCAACGACATTTGCAAATAATCCAGCCGCCAGTTCCAGCGGAGCAGTATATATTAGTTCAGGGGCGGAAATAGTTTTTTCCAATACGGAAAATTGTAATATAACTTTTGAAAACAATAAAACTGGTGCCGGATCATCAGCATCAGGGCAGAACATATATAATGATGACGGAAAAAATATTAATATATGACAAAGGAGAGATTAAAATAGGTGGAGGTATTGCAGGAGCGGGTGAAATAATTAAAAGAGACGCAGGAAAATTGTTAATAAACGGCGACAGTTCGTATTATAAAGGTGCACTCAGCCAAGACTGCGGAACAACAACGGTAAGCGCGATAGGTAAAATGTTTACGGGAACAAATACGATCAAAACCGGCACGCTTGAAATTCACGGAGACGGTATAAGTTATAGCGTGATATTAGAAAAAGACGGAGTATTAGAACGTTATACTACGGAATATAGTAAGTAAAGATAAAGCGTCTTATATAAACGGTAACATAACATTCAGTGCAGCAGGCTCCGGAGCAAGCGGAGCAAAAGCGGTATTTGAGGCAGATGAAGCCGAGCAGACAGGATATTATGAGCTTGCTGGTAAAATATAACAATGATAAAAATAATACAGTAATTTTTAGCAGCGCAAATGTAACATTGTTGTTAGCCGACTATACGGGAGGGACGGGATACAGCTTTAATAATGCGGTTATATGTTTAAGTTCGCAGATTACGCATTTTACAAGTATGACCGTTAATAATAGTAAATTGGGTATATGGGTAACATTGAGTTCAGATTCATCTGCAGGCTGTGTATTGAGAACAGACGAATCAAATGGAAGGGTTTATTTAGGAGAGATAATAAGAGAAGATGAAGACGCTGGGTTGTCAAGAATAAGAAAATAAAATTGTTGGAAGGTATGGAATTCAATGAAGAAACAGAAGAGCAGACAATAGAGACATCCGTATATGAGTACGGGATATCAATATCGACAGAAGATTATCAAAGTATAGAATTAAAAGCGCGAAATGCAAGTAGCGGAGAATCGTTAAATAAAATAAAAAGAGCGGAACAAGAGCATTTTTATTTTATTTAACGATTCTCCGGCGCGTTAACGTCAGATAGCGGATCTGTATTGAGTATAAAAAATTCATCTGCGGGAGTAGAAGTCAATAATGTTGTATTTCAGGATAATGAATCATCCGGTTTCGGCGGAGCAGCGTATATAAGTATTGTAAAAACATAAAATTCACGAATATAGAGGTTATTGGCAATAAAGCAGGAGGGGAATATGTCGGAGGGATATATATTGACGACGGCAGCATATAAAAGATTGAGAGCACGAAAAAGCGTATTTAAAAATAATACGGCAAATGGAAAAAGCGGCGCCGTACATATAGAAAGAACAGTGAAATATATTTTTGTGCAAACGAAGGAGCGGCATAGAAATAATGTATGATGCGCTGACAGATACAAAAGATGCAAAACGGGACAATATATATAGAAGGAGTGGGAATATTGTAATTTTTATCAAACAAGCGAAATAGGCAGTACGAATATGAAGATAGAAAGTAGAGGAATAATTAATTTGAAAGAAGGATCAGGTTTAACGGCAAAGACAATAAACATTGAACGAGAAGCTGCAATAAATATGGTTAACGGAAAAAGCAGCGCTATAACAGTTATTGGCTGTGGGGCAAATAAAAATGGAAGTATTTGAGGACGACAGCGGGATATCGGTTGGAGGGGATATCGAGTTAAGCAGCAGCGAACTTGAAATAGGGCCGTATAAAAAAATTTTAACAGCTTATCAAAATATTTAAATACAGCGGTAAATTGACAGGAGAATTCAGTGATATATCGTCTATATTTGCTAGGAGAGAATGTTGGAATATAGATTATGGAAACGGGAATGACGATTCAATAAAACTTAAGATAACAGGTGCCAATTTCAGCGGTATAGACGGATTGACAGAAAATGAAAAGGCTGTAGCTGGGATATATGGCGGCATATCTAAGATAAGTGCAGGGAATGATATAGATGTCTAAGATCCGAGATATATGTTTTTAAACGATGAAGAGGCAAAAGAAGCGTTATCGCGGCAAGCGGATATTTTTTAGTGAATGTAAGTAAGAAGCTGCAGGAGCGAGAAAGGTAAGAAAGAAGTGTACAGGATGATGGGTAATCAGGAACTGCAGAGGGAATAGAGTGTGGATAGCGATTATACGAATTACGGCAGCACAAAGAATTCGTCTGGCGATTATATAGATAAAGAAAAAGGCGGTATGTTAGGGAGCAGGTCATTGTCCCGACAATAGAATGATTTTTACAGAAAACAGTGTTTAAGAGAATATACACACGAAAGTAAATAAGCATATAATGACGCAGAAAGACAGCAACGGAGAAATAACAAACGGGGGGGGGTAGGGGGTATCTGGAGGATATATAAGCAGTGGGTGGGAAATAAAAGCGATGATGGGAAGCAATTATGGTATTATATGCTACAGATAGGATTAGAGATGTGGATAAATAATTATGGGGATATAGAAGAAGCAGGAGCGGATAGTTTAAATTTGCAGGTAGAATTAAAAGAATTTCAACAAGGACGGGAATAGGGATAACGCAGGCAGTAGATAATTTCAGTTTAGGAGTAAATATAGAATATAAACTATTATTAGCAGGAGAAATGCTGGAGTAACAGGCAGATTTAAAAATACGGACAGAGTATGCAGATTTAAAACATCAGGAACGGAAGAAAAACATATGCTAGGTTTAGGAGTTGCAGGAAATTATAAAATAACGGATAACATAGGAATTTTTGCAAAAGCAGACTTTTATATAGCGACAAGATATGCAAATTCAGGAGGAACTATAGACGCAAATTATAAATTTTGGCGGTAAAGGGTAGTGTATAAGAGCAGTAAAATCTAGCTAGTTGTGCGTAAATTGAAGTTTATACAAGTTTGCATAGTGTTTGTTCAATTTTAAAAGTTCTTTATGAGTCCCTGATTCCACGATATTGCCCGATTCAAATACATATATTTTGTCAGCATTGATTATTGTAGACAATCTGTGCGCTATAACTATTGAAGTTCTTCCGTTCATAAGTCTTTCAATTCCTTCTTGCACCATTCTTTCAGATTTAGAGTCCAGCGAACTTGTAGCTTCGTCAAGTAAAAGTATTGGAGCATTTTTTAACATAGCTCTTGCAATAGATATCATCTGCTTTTGTCCGCCTGATAAATTGCCGCCTCTTTCTCCTACAACAGTATTGTATCCGTGTTCTTTACCCATTATAAATTTATGTGCCGCGGCATTTTTTGCCGCATCTATGGCTTCCTCATTTGTTACTTCAGGTTTGCCCATTAGAATATTTTTCTTTATTGTATCGTCAAAAAGAATCACGTCCTGCGATACGAAAGCTATATTTTCTCTTAAAGATTTTATTGTAATGTCCCTAATATCTTCACCGTCAATTTTTATGCTTCCGTCTTTAATGTCATAAAACCTTAAAATCAGATTTATTAAAGTAGACTTTCCTGAACCCATATCTCCGACTATTGCAACTTTCTCGCCTTTCTGTACTTCTAAATTAATGCCGTGAAGAATTTCAACGTCCGGCACATAACCGAATTTAACTTTGTCAACTTTTATAATACCGTGTTTTGATTTAAATTCTTTTGCGGTGATATTATCTATTATTTTAGGACTATTATCCATTATTTTAAAAACACGCTGAATAGCAACTATGCCCATCTGAACGCGCATATTTAAATTTGCCAGAGATTTCATAGGCTGATATGCCGCAACTATAGCGACCAAAAATACGACAAAATCCCCTGTAGTAAGAGAACCGTGCATAATTCTGTATCCACCGTAAGCAAGAGTTCCTGCTGCAGCAATACCTCCCAAAAATTCCATTAAAGGGCTGACAATATTGTTATTCTTCGCCATTTTTATTTGAATGTCTGCAATACCGTTAGCGCTTTCTCTTACTTTTTTAGATTCAATTCCTTCCATATTATAAGATTTAACGATTTTAATACCTTGAAATGATTGTGTTAGAATTGAATTTAAATTTCCAAAGGATATTTGCTGGTTTGAAAAAATCTTTTTTATTTTTTTTCCAAAATATACTATTGGGTAAAATCCTATAGGGAAAAGTAAAAACATTACTACAGCCATATCAAAACTTTTCCAAAACATAAGAGCAATCAAAAAAACTACTGAACAAACTTCTTTAACGAGGGTTGTAACTCCGTTTAATACGGCGTCTCTTATTGCGTTTAAATCACCCAAAAAATGCATTAAAAGGGTTTCTGAATTATTTTTATTAAAAAATTCCAAATCCTGTATTACAACTTTATCGTATAAATCAACCTGCATTTTCTTTGCAAAATTTACTCCCAGTTTTGTCATAGAAACAGCCTGCATATAATAAGCCATACCTTTTGCAGCAAAGATAAATGCAATCTGAATTGCAATTCGTAAGAGCATTTCTCTATGTTTTTCTATAAACACTTCGTCAAAAACAGGTTTAAGCATACTGACAGACCAGGCATTTAAAGCTCCAAAGAACAGCATAAAAATCATTGAAATAACTAAAAGTTTCCATTGCGGTAAAACGTATTGAATCCATAAACGCTTCATATTTGCCAAAGCGACAGAGTCTAGAGTACCTGAAAATTGCTTTTTTATTTTTAAAATAATATTCAAATGTATTTTCCTAGAATATAAATATAAACCATACTTAATATTTCTTTCTTTTCTGAGATTTTCATGATAATAACGGATAGTTTGTTTAGCCGTCGACAATGTCCATATCTATAACGCGCAGCTTTTTCCATTTATTTGATCTGTATCTTAAATAAAAAATAAATGCGAGTGAGATAACATAAATCAACATAGACCACCACGCTACATATATACTGAGTTTAAAAACTATTACGATAAAATACACAGGTATTATTATAAGAAATATAGAAAAACTTGCAAGTATTTTCATAACAAATACCGTATCGCCTGCACCTTTAATAGCTGAGGAAAATATCATATTTACAATGTCAAAAATTAAATAGACTGCTAAGATTCTTAAAATATTCACAGCCATCGGTCTAGTTCGCTCTATTATAACCGTTTGTACTCCTCCTGAAAACGGATAAATAAGTTGGTTCGGCAAAAAGATTAGAACGAGAATGACAAACAGGGCATACGTGTATAATATATGTGAAGCGGATCTAACGCTTACTTGAGCAATAGAAGCCTTATTTTTACCTAAATAATTGCCAACCATTATAGATGTTGTCAGACTGCATCCAATAAGAGGCGCAATAACTAAACTGTTAATGTTTGTAACAATATTGCTTGCTGTAAGTTCCTCAATACCAATTCTTCCGATAATAAGCACAAAGATACTAAAGCTTGCCATATCAAAAAAGAACTGTGTGCCGTTTGGAATGGTATATCCTAAAAATGTTTTAATAAAATCAAAGTCTGGCATAAATTTTCTAGTATTATAAACAATACTGTTTTTCTTGGACGAAATCATAAACATATAAATAACAAACATAGTAATAGAAGCAATATTGTTTGCTAAAGCTGCTCCCCTGATTCCCATTTCCGGAAATCCAAAATTCCCAAAAATCATACAATAATCCAGAATAATATTTACGATAACTCCATAAATCCATATAAATAGAACTACTTTAGTCTTGCCCTGTCCTGTATAAAAACCGGACAATGCTGCAACGGCAATAGTTGGGAATGCTCCGTAACATAATATTTTGAAGAATTCAACTTCTTCAAGCGCGACAGTATAGGGATGTCCAAGATTCACAAAAAACCGCTTAGAAAAAAAAGATAAAAAAAGAATTATAATCGCTGAAATAAATGATAAATAAAGGCTTTGCCAAATAGCGGGCCCTATTGATCTATATTCTTTTTTACCGTAATACTGTGCTACAAAAATGTCAATATAAGCGAGAGCTCCAATAAAAAAACTCATAATCGCCCACTGCGCCATACCTGCGGGCGAGGCGGCTGCAAAAGCATCCTGCGAATACCGAGAAAGAAATATTCGATTAATAAACAGCTGGATAGCATCAACCCCTGTCGAAACAACAAGAGGGAAAGCTATTTTTAAAAATTCTAAATAACCTCCCGTGGCTGAATATTGCTTTTTGATGTTGCTAAAGATATTCATTTATAAAACCTAATCACACTTCTGCATTTATCTCATCCTTATTTAATAAGTTATGATAACATTTTCAATCATAACTATTGTAACGTACAAATCATGCATAAATATTAATAAGTAATAACACGGAAATTTATAAACGGAGGGGGAGAGATTCGAACTCTCGGTACGGACTTTCATCCGTACACCGGTTTAGCAAACCAGCGCACTAGACCAACTATGCGACCCCTCCCTTTACGCCTAGAAGATTGTATCAAATAATGGAATTCCCTACAATAACGACAATGCTTTAAGTCAAATCAGACTAAATTATGTACGGATAAAATGCCGCCGAAATAAAAATTAAGGTAAAATTTTAAAAAATAAACTTTCGTAAAAATCTTTGCCCGAAATTTAACAATAATATCATGTATATTCATTATTATGTTATAATAATAAAAGTTATAAAATAGGTATGATTCAGCGCTTTATAAAATGGATTTTTTGGATATTTAATTTTTTTATATTTATAAAGGGAGATAAAATGAGCTTAAAAGAAAAAGTTGAAAAAGCTTTAGAATCCGCGAGACCGCATTTACAAGCAGACGGCGGAAATGTTGAAGTAGTAGATGTAAGCGAAGATGGAATTGTAAAGGTAAAACTTACGAGATCTTGTAATGGTTGTCCTATGGCGGCTATGACTTTGCAATATAGCATTACAGATGCGATTAAACAAGCTGTGCCTGAGATAAAAGAAGTTAAATCAGTATAAAAAAGGTAAAAAATGAAAATAAAAATACGTGTGCCTTCTACAACAGTAAATTTAGGACCGGGATTTGATGTTTTTGGAGCAGCTTTGTCTCTTTACAATCAATTTGAAACAGAATATGTTCCAAATTCCAAGACAACAAAGTTTATACTGCAGGGTGAAGGTGAAAATACTTTGCCTAAAGGCAGTAAAAATCTTGTTTGGAAATCAATGCAGGCAACTTTTAAAGTTTTGGGAGAAAACAGGTATAATTTAAATAATTTAAATATAAAAATTAATACTAGTATTCCTTTGAGCGGCGGACTTGGTTCGAGTGCTTCTGCTATAGTCGGAGGAATTACGCTTGCAAATGTTTTGTGCGGAGATAAATTAAACAAATTTCAAATTGCCGAACTTGCTGTTAAAATTGAAGGACATCCAGACAATGTCGTTGCGGCAGTTTTTGGCGGTTTGTGTATATGTGTTAAGGATAACGATGACAGATATGAAACTGCTGTGAGTCTGCCTGTTCCAAAATTAAAAGTTGTTTTGTGTGTTCCGTCTTTTGAATTAAGAACGAAGCACGCAAGACAAATTGTACCTAAAAAAGTAAATTTAAAAGATGTGGTTTTCAACATCTCAAGGGCTGCGTTGCTTACGGCTGCTTTTTGCAACAAGGACTATTCACTTCTTAAACAAGGCATGCAGGATAAAATACATCAGCCTTATAGAGGGAAAATTATCGCTTCTATGAACGAAATTTTAGAAACAGCGGTATCTGCCGGAGCATACGGTTCATTTCTTTCTGGGTCCGGTCCTACCATAGCCGCTTTTTGTAATAAAAAAGATGCTCAAAATATTCAAAAAACTATGATAAAAAGATGGGAGAAAAATAATATTTCCGTAAAATCGTATATATTAGATTTTGATGCGAAAGGCGTTTTATCGATATAACAAAATCTATATATACAGTATTTTAGGAGGGAATAGAAATGGCTTTAGTTGTAATGAAGTTTGGAGGTTCTTCTGTGGCGGATACTGATAAAATAAAGATTGTTGCCAAAAGAATAATTGCAAAAAAAAAAGACGGCAACAAAGTTGTTGTAGTAGTTTCAGCACCAGGCGATACAACTGATGATTTACTTACAATGGCTGACAAAATTACGTCAAACCCTCCGGCAAGAGAAATGGATATGCTGCTTGCAACCGGCGAAATGATTTCAATAGCGCTTCTTTCAATGGCAATAGACGCTATGGGCGAGAAAGTAATTTCTATGACGGGACCTCAAGCGGGTATTTTTGCAGATGCAGTTCATACGCGTGCGAGAATCAAGAAGATTAATCCGCAAAAAATAAAAAAACAAATTTCAAAAAATAATATTGTTGTAGTCGCTGGCTTTCAAGCTTTAAACCCTAAAGGAGATATAACCACATTAGGCAGGGGAGGATCAGATTTAACCGCTGTGGCTTTAGCCGCTACGTTAAAAGCTGATTCGTGCGAAATATATTCTGATGTAGACGGCATATATACAACTGATCCGAGAGTTGTGAAAGATGCAAGAAAGATTTCTTATATATGCTACGATGAAATGCTAGAAATGGCAGGATCCGGCGCTCAAGTTTTGCAGTCAAGAAGCGTTGAAATAGCAAAAAAATTTGGAGTTGAAATACATTCTAGAAGTACTTTTAATGAAAACCAGGGGACAATAATTACAAGTGAAGAAAAAATTAGGAGAGATAAGATGGAAACACCGTTGATTTCAGGCATAACTTTTGATAAAGATAATGTAAAATTTACAATAATAGATTTGCCTGATATTCCTGGACTCGCTGCAAAAATTTTTGGCAGAGTTGCGAAAATTGGCATCAATATAGACGTGATTATTCAGTCTGCAGTCGTAAATAAAAAAATTGATATCTCATTTACTGCAAGCAGACAAGATATGAAAAGAACGAGACTGGAAATCGATAGAATATCATCCGAACTTAAAGCTGCAAGCGTTGTTTGCGACGATCACATTGCAAAAATTTCTGTTATAGGTATAGGTATGAAAAGCAACCCGGGCGTAGCAGCGCAAATGTTTGAAATACTTCACAGGAAGGGCGTAAATATTGAAGTAATTTCCACAAGCGAAATTAAAATATCATGTATTATAGACGAGTATGACGTATTAAAAGCTGTTGAAGCGCTGCATAAAGGCTTTGGGCTTTCAAAAGAAAACTGATGCGTTTTTACATATGGCACAAGCAGTTGAGAGCCGACTTTTATTTGTGTTATCCATCCGTCAATAATAGATTATTTTAGTATTTTTTGTCTTTTTTACAAAAGTTTTCAGGGAATTTTATTTAATCATTTCTGTAAGGAACTAAATCCGCGGCCCATCCGCCGTTTTTTTGCGTCAATAGGGTTTTACAGTTTAGAAGCTTCGCTGTTACTCTTTTGCTTTCTAAATTTGGTGGCAATCATAACGTTTCTGCCAGAACAGCAAAAGCTGCGGCTGACGGTCCAAATGACAAAGCATGGACAATAGTTTTTCCATAATTATTGCGCTAAAGATGCATCTTCAACTAAAGACGCGATTAAGTCCTGTTGCTCCAGTAAAGGTATCTTCTTTTTAGAGAACATTGAGTCGATTACATACGTCCGCCGCAGAGTAAACTATAATTTGCGGGTATTTCATATTCATTAATTTTGTAAACAGGGGTTTTTGTTATTTGTTTTCTGCCGTAGAACAACTTTGATTTTTTTGTTCATTAAATTTTTTCTCCCTCTACAAACCATGAATAGTCGCTTTTTTGTATTTATATCTCGTCAAAAAATGAAAGTGTTGAGCATAACTTATGTAAACACATATATCGTTAAGCGTAGAATAATATTGTATTCCTTTTGAATTTCGTTTTAATCCTAAGTTGTGTTCAGGTTTTACGAGCAGTAAAAAGATGTTGTAATTTTTATTAGCGTTATCTGTAAGAGCGCCGTAATGATACGCATAATATCCTTTTATTGCAATATCCTGAAGTTTCTGTAAAATATCAACAATTTGTTTTATTTTCTGCACGGCTGTATTTTTGCTTATTTGCTATTGTGTCGTGTTTTAAATCTGAAAAGGGTTTTCTATATGAAATATTCATTGTTGCTGGTAGTCCGCCGACAAAATCCGTAGAGTATGAAGCCAACTGTGTTGCTCTTGGGTTCATGCCGAGCGAAAGAACAGTTCCCATAAGATAATTTGTTCTGCCTACGAAATTAAAACTCTGGCTTTATATGTCGCCAAAGACAACGCTATATTTTCCCCAGGGTAATCTTTTATAGTTTTCTTCCCTTTCCAAATACTTGCATATTTATTTGCAGGATTTACTGAATTATCATCTGTAACTATTGTTTCAGAATCGCTCTCTTTATTAAAGTCCGATTTCTTAAAATATTTCTCAACTGTTTTCTTATCAGAGAGGACAAAATGAGAAGGGTTGAAGCCGCTTGTTCCAAAAAAGCGACTGGGAAAAAAAGAAATATAATTTTTCACTCTTAACTCCACTTCTTTAGAACGCAGTTTAAATTTAGTAACAACTGCAGGACGCATTGTGACAAATGCCGCTTCGTTTGCAATCATATCGTCAACAACCATTATACAAATCTGTATAAATGAGAACATTATAACGGTTGTAAATATAACCACAAACATTGATTCAATAAGAGATTGTCCTTTATGATTTCTTGCGCCGCTCATTTAACGTAACTCGCATATCCTGACATTTTTAAAGCGCTTGCCGTTATACCTGATGTTGCAGAAATTCTTTCATACTTTGATTTCCAGAATTTTTATAAATAACAAAAACGCCGGAAGTCGCTGTAAGTAAAACAATAAATACAAGCAAAACTCCGTTAAGGTTTGTCTTTTTTTGCTATTACAGGATAGCGGCTACTGCGGGAACGCTGTAATCAAGTCTTGATGAGAACAATATCAATATTATTCCGTATTCTTTCCAATTTACAGAGGATGCTCCGACTGCCGCCGCCACAATAAAGAACTCGCCTCCTACCATAAATCTTGCATTTATGCCTGATTTTGTAACCAGTTTGGGTTTGATAAAGCTTTTGCGGTTCGTTTGCTTCTAACGCTTTAATATCTGTTGAAAACTTTGTCATTCTTGCCCAAGATCCCGTTTCAATAATAAGAAGGTATATTTCTTCTAGCATTGAAATCTTAGCAGGCCATTCGATACCGGAGTTCTTTAGATTTGTTTTCATTTGCATCTGTAATTTCTATAGAAATTTCAACCATTTGCTCTGATGCATACGCCAGAGAAATAAAAAGCAGAAATTTAATTTCTAAAAATAACTTTTTATTAACACGGTGTTCAATTATTTTTTTTCTAAAAATAGAAAAAGCTTTTCTTGCCGTAAGACTGATATATAGCGCCAAACTTGTATAATCATCAATAATCGTTTTATAGTTGTTTTATTATTCGTTATCTTATCTCAGTATAAATTTTTAGAATTTAAAACGATACAAGCTGTCATTTGATCGTAATACTGGCATAATGTTTTCTATTTGTTGTAAAATAAAGAATAATAACTAAAACTAGTCGGTATTAAATAACAGCCTTAATTTTTTAAATTTATCTTCAAAATACCTTATTTACTGGCATTTAAAAATAATATACAATATATTTGCGTTCTATTTAATCTCTTGCAAGCGTCAGTACATACATTTTGACGGCTGCTTTTTTGGTGTCGAGGAACAAGCTGATACCGTTGCAGATGTGGTGGCTATGTCATCTACTAAAAGTATATTTATTATATATGATACTGCTGTTTTTTATAAAAATGATCCTTTGATATTTTCTAGTCTTTCATTCTTTGACAATTTAAACTGCGGTTTTAACGCAAACATATTTGATTTTCTAAAGTATGATATTGGATAATATCAATATTTTTTTATACTGTCTAAACCCAAGAATGAATCTGAATGCGCAATAGGAATGGCAGGATAAACTTTATAGTATGAATTTTCTGTTCTTGCATCTACTGTAATATTAGTTGGCAATAGCGTAAATTCCAACGGATTATTATAACCTATTCTTCTTGAAAAAACTTCTTTATCTTCAAGACGTTTAATTTTAGATCTGTCTGTAATACATCTGGAGTATATCGTATAAAGCTGTGGAAAATCTGCGCAGAAATTTAAATTTGTTTCAATATATCTAGTATATTTTAAGACCTGTCCGTCATCAATTAAAGAAATTAAATTTGATTTATTTTCATCAGCTTTGGGAATTATAGTTTCAATTCTTGAAATACCTATTCTAACAGGAAAAATATTTATGTCTTTAAACTTTAACCCGTTGAAATTAAGATATGCATTGTCTTCTAAATAATCTCTGTTGTATACCCCCCCCCGCATTGATGTTTGAAAATTTCTATCAATAGACTTTCTTGATATTCCTACTGATAAGGCTCCTATCAGTTCTGTACCGTTCCACTGTATGTTGGTAATGGTTTTCTATGCGCCGTCGTTGAAAATTTTACTTCCGGTAATATGTATTTCTTTGAACCAAACCCGATGATTTACTCCGCTTTCAGCAGGTTTAATGCCTACGACAAACTGCGATATTTTATCAAGAGACGGATTGTTTTTAACGGTTATAGTCGCAGAGGGTCATATGCGAACCATGATGCAGTTTGCCCGAAACCGTTTTGGTTTATGTGATGAGTTTCCAGTCTTGCCAGGCTGAATCGGTTGTTATGGCAACTCTATATTCGAATAATTATTATCATTCCCTCTCCAGCGCGAAATATTATTACATCTCCTAAAGCAGCATAACCAGATTTAGACGGGGCGTAAATCATAAATCTTATGCTTTTATATTTTGAAATATCTATAGGATCTCCCGTATAAACTGATTTTGCCAAAAAAGTTTCAGCGTTTCCCGTAGCTTTATATGCGATTTTTAACGCCTGTTCATCTTTTTTCGCTGAACAGTTAATGCCGTATAGATCTAAATAATACCTATTATTTATGAGAGATTTGTATTCCGGATCATATCTGCCTATTGCCGAAACAGCAAAGTCGTCTAAATTCAGTCCGGTCCGCTCCCATTTATTTCCAACTACAGCAATTTACCTATAATTATTTTTCCTTGTTCGTTTGATTTTTGCCGTACTCTGAAACGCAAAATTCTTATATTTTTCCAATTTACCTTATTGGCATCGGGAATATTTAACTGTATTCTTATCTGTTTCCAGCCGTTTACATTTTCTTTTATAACTGTCCCGCTTGAAACAAAATAACTGCCGGCAAGTTCTTCTGTCTTATCTAATATTCCGTTGCCATTTAGATCTTCAGTATCAAGTTTGCCGTTATGTGCTCCTATTATACAATACTGTATTGTCAATATTATGAAATGGATGTCCAATATCTTTCCAAGGACTTAAAATGCCGGTACCGTCTCTATCTTCAGTGTCCAGAAGTCCGCATCCGTCGGAATCTTCATTTATCTGAGAGGCGTAATCAATTATAAATTCAGGAATTGACGAATTATTTTCATTGAGCCAAATATCAATGTAAAGTTTTTTTGAAAAATCGCATCCTGTAGAAGATAGTTTTTGAGCAAAAGCAACCTGCGTGCGATTTCTGACGTCATAATTTAATTCTAAAGCAAGCTGTTTTTGTTCTGTAATAAGTTCTAAAGAAGGATCAATTTCTCTTAAATATATTTCGTAACTTTTCCATGATAAATCGCTGAGCATTCTATATGGTCTGTCATGATATTCCCCGTCAGAACTTTGGAACCAATTTTCATCCAGCATATTTGCCAATCTTCATAGACGGAACTATCCATTGAATCAATTGAAGATTTGTCCGAAGTATTGGTTTTGACTGCTTAAAGCATATTCGGCTTCATAGTTGATTTTCATATTTAAAGAATTAATGTCTAAATCTTTTACTTTTATATCGGCTGTTCCGATTGTGAGGCTTGTCGGAACATTTCTGATATTTGGAAGAATGATTTCTTTTGACATAAAGTTATAAAGTATATTTGCCCCCAAAGAAATATTATCCGTTAAAATTAAGTCTGCTGCTTGCGCCGATAAGCGTTGATTTGGCTTCCGAACCAAACATAATTGAGTAATCGTAAGATATCTCTAATACTGAATTTCTTTTATAATATTTCCGTCATCTATGGTCAAAATGCCCGTATTATAGTCTAAAGTATAATCTTTTTGTGTTCCAAAGTTATTCCGTCCATAACTACTCTTTCAGAATGAGGAACAATACCGGGTCGCAGCGCAAGTATTTTAATTGTACATTGATATTCTGTTATAAAATTGTATTTATGATCATAAATACAAAGAGTTATGTAAAGGTTGTGCTAAATTGAAAACCCCGTTTTCAAAATCAACTGTTATGTTTGCGTCTATCCTGCTTTCGGCGGATATAAGGGTATATTTTCCCCGTCTGTAATACTTGCAGGAGTATCATTGTTTAGATCTTTTATTTCTAAAATAAAATTGTCTCTGCCGTTATCGTGTATAATTTTAAATTTCCCAAATTATAAAAAGTATTTAATTCTGTCGTTATAGCAGTAGTATTATCAGTATCTTTAATTATTAAAGGATCATTTCCGAGTTTAAAGCCGTCTTCAAATTCATCGGATAAACATTCGCTTTGCATTATTGCGCTGTATGTCAGGGGTGCTTTTGATATTATTAAACATACGGCACTCGTCAAATCGTTCGTAAAATTTATTTTTTACGTCTTCGAAAATAGAATATTTTTTTTGTAAAAGATTGATTTTCCGCCGCGCATACAGTGCAAATAAAGAATAAAATAAAAGTTTTAAATATTTTCATATAACCTTGCAAATTATATGATATTCCTTTTTACTTTTCCATGAATTTTAGTATAATTTTCAAATAGACACGTATAATGCATATAAAGAGACTTGTCTATTGTTATGTTGATTTTTTGCGCAAAACAATAAATTGCTGCAAAAACTAAAAAAATATAATTTTCTTGCTATATAAATTAAAGGGATTGACAATTATTGTTTGCGTATGTTGATTGCTGTTGTAATTCTTCAAAATTAAAATGATAAAAAAACTGCATTTATATATTATTAAAGAATTTTTTGGTTCTTTTATTTTTGGATTATCCGTATTTTCTGTTCTTCTCCTTTTAGACCGGGTATTTGCTCTTGCGGATCTTTTTCTTTCAAAAGGGGTAGCTTTTTTGCTCGTGTTAAAATTATTTGTTTTTCTTCTGCCAAATATTTTAACACGAGCAATACCCATGGCTGTGCTTTTTGGGGTGTTAATTTCTTACGGGAGACTTTCGGAAGACAACGAAATCGCAGCGATAAAATTTTCTGGAGTAAATTATAAAACGCTGTCAATGCCAATAATAGCTTTTATATGCATAATATCCTCTTCCCTTATATTTTTCAATCATTTTTTATCACCTTCACTGAACTCTGATTTCAGAAATCTATATGAAAGAATCCTAGCCCAAAGACCGCTTATTAAATTTAATGAAAAAACAATAACAGAAATTGGCGGATATCGTTTATATGCAAATAAAGTAAGCAGCGGAAATAATACTCTCTTAGGAGTGGGTATATATAAATTTGAAAGTGACAATACCGATAAAAAAAGTGATAAAAATGATATCTTACTACAGAATGACGATGCAGCATGGCGTATAGCGGCATCGTCTGCAACGGTTCAAGTTTACCAAAACGGGGTACAGCTTATTCTTTACAATGGGTACTGGCAGAAAGCGTCCCCTTCAAATATTAACAATATAATTCATATGACTTTCAGGTCTTATTATTTTTTTATACCGCTTGGAAATATCTCTAAAGAATCTTTTTTAACTATACGCGAAATGTCTTCGCCGGAAATACTGAAAACTATAAAAAACTATAAAAAGCAGAATATTCCTTTTATAGAATATGAAAAAGAGTTTTGGTTTAGATGGATTTTTGCTGTTGCCCCGGTTTCTTTTGTGATTATTGCCTTGCCTATAGGAATAATGACTGGCAAAAGCGGAAGGGCTATAGGTTTTGGAGTAAGCCTAGGTATCATTTTAGCGTATTATGTGTTTCTTATGCTTGCAGTAACGCTTAGCGAAAGAGAATATGCTCCGGTAAGTATAATATGGGCGCCTAATGTTGTTCTTACAATAACAGGAATTTATTTATTTACAAGAATGGTAAAAAAATAATGAAAATTCTTTACAAATATATAATTAAAAACTTTGCAAAAATTTTTCTATTTACAACAGCAGTATTTGCGCTTGTAGGCCTGATAACCGGATTATTTGAAAAAATGGATTTTTATATGAAGCATAAAGCTCCTCCTTATTTAATGCTTATCCACATACTTTCAAATCTGCCGTGGTGGCTTATGCAGGCGCTTCCCATATCAACTCTTTTAGCTTTGTTATTCTCTCTTGGAAATTTGTCAAAAAAAAATGAGATAACTGCAATAAAATCCGCTGGAATAAATATATGGTGGATTACTGCTTTGTTTATAATGCTGGGTTTTGTAATAGGACTGGGCGATTTTTCAGTAAGAGAATTTATTGTTCCTGAAACAAGCGTATATAATGAAATAATATCAAAGGAGCTGATACAGAAAGAAAAAATAACACCGAAAACAGAATTTTCAAATTTAATAGTTTCTACACCTAATAATAAAAGATTTACAATAGGATATCTAGACACTTATAACAAAACAATGAAGAATATTGTAATGGAAGCATACAACGATGAATTTGCAATAGAATATCTTGTTTTAGCTGAAATGGGCGTGTTTGAGAAAGGCACATGGATTTTAAAAAACGGAGTTATGAGAAATTTTGACAATAATTTTTGGAAAGAGATTTATTTCGAAAATTATGATTCAAACTTACATATAAAACCCGAAGATATGACTATACAAAACATCAAATATGATGCTATGAATACCCGTGCATTTAAAAAATACATAAATCAGCTTAGGCTTTTTGGACAAATTGGAGTTAAAGAAAGGTATGCATTGATTGCTTTAAACATAAGGTATGCCGCTGTTTTTTCACATATTGTTGTTATGATGATTGGAATTCCTTTTACTCTTGGGCCGGGGAAAAAGTTAAATAAAATACTCAGCTTTACATTAGCTATGTTTGCTGCGTTTATTTACTGGGGAACACAGGCAATTACAAAATCTCTCGGTGATAATTTTACACTATCGCCTTTTATGGCTTCCTGGATACCAAATTTTATATTTACTGCAATTGGAGTTTATCTTATCGTAAAGACGAGTAAATAATAATTTATTTTTTAAGGATATCAGCGCAATATATCTGAAAATCTTTAAATTAAAAAATTTTAGTATAATAATATGACTCCAGCAGATTTACTGATATTGCGAGAACAATTATTCTTAATGTATTTAAATTGGATTTTTTTAAGTTAGATGATAATAGAAAAACATATATTTTAATTTCACAATAATAAAGAAGCGTCTATTTGGTTTTATCGCAGAAGCTTCTTTAATGGGTAATGCAGACGATAATAATTTATATGTTGATTAGCATATTCACACAAACTGTTCTGACGGTGTATTTACTTCAAAAGAAGCTGTTGAATATGCCTATAAAATAAAACTTGCAGCTATAAGCATAACAGATCATAATTCTGTTGACGGAATAGAAGAGGCTTTAAAAGCGGCTTCAAAAATAGGGCCTGAAGTTATACCGGGAATTGAATTATCATCTGAAGTTATGTCGGATCCTACAAGAAGCGGAATACATATTCTAGGATATTGTATAAATTATAAATCCGAAGAGTTAAAAAGTGTTTTATCAGTTTTTAAAAAAGCAAGGCACCAGAGAGTGATAAAAATACTTGAAAAACTTAAACAAAACGGCATTGAATTAAAAGATAAAAGTTTTTTAGAAAATGCCGGAAACAAAGCTATAGGAAGGCTGCACTTTGCAAAAGCTCTGGTTGCGGAAAACATTGCAGAAAGCATACAGCAAGCATTTCAGCGGTGTTTAGCTCAAAATAGACCCGCCTCTATGTGTACAACAACCGGTATGTGAAATAATAAAGCTTATTTTAAATGCCGGGGAGTGCCTGTTGTTGTCCCATCCGTATTATATTCATAATAATATATTGAATCCGCTTGTAAAAAATGGACTTATGGGTATAGAGGCCCGGCATATAAAACATTCTAAAAGCACAGTAAAAAGATTTTTAAGCCTTGCAGAAGAATTTGTTATTATTGCGACCGGCGGTTCAGACTGTCACGGTTCGTATAAAAAAGAGCCTCCGGTTACGGGTAAGTAAAAGTACCTTATTCAGTTGTTGTAAATTTAATTGTTCTGTTCCATAAAGCGGTTGATTTTGCTTGATAACTAGGTCTAAAATTGCTATCATTCTTATGTAAAAACAAAGGATTACAACAAATGGCGAGCTTAGATTTAGTTTTGGATTTTATCAATACATTATCAGTTAAAGACAAGGAATTTTCTTATACAAGAGTTAGCGGCAGAAGTTCGTCAAAATGTTTCTGATAGTAAATTAGTAAAAACAAACATAAACAATTCTGCCTGTCCGTATTGTCACTCTAATAAAATTTGTAAGTTTGGTTTTCACAATAAGATACAGAGATTTCAATGCAACGATTGTAAAAAACATTTCTCAATTACGACCAACACTATTTTCTCTGCCACTAAAAAAGACATCGCGGCAAACTCAACATCAATCTCAAAACTGCTTTTTACTGGTGGCATAAAATTCTTGCGGATATCCAATCTATGAAAAGTGAAAAACTATCTGCTATTGTAGAAGCTGATGAAACTTATTTTTACGAATCCTGCAAAGGTCAGAAAAAATCGTTGGACAGAAAATACATAACACGCGGGTATCATTCCAAAAAGTATTTCGACGAAGATAGTCGTTTGCGTGGATTGTCTTGCGAACAGGTATGTGTATCGACCGCCGTGGATAGAACCAAAACATTTTCAACAAACCGGTAGGCTATGGCAAATTGAAAAAGTCTTATCTGCCGGTGCTACAGAAGCAGCTGACAAAAAACTCAACTTTGATAACAGATGGCGACCAATCTTGCAGAACTATCAGGAATGTAAAGTTGAAACAGATTCCCATCGGTGTTACGAAAGATTGAGCTTATAACTGTCGCATATCAATTTGTATCATTCTGACTTGAAAAGATTTATGCACCGGTTCAATGGAGTGGCTACGAAATATCTTGATAACTATGTGAACTTCTTCAAGGCAGTAAAGTCTAAGACTCCGGTATTTGATACAATTCTAATCTAAATCATAATTCAACCTGTCGTGTTGTGAATGTTATGAATAAAAGAGTATGTTTCTAAGTTTTTGTTAGATAATTTGATTTTGGGATAAAAGCTTTACAAATCTGTTTTTATTTACTATGCTGCTGCTTTGTGTTGAGAGTACATCTTAGCACAGGGCTTCAAAACCCTAATTATGGTGTGTCGGTGATGAAGGAGAAAAATAATATGAAAAATATAACTAAATATAGCATACGGGATGAAATCTTTCAGAAATTTGGTGAAATAGTGAGGCTGTCAGGCAAGCTTTGTTTTAATTTCAATCATGCCGAACCTTACATCTGAACAACGAGCGGTGCTTGACAAGTTGTTTAACGGCGAACTTCCAACCACCACCACTATTGAATCAGGACTTTGTATTGATATGCCCAACAAGTGCAAAATTGGCGAAATCATCATCGGCGCAGATTTTAATTGCCACACAATGGGAGGTGTAACGATTGAAGATGGTGCAATGAAATGATAGCGCATCAAGTTTCGCTTCTTGCTGTCAATCACGACTTGAACGACAGACAAATTCTCCTATGCAGTCCTATTCATATTAAGAAAATGCGTGGATTGGAGCAAAAGCGATTGTGTTTTCCGGATTTTATATATCAACCGCTTTATGGAACATAGCGAATTTAATCATTCCAAATGGAATATATAAATAAAATCTCTTTTATTAATTATTTAAGCTGTCCTACTCTGGGTTGGATGGCAAAAAGAAGTATGATTCCAAAACTTAATGGATTTAATAATGAACTTCTAATGCTTGAAGGAAAAAATATTCATAAATTGTCATTACAACTTTCCCTTGATGCAGTAAACGCTAGAAAATTAACAGTAAATGATTCAATAGTATATACAAAAGAATTGATATTAAATCCTGATGTTAAAGTAATTTGTGACGCTTCTTTTGCTGTAGAAGGTTATTCAGCGAGAGTTGATATATTGCAGAGGCTTGAAGATGGTTTATGGCATTTACTTGAAGTTAAATCCGGCAGTAAATATAAAGCTAAATACATTAACGATATGTCTTTTATCTCAATGGTTCTGGCTAAATTGGGCGTAAATTTAAGTAAGATTGCTATTCTTCATTTATCTAAAGATTATCGTATCGGAATGTCTATATCGCAGCTTTTTGAAGAGTCAGATTGTACTGAAAAAGTTAAATTAAAATCTCAGGAATTTTTAGCTCTTTCTGATAAAGCTTTTAAAGATATTGAATCTGAAAATATGCCGCAGCCTTGCTTAAAAAGAAAATGTAAGAACTGTCCGGTATTTAATGTCTGTATGGGAAAAGACGTACAAAATCATATATTTGACTTACCCGGGCTTTCCATTCTTACAACGGACAAACTAGTGACGTTAGGCGCGGATACAATTGATCAAATTCCGCCTGACTTTGAACTTACGGAAATGCAGAAAATAGTCAAAGATTGCGTTTTAACAAATACAACTTACATATCAAAAAATTTAAAAACAGAATTAAAGAATATAAAACCCCCTTTTTACTATCTCGATTTTGAATCCATATCGGCAATAATGCCGTTATATAAAGATATTGCTCCTCATACTCAGCTTTTAACGCAGTTTTCCATAGATAGAACCGATGAAGCTGGAAATATATTAAATCATTATGAATATATTGCAGACCATACAAAAAATTGCCGTCGCGAAATTGCAGAAAAACTTATTGAATATCTCGGTATAAACGGCAGTATTATAACATATGCAAACTTTGAGAGAATTGCTATACACAAACTTGCTAAACTTTTTCCTGATTTATCTATAAATCTTAAAGATATAGCTGAAAGAAATGTTGATATTGAATTAATTGTTAGGAAAAATTATTACGATATAAATTTTCACGGTCGTTCATCTATTAAAAAAATTCTGCCGGTATTGATACCTGAAATGGATTATACAAGCCTGGCAATAAGGGACGGCGGGGATGCAGCCGCTGTTTTTGTTTTTATGGCAATGGGATTGTTTGATGCGGAAAAAATAGAAGAAACAAAAAAAAATTTATTAAAATATTGCGCTCAAGATACGTTGGCAATGGTAAAAATACATCAGTTTCTTATTAATGCCGCAAACTGTCAATAATATTATTTATTATGAATTCTTTTTATCTTTGCCCCGAGTTTCTTTAATTTTTTTTCAAAAACAGCATATCCTCTGTCTAAATGATAGATTCTTGAGACAGTAGTTTTCCCGTCTGCTGCAAGTCCGGCTAAAACAAGCGCGGCTCCTGCTCTTAAATCCGACACCATTACCGGCGCCCCTGAAAATTTTTCAACACCTTTTATATCTACTGTTTTACCGTCTATTGTTATATCGGCTCCGAATCTTTGAAGTTCAGCGACATGTAAAAATCTATTCTCAAAAACATTTTCTTGTATGTATGTATGTCCGCTTATAAGACACATTAGAGCCATCCACTGGGCTTGAATATCGGTAGGAAAACCGGGGTATACTTCCGTTTTTATACTTTGAGGCTTTAAATTTTTTACCCATTTTGCAAGAATTGTATTTTCTGTTTCTTTAATAAACAATCCGCATTTTATCAATTTATCTGTTACAAATTTTAAATGCTGCGGTATAACTTTTTTAAGAATAACTTCGCCTTTTGTAATTGCCGCGGCTATTATGTATGTGGCAGCTTCTATTCTGTCAGGAATTACCTCGTGCGTAAAACCATAAAGTTTGTCTACACCATCAATCGCAATTTTATTTGTTCCGGCTCCAGTAATTTTTCCGCCCATCTTATTTAAGACATTTGCCAAATCTCCTATCTCGGGTTCACGTGCGGCGTTATTAATTGTAGTTTTGCCTTTTGCTAGAACCGCAGCAAGAAGTATGTTTTCTGTTGCGCCTACGCTTGGAAATCTAAAATTTATAACTGCGCCTTGAAGTCTGTCTTTTGTGAAAGTTTTTACATAACCGCCTTCTACCGAAATTTCAGCTCCTAATTTCTTAAATGCGTTTAAATGTATATCAATAGGTCTTGCTCCTATGGCGCATCCGCCAGGCAGCGACATGTCAACTCTTTTAAGCCTTGCGAGCAAAGGCCCCATTATTAAAACACTTGCGCGTATTTTTCTTACCAAATCATACGGAGCTGTATGTTTATATTGTTTGTGTTTATCTAAAGTACGAGCTGTTATGGTGTTTCCTTTTTTAACTACTGTCTTACCTATAAAATTTAAAAATGACACGGTTGTGTTTATATCGGCAAGAGGCGGAACATTTGTTATTGTCACAGGCTCGTCTGTAAGCAGAGTGGAAAACAATATAGGCAAAGCAGAATTTTTTGCGCCCGATATAGTAACTTCGCCTTTTAACTTATTCCCTCCGCATATTATTATTTTATCCATTTTTTGCCTTTAATATCCTTGGTAAGTTCGCATAGTCATTAATTATTTCAATGTTTTTGTAGCCGTTTTCTAAAAATATTTGTTTTATTAAATTGCATTTATTAGCATTTAACTCTACTGTAATATATCCGTTATTTTTTAAATATTTACCTGCTTTAACTGCTATTTCTTTATAAAAAAATAATCCATTGTCTTTAGCTTTTAAAGCAATCTTTGGTTCATATTTAAGCTCCGGTTCCAAGTTATTATATTCTTCATATGAAACATATGGCGGATTTACAGCAATTATATCGAAAGCTTTATTGTTTATTTTATTGAAAATATTGCTTTCAACAAAATCTATGGTGGCAATATTATTAATTTTGGCGTTTTCTTTTGCAGTCTCAAGTGCGGAGCTGCTTATATCCGAGGCAGTAATATTTTTAAATCTGCCAAGTTTTGCTAAACTAACAGCTATACAGCCGGAACCGGTGCATAAATCCAATACTGAATTTCTGTTTTCTTTTTCCGGAAGATTTAGTACGTTTTCAACCAATATTTCAGTTTCAGGTCTTGGTATTAATACGTTTTTATTTACTTTAAATTCAAAACCCATAAATCCTGAAAATCCTGTTATATACGCCGCAGGCTCTCTATTAGAACGTCTTAAAATATATTCTTCGTACTGCAGTGTTTGTTTATCTGTAGGTTTATGACTTCCGATAAGAAAAAGTTTTGAACGTTTTATTTGTAAAACAAAACTTAAAAGAACTTCAGTGTCAGATTTAGGTTCAGAAATGCCTTTTAATTTTAAAAATATTCCCGCTTTTTTTAATAAATTACAAATATTACTGTCTTCAAACATCAGATATTATTTTCCTTCAGCTTCAGCTCAATATCGGCTTCAATTAATTTATTTATAAGCTCCGACAAATTACCGTCCATAACTTCTGTAATATTATATACGCTGTATATTATCCTGTGGTCTGTAATTCTGTTTTGCGGGAAATTATATGTTCTTATTTTTTCTGATCTGTCCCCGGAACCTACCTGTTTTCTTCTTTCATTCGAAAGTTGTTTTTCTTGTCTCGTAATTTTTTGTTCATAAAGTTTTGCTCTTAGCACCTTCAATGCTTTTTCCCTGTTTTTTATTTGGCTTCTCTCATCTTGACACGCGGCAACAAGTCCTGTAGGCAAATGGGTGATTCGTATTGCTGAATCGGTCTTATTGACATGCTGCCCACCTGCTCCGGACGATCTATAAGTATCAATTCTTAAATCTTCCGTTTTTATTTCAATATCAACTTCCTCAGCTTCAGGAAGAATCGCTACAGTTACTGCTGAGGTATGAATTCTTCCTCCTGCTTCTGTTTCAGGAACTCTTTGAACTCTATGAGCCCCTCTTTCAAATTTAAAATATCGCCATACGTTGCTGCCTTTTATTTCAAATATAATTTCTTTATAACCACCGAGTCCTGTGGGATTTGAATCTAAAAGTTCATAATTCCATTTATTTCTTTCAGCAAATCTAGTATACATTCTATACAAATCTCCGGCAAACAAAGCAGCTTCATCGCCGCCGGTTCCCGCTCGTATTTCTACAATAATATTTTCATTTGAATCTGGCGGAATAAGCAAAATTTTTATCTCTGATTCTATTTTATTTTGCTTATCAATAAGCTCGTTATGTTCTAAAAAAGCCATTTCTTTTATTTCTGCATCTTCAGATTTTTTCAATTCTTCGGTATTTTTTATGTCATTTAAAAGTTTTGAGTACTGTATGTATTTTTCAACAATCGGACGAAGATAAGAGTGTTGTTTTGTGAGATATCTGTATTCTTCTTTATTTGAAAGAACGGATGATCCGCTGAGTTTTTTTTCAACTTTCTGAAGCTGGCTGTTTAATAGTTTTAGTTTTTCTAAAAACATAATTCTTATTTACCTATGAAAACATAACAGAATCTTTAAATGAATAAAAGATTCTGCATATATAATTCTTAAAACTACTTAAGCTTCGGTTTCTTTATTGTCTTTTTTAGGTGAAGTAGTGAATATTTTTCCGGTTTTTTTTTTATTAAAGTTTTTCCTTCAGTTTTTGCTAAGCGTTTCTGAAACTTTTCAACTCTTCCCGCGGTATCTATAAGTTTCTGCTTGCCCGTGAAAAACGGATGACAGTTTGAACATATTTCTAATTTTATTAAAGGCTTTGTCGAACGGGTTTTAAAAGTATAACCGCACGCACAATAAACCGTGCTTTCTACATATTCAGGATGTGTTGTTTCTTTCATTTTTTTTACTTCTCCTTTTATGTTGCTGCCAAATTGAATCTTTATAACAATGTATTATGCAAAATTCTTAGGATTTAGTCAAAAATAATATGAAAAATATATTTACAGCTTAATTTCATATCGTCTTTTTTAAGAAAAGTAGCAGGATTAAGCGTTGTTGTATGTAGAGTTTGCATGTATAAAATTTTTATGATACCATGTGACGAAGGCTGTATATATTTTTATACTTAGCGGATTAATTCAGCCTAATATTTGGCAATATCGCCAGAAATTGTAAAAATTGTATTTAGTAATTCCTCTGTATGCAGCGTTGTGGTATTAATTGTTACTGAGGCGGTTATATGAATGAAAATAAAGATATTTTGAGTATTGCAGGACTGGAACTCGAGAGTCGTATTTTTATAGGAAGCGGTAAATTCCCAAATAATGAACTAATACCTGAAATAATAAAATCTTCACACGCCCAGGTTATGACTGTCGCCGTGAGAAGAATTGACTTTGAAAATCCTAAAGAAAATATTCTAAGTTGTATACCTAAAAACATACATATAATGCCAAACACTTCAGGAGCTAGAACTGCTGGCGAAGCGGTGCGAATCGCTCGCATCGCAAAAACCGCCGCTAAAACCGACTTAGTAAAAATAGAAATAATAAATGATAATAAATATCTTTTGCCTGATAATTATCAAACTGCAAGAGCGTGCGAAACGCTTGCAAAAGAAGGTTTTAAGGTTTTTACATATATGAATGCAGATTTATATGCTGCAAGGGATATGCAGAATGCCGGAGCAGCAGCGATTATGCCTTTAGGATCTCCTATTGGAACGAATAAAGGACTAAAAACAAGAGAAATGGTAAAAATTTTAATTGAAGAAATTAATACTCCAATAATAATTGATGCAGGACTCGGGAAACCTTCCGATGCCTGCGAGTGTATGGAGATAGGCTGCACTGCAGTTATGATAAACACTTCAATCTCTTCAAGTTCAAATCCGGTTTTAATGGCAGAAGCTTTTAAAGATGCGGTAGATGCGGGGAGGAAAGCATTTTTGGCAAAACTGGGAACAGTATCAGACAGAGCAAAAGCATCCTCGCCGTTAACGGGATTTCTCCAAAAAAAACAAATTGAAAAACATATAATATAAAAAATCAAATACAAGGCAGTTTATGACTTTTTATAATTTAAAGCAAAGATACAGCACATTTGATTTTGAACAATATATTAACAATATTTCGGATAAAATGATTAAAGATTCCATAAAAAAGGAAGTTTTGGACGATATGGATTTTTTAAATCTTATTTCTCCGAAGGCTGTTAATTATATTGAAGAAATGGCGCAGAGAGCACACGGGATATCAATAAAGCATTTTGGCAAAAGCATACTTTTATATGCGCCGTTATACGTTTCAAATTTTTGTATTAATAACTGTGCTTACTGCGGTTTTTCAACAAAGAACAAAATAAAACGAGAAGTTCTTACTTTTGAAGAAATTGAAGAGAACTGTAAAATAATTTCAGGATACGGAATACGTCATATACTGCTTGTTACTGGTGAGAGTAGTGTGAAAACGCCGCTCGTTTATTTAAAAAAGTGTGTTAATATATTAAAAAACTATTTTGCCTGCGTTGATATAGAAATTTATCCTTTAGATGAAAATGGATATAAAGAACTTGCAGAAGCGGGTGCTGACGGCTTGACGATTTATCAAGAAACTTATAATGAGGAACTATACAAACTGCTTCATACAAAAGGAACAAAATCAGATTATAAATATCGTTTGGAAACATGTGAAAGAGCGGGCAAAGCAAATTACAGAAATTTAAATGTAGGAGCGCTTTTGGGATTAAATGATTTTGTAAGCGAAATATTTTTCGTAGGCATTCATGCAACGTATCTTCAAAGCAGTTTTCCAGCGGCGGAAATTGGAATGTCTTTCCCCAGGCTTCGTCCTGCTGCTGGTTATTATAAATCTAAAACTGTAATATCCGATCAAAATCTTATTCAGGCAATCTGCGCAGTTAGACTTTTTATAAATCGTGTAAATATAACGGTATCTACCCGCGAGAGCAGAGAATTAAGAAATAATTTAATACCTCTTGGCATTACAAAAATGTCTGCGGGATCAAGCACTGAAGTCGGCGGTTATACTAAGAGATCGCAATCGGAAGGACAATTCAAAATAAATGATACTGCAACGGTGGACGAAGTAAAAGAAATGATATACCAAAAAGGTTATCAGCCTGTACTAAAAGACTGGCTGGTATTATGAAGAAGCAGATGCCAAAAGGCTTGTATGCGATAACTGCGGAGAACTTTTCAAATGGCAAAGATAATATTACTGTTGTAAAAGAGATGCTTGATGCAGGAATAAAAGTTCTGCAGTATCGCGATAAATATAAAACAAAACTTGAAAAATTTAGACAATGCGAAATTATAAGAAAGCTGACTTTAGATTATAATGTTTTCTTTGTAATAAATGATGATATTGACATAGTTTTATCCGTAGAAAGCGACGGGCTTCATTTAGGGCAAGATGATTCGCCGATTATAAAGGCAAGGGAAATTGTCGGCTGCGATGTAAATATAGGAGTGTCAACGCATTCTCCAAAACAAGCGCTTCTTGCCGCAGAGCAGGGAGCGGATTATATAGGCGTAGGTCCTATATATAAAACTTTTACAAAAAGCAATGTTGCAGACCCGGTCGGGCTTGATTATTTGGATTTCTGCGTAAAGAATATTAAAATTCCAAAAGTCGCAATAGGCGGTATTAAAATTCCAAATCTTGCAGGAGTGTGTGTGTATAAGCCTTGCAATATATGTATGGTAACTGAAATAACTGCCGCAGAAAGCATAGCGCTCGCTATAAAGAAAGCAAAGGAGGTATTGAATGATTACTGTTAAAGTCAACGGGAAAGAGAAAAAAGTAAAAGAAAACACAAGCATCGCCGATTTTCTGCAAAGTAATAATATTGATCCGGTTGGAGTGACAGTAGAGCATAACCTTGAAGTTATTAATCCTACAAGTATTTCAAAAATCATTTTAAAAGAAGGAGATACGCTTGAAGTATTGAGATTTGTAGGAGGTGGATGATATGCAAAATGATATGGAAAGATATCAAAGACAGCTGTTAATTAAATATATAGGCGAAGCAGGTCAGCAGAAACTTTTCAATGCGAAAGTGCTTGTGTGCGGAGCAGGAGGATTAGGAAGTCCCGCGCTTACGTATCTTGCGGCAGCTGGCGTAGGAAATATTGGTTTATGCGATTTTGACGTTGTGTTTCCAAGTAATTTGAATAGACAGATTCTTTATACTCCCGCAGAATTAGGAAAACAAAAAGCCGCTATTGCAAAAACAAAACTTGAAAAATTTAATCCTGATATTAAAGTTACTACATATTCTGAAAGACTTAATGAAAGCAGCGCCGGGAATATCTTTAAAAATTATGATGTCGTAATAGATGCGCTTGACAATTTTCCCAGCAGATATTTAATAAATGAAGCGGCTTATAAAAGTTCTGTGCCATTAGTATGCGGAGCGGTATGTGAACTGGAAGGAATTTTAACAACAATAATTCCAAAAGAAAATACGAGTTGTTTCCAATGCATATATCCTGTTAAACCGTCAGTTGCTCTGACATCAAAAACTTTTGGCATACTTGGAGCAATAGCTGGGATAGTAGGTTCTCTTGAAGCTTTAGAAGCAATAAAGCTTATTTTAGGGTTGAATTGTCTTAAAAATAAAGTTTTAATTTTTAAAGGCATTGAAAATACATACAGGGTCAAAGACTTGGTAAAAAGAAAAAACTGTAAAATCTGCCAATAACCTAGAACTTCCTAAATTTTGACTATATTTAAGTTTTAATATATAATACTTCGACTGTTTACAAATAATAATTACAATAAAGTTTCGGAGGGATACAGTAATGGCAAAGCTTAAGACAGGCAGACATACATCTGCTCTTAAAGAAGCAAGAAAAGCAGAAAAAAGAACAGAGAGGAATACGGCAGTAAAAAGTAAAATAAGAACTTCGATAAAAAGAGTTGAAATAGCTGTAAAAAATAATGACGTAAAAACTGCGCAGAATTGTTTAACTGTGGCTTTTTCAGAATGGGATAGAGCGGCAAAAAACAATGTTGTTCATTATAGAGCGGCTTCAAATCAAAAAGCAAGATTATCCAGGCTTGTAGCAGGAATAAAAAAATAATTTTAATAATGTTTAACTGTTACATTTACAGAATTGAATTCTTAACGTCAAAATTAAGCGGTTTAGTCCATCATAATCAAGGAAATAAATATTTATTTCCTTGATTATGATTAACGTTTCTTAAGCAATTGGCAAAAATCAGTTAATAAAGCGTAGATGCGATTATTTTTATTTAAGAAATGAATTTTTGTCTGAATATTGTTCTTTATAAAAATAAAAGGAATTTCAGGATTACCCCTTAAATACGTAAGATAAATTAGTTTCTGTATTTTATAGTATAAATTGAATAATTTATTTTTTATTGTCTATCTATAAGGGAATAAAAAAGTAAAATGTCAGTGTATCCGAAAAAACTATGAATTATTGTCAGAAAGAAAAGAGGATCCATATACTACATACTGATTATAAAATAGGACATTATATAAAGATAATCATGGATGAAATCTTTGGAATAGAAAATTTTAAGAATGATATTTCAAGAATAAAATGTAATCCCAAGAATTTTAAAAGAAAAGCTTATGGGAATATTAAAGATTTAATATTGTTTTATTCAAAAACTAAAAATAATATGTGGAATAATCCTGAAACAAAATACTCTGCTAAAGATAAAGAAAAATTGTTTAAGAAAATGGATAGTAATGGGCGAAAATATACAACTATTCCGCTTCATGCACCGGGAGAAACTCTTAATAGATTGCCTCAAAACTCTTTAAAGGAAATTTACCCGCCACCAGGGAGACACTGGCGATGTAGTCCAGAAGAATTAAATAAATTATGTAGAAAGAATCTTATAGAATGGTCAGAAAATGGTATTCCAAGAAAAATAATATATGCAGATGAGCGAAGTGGTAAAAAACACAAGATGTATGGGAATTTAAAGATCCACAATATCCAAGCATACCGACAGATAATCAAATTATTTTAAATCTAAAATTTATAAATTTGCGTAAAATATATATTAAGTGTATAGTATTTCAATAATGCCCATTTTCATTTTTATTTTCTAAAGCTTTTATCCCATATGCTCTTTTGGTTTTTAGTCATAAACCTCTCTATAATTTTTCGTAAAGACCTTTTTATACTACTGAAATCTATATTTAATATTATCTTATTTTTGTAGATTTCATTAAAAAGTTTTAATAATTGCTTTATCTTTGTTTATTATAAAAATAGTAGTATACCCACGATACTTTATTAGTGCTGTGTCGTTTTTTGTTAGGGGTATTTAATTATTATTGTATTATACATTTTAAGAAGTTATTATATAAATTTATCAACATCAACAACGGGTCTAAAGGATTATTGTTATTGGAATTTATTATTATATTGTCATTTTAACTCAACATAAGATTTGTTATTTTGTAGATTTTTCTATTTAATTCAAAAGTAAACTTCTTTTTTTTAATTATTAATATTAGATTAATAAAATGATATAGTTCATTTAAATTAGTTTTAATTAAGCTTTTAACAAAAATAGAACAAGTACTTTACTTTAAATAAAATATTTGATAATTGTATTATCAAATAACTAACCTTAGCTATAGATTAAAAGCTACCTTATTTTATAAACCTTGTGCATTTGAACCATAAGATATACATTAGGGATTATGGTTTTAGCTTTAGTATAAAATCTATACAAGTTTTGTATTTCAGGAATATTTTTATCAATAGACGGCTGTAAAATAAGGGGTATTTCTTTTGAAATACCCCTTATTGTGTCTGCTGATTTTTTTATCTCATAAATATTTGTATTTTTAGTTACGACACATTTTACAAGTACTTTAACTGCAGCATTGCTCACAGCGGTTTCTAAAAAACTTCTGTGTTCTTTCCAAAAACTTTTTTTACATTCAGAAACAAATTTAAAATCCATAGAAACTATATCGCAGAAATTTATAATTTTTTTTAAGTTTTGGGTTAACGTGCCGTTAGTCTCAAGATAAATATTAAACCCTATTTTTTTGAGTTTTTGCGTTAATAGTTCTAAAAAATCGGCGTATATTAAAGGCTCTCCGCCGGTAAAAATAATAAACGGTCTTCCAAAAGTAAATTTTTTTTTATTTTTTTTATATATTTTGTAAATTATTTTAATAAGTTTGTCTTGACTATAATAATTTGCTTTTTTAGATATCGTTGTTGAATAAGAAGTGTCGCAGTATCTGCATTTAATATTGCATCCTGCAAAGCGTACATAAATCTGCGGAAGTCCCGTATATAAACCTTCACCTTGAAATGAAAAGAAAATTTCATAAACAGGTGCCGTATTTGAAATTGTCATTATTGAATACCTGAAATTAACAAATTCTTGTTATAATAACCCGCCTGAATTCGCAGAAATTCGATCGGCTTCATTAAATTCCGACTAATCATCTTTACTGGATTGCAGGGTCGTTCATTTTTAACTCTTTAAACCCTTTTGCCCTTAATTTACACGAATCGCATTCCATACACGGTTTTTTATAACCGTTATAACATGTCCAAGTATCTTTATAAGGGACGTTCAGTTTTATTCCAAGTTTTATTATCTGCGCCTTATTTAATTTTAAAATTGGAGTTTGAACGGTTATCTTCGTTTTAAGAGCTTTTAAAACATTATTGTATTCCTCAATAAATTTTGGAGTACAATCCGGATAATTTGAGAAATCTAAAGAATTGACTCCTGTAAAAATTGTTTGCGCGCTTACAGACTGGGCGTAAGACAATGCGTAAGAGAGAAATATAGTGTTTCTGCCGGGAACGTAAGTCGCGGGAACAGTTTTTGTTAAGCGTTTATGTATAGGAATATCTTTGTTTTTACCGGTCAATGCGTCATTAGACCAAGGCAGACTTATTTTTATAATAGAATACGCGGCTTTTACGGATTTTGCAATTTTAACGGCTGACAGGAGTTCTTTATTGTGCTTTTGGCTGTAGTCGAACATCAGGCAGATGCATTGGTATCCTTTCGACAATGCATAGTATAAAACTGTTGTTGAGTCCAAACCGCCTGAAAATAAAATTACTGCTTTTTTTTTAGATTTCATTTTACACCCTCTATTATTGCAGTTGCCGATGACGATTCGCTTTCCCAGACTTCAACTTCGCAAACCTTTGCATTTTCTGTTTCTATCTCTTTGAACTTTTCCAAAATAAACGACGCTATATTTTCCGATGACGGATTAATTTCATTAAAAGGAGTAATTTCATTTAAAAATTCATGATCCAGGTATGAAATAATTTTATCAAAATGCTTTTTAATATCTGTAAAATCTATGAGTATGCCGGTATTATCAAGTTTATCGCCGCAAAAAGCCGCTCTTACTTTCCAATTATGCCCGTGCAGATTCTCGCATCTGCCTTTATATCCTTTTAAAAAATGCGCCGAAGAGAAACTTTTTGTAACTGAAAGTTTATATTTCATTTTTATTCCATTTCTATTTTTTTTACATCATCTATTTTTTTTGAAAAAAAACGACCGCCTATTTTTTTGAACTTTCCAGGGTTATCGCTTACATAAAACTTTAGAAATTTTCTACATTTTCCGTTTGAAAGAATATGCGTTTTGTTTAATATATTATTAACTTCTTTAGCTGTAGCTTTTGCAGAATCTATAAGTGTAATGCTTTTACCTAAAGTTTTACTTAAAGTTTTTCTCAAAAGAGGATAATGCGTACAACCTAAAACCAAAGTGTCAATTTCTTTGTTTAACAGAGGCTCTATATATTTTTTTACTATACTGTCTGTAATAGGTCCGTTGTTCCAGCCTTCTTCGACAAGCGGTACAAACAAGGGACATGGCTGTTGATATACTTTAGATTTTGAAATTTTATTTATCTCTTTTAAGTAAGACCCGCTGTTTATGGTGCCTTCGGTACCTATAACGCCTATCTTTTTATTTTTTGATGCGGCTACGGCTGCTTTTGCCCCTGGTTCTATTACTCCGATAACAGGTATTTTTAAAGTTTTTTGTAAAACCGGCAAAGCGAAAGCAGATGCGGTATTGCACGCTATTACGATTAATTTTACCCTATATTTTATTAAAAAAGAAGTTATTTCTTTTGAATATTTTACCACAGTGTTTTTTGATTTTGAACCGTAAGGCACATGAGCGGTATCTCCAAAATAAATAAGACTTTCAAAAGGAAGTGCCTTTATTATTTCAGACATTACTGTAAGCCCGCCGAAGCCTGAATCAAAAATCCCTATTGGATTATTGTTTGTCATTTCTTTTCTTTTCTTGCATAATATTTTGCTATTCCCTCATATATAGAATCAGCTATTGCAGTACGAAACTTTTTTGACCTAAATTTTGCTTCCTGAGCGTAGTTGCTTATAAAAGCGCTTTCAATAAACACCGCCGGCATTTGGGTTCCTCTCAATACGTAAAAACTTGCTTGTTTTACGCCGTTATTTGGGATTTTAACTCTGCTTGGTATTTGAGAAGCTATAAAGCCGCCTAATTCAGACGAATCATTTATATATTCGTTTATAACCATAGACCGTAGCATATTTTCAAGTAGGGTGCGTTTTTTGCTGGGTTTGCCTTCAAGTTTTAAAACAGAATTTTCAAGAACGGCTGTTGCGGCCGCTTCGGAGTCGGTAGCTTTTTCAGATAAAAAATAAATTTCAAAACCGTTTATGCTTCTGTCAAAATTTGCATTGCAGTGTATTGATATAAATAAGTCTGCATTATGTTCATTTGCTATATTTGTTCTTTCGGCAAGCGGAATGAAAGTATCGTCTTTTCTTGTGAGAATTATTTCATAATTGTTATCATTGTCAAAAATTTTTTTAAGCTCATAGACTATTTCAAGATTTATATCTTTTTCTTTTGTTCCGTTTGGCCCTACAGCGCCCGGATCCTTTCCGCCGTGACCGGCATCAAGAACGATGATTTTTTTTCGCTTATTATGTTTTTTCTGATTTTGACGTTTAGGGATAATGCCCGAAGTCATTGCAGGATCATCTGTTATTGCAGAGCTGACATCAATTATATTTTTGTTTTCAAATTTTGTGACAGGAATTTTTTCAAGATCTTTATTATCCGTATCTTTTTCAACAAAAGATATAAATTCGCTTATCTGCGCCTGTCCATATTGTTCAGGCGGCGTTAAGTCGAATTCTTGTACGCTGTCATTTAACGCATATTCTCCTTCAGGTTTAGAAATTACAGTTTCTTTTGAATTTGAAATATCAATATTTTTAGAATGCATTATATCAACGGATATTCTGTTGGGTTTTGAAAGATTTGAAACTTTAACAAACTCTGGCTTTTGCGTAAGATTAATTGCTATTAATGCGGACCGTCCTTGCATATCACACACAATACTTTTTATAACGCCGTTATTTGCATTTATGCAATCATGCTGTACTTTTCCTCTTAATATTTTTACAACTACAGAGGCGGAAGTTTTTAAAACCATATAGGATAAAGGCTCTTCAAGTTCTATAAGCACCTGCGTGCTTTCCGGTCTTGTAAAATATCTTACGGCGGAAATATTTAAATAATGCGTTATATTTAATACCGAAGATGACGGATTCCATGAAGTATTTGCTTTGGCAATCTCTGAAAATTCTTTTGACGTAAGAATTTCGGATGGAATGTAAATATTATTTTTTATCAATCTTGGCGGAAGAGACATTTTTTTTGCTTTTCCTCCAAAAGTTACTTCCATGCTGCCTGCTTTAATATCTATTTTTCTATTGTTTAAATGCATTGTTACTTTAGAACTTACAGGCTGCCATTCAAGTGCGGCATTGTATATTTCCGAGATTTCCTTTATTGAAAAATAGTATATTTGTTCAGATACTTTATAAATGCTTGCGCCGGGGAAAGTTTCACCGTCAATAATTACATTGATAAATTTGGACGGAACAGAATTTTTTAAGACTGTATGCGAATAAACATTTGAAAATAGAACGCAAATGGAAAAGAATAAAACAATTAACTTTTTCATAACAAGAGGGCTTCAATGGCATTTTTAGGATTTTCAGCATTAAAAATATAACTGCCGCTTACTAATACATTCACACCGGCATTAATGCAGATTGGCGCGGTTTTTGAGTCTATGCCGCCGTCAACCGATATAAGACAATTATAACTATTTTTATTAATAAATCTTCTTATATCTTTTATTTTTGGAACTAAAGACTCCATAAAAGATTGTCCGCCAAAACCCGGCTCAACCGTCATAACCAAAATCAAATCAACATAAGGAATTAAAGTTTCTATTTCTGCGGCAGTCGTTGACGGTTTTATTGAAATACCGACTTTAACGCCGGCTGATTTTATATCTTTTATAAGTTTCTTTTTATCAGTTTCAATTTCATAGTGGAAAGTTATTGAATTTGCTCCCGCTTTTTGAAACTCTAACCAGTATTTTTCCGGATTTGTTATCATAAGATGCGCGTCAAAAAATAATGTTGTTGCTTTTCTTAAGGATTTCACGACTACGGGACCTATGCTGATATTTGGCACAAAGTGTCCGTCCATTACGTCAATATGCACCCAGTCTGCGCCGGCATTTTCTATTTTTTTTATATCCTGTCCTAATGCTGCAGAATTTGCGGCCAAAATTGATGGAGCAATAATAATTTTTTTCATTTTTTATTTCAAATTAATCGTATTTACCGCTGTATGTAAATTTATGTCTTTTGCATTTGTTATGTCGGCACCGGGTTCCGGATATTGTTTTATAACCGTATTTGTTTCAATTCCGTCAGCGTCTTCTCTTGTTATATTTAAAGCAATATTGTACTGCAGCACCCATATTCTTGCATCTTCAAGTTTTTTATTTAAAAAATCCGGCATAAGAATAATTCCTTTCGGAGGCGGTCCGTCTGAAACAATAATATTTACAGCAGAATCTTTATCTGCTGTAGCTGTTGGCGCAATATCCTGCGAAATTACAATGCCTCTATCTGCCGTAATAGAATATTTTTTTGAAACCTCGCCCATAACCAGACTTGAATATTTTAACGCGATATCTGCCGACCGCAAAGTCTGCCCGACAAGATTGGGAACATTAACGGTTTCTCCTCCCCGGCTGGTTACTACTTTAACCAATTTTCCTTCTCTTACATTCATTCCAGCGGCGGGATTTTGTCTCAAAATTGTTCCGGCAGGGAAGTTTTGATTAAATTCTTCTCCGTCTTTTTTAATTCCGAATCCTGAATTTGAAAGTTCTTCCATAGCATCATAAAGATTTTTACCTGCTACATTCGGTACTATTATCTCTTTTTTATTATGAATTAAAGTGCTCATAACCATATTAAAAGAACAATACAGAGCGGCAAATATAATTATTGATAAAATTAACACTCTAAAAACTTTTCTTAACAAATTTTTACTCCGTAGAAAAAACATTTTTAAAATTCGCAGATAATTTTGACTTTAAAGTTAATGCGCAAAAGAAAATGAACAGCATATAAAGACAGTACGCACAAACTTAAAAGATATCATTATTTTTTGATCCATAACATTTTAGAACGCAGTCTGGCTCCTACTTTTTCAATAGTTCTTTTGCTTACTTCTTTTCTCTCTTTATTAAAAAACGGCCTTGAATCTTTGTTCTCTTTAAGCCAGCCGTTTGCAAATTTACCTGACCGTATGTCATCTAAAATTTTCTTCATTTCTTTTCTAGTATCTTCTGTTATTATTCTTTTCCCGCTTACATATTCGCCGTATTCTGCAGTATCAGAAATAGAACAATTCATTTTACTAAATCCGCCTTCAAATATTAAATCTACGATAAGTTTTACTTCATGCAGACATTCAAAATATGCTATTTCAGGCTGATAACCTGCTTCTACAAGCGTTTCAAAGCCGGAATTTATCAATTCTACAAGCCCTCCGCAAAGAACAACCTGTTCGCCGAATAAATCAGTTTCGGTTTCTTCGGCAAAAGTAGTTTCTAACACGCCGCCTATTGTTCCGCCTATAGCTTTTGCATAAGCAAGCGCCAGATCTTTTGCTTTTCCGTTTGCATTTTGTTCTACAGCTATCAAGCATGGAACGCCTTTGTTTTCTTCATACTGTCTTCTTACCAAATGTCCAGGACCTTTAGGCGCAATCATAATTACATCTAAATCGGACGTAGGAATTATCTGCTTAAAACGTATATTGAAGCCATGCGCAAAACTTAAGACGGCTCCTTTTTTAATATTAGGTTTTATATCCTCTTGCCAAACTTTTCCTTGAACTTCATCGGGCAAAAGGATATTAACCCAGTCTGCTTGTTTTACCGCTTCGGCAACACTTACAGGTTTCCACCCGTCTTCAATAGCTTTATTATAATTATTTCCTCCGGGTCTTTGCGCAACAATAACGTTTAGACCTGAATCTTTAAGATTTAAAGCATGCGCGTGACCCTGGCTTCCATAACCTAAAACTGCTATAGTTCTGTTTTCTAAAAGATTTAAATCCGCATCATTTTCGTAATACATTTTTGCTTCTGCCATTTTCTTAACCCCCTATACTTTTTATATTCACTAAATTTCCATCGTTATTTGCGGTGTATAGTAATAAATAGGCGTTGAGAGGGAAAATTTAAGTGGTAAAATTTTCTTTATTTCCTGTTATAAAAATACTAAAATCTGTTGCTAATATTTATTTTATACTACAAAACACAACTATTTTTATAAAAGCATATCTGATAAAAAATCTTAAATGCTGACGGTTTTTTATATATAATTATCGTCGTTACAATCGATAATTTTTATAACGTCAACAAGTTTTTTTAATTGTTTTGCAATCTGTTCAATAATTAAATTGTCTTCTTTGATAACAATCTTAATTATTGAAATAGACGGGTCATTAGTTTCGCCTGCGGTAAGCGATTCTATGTTAAATCCGCGCGCTGCAAATATCCCTGATATCCTTGCAAGAACGCCGAATTTGTTTTCCACTAAAACAGAAATTGTATGACTCATACCGCCCTCAAAATTATGCAATTATACTAAATACTAAATCTTTGCGTTTATCCATTTATTCTGGTTATGATATCATCAAGGGATGCCCCTGAAGGGACCATGGGAAAAACATTTTCTTCTATCTCAATCCACATATCAAGAACTACGGAGTTTTTTGTTTCAAGCATTTTTTTGCAGGCAGGCTCAACATCCTTTTTATTTGTTACTCGTATTCCTAAAGCTCCGTAACTTTCTGCCCACTTTACGAAATCAGGAACATATACGGGGCATGTATCTCTTTTTGGCGTATTACACCAGTTCCTGCATTTTTTACGTTTTGCAAGACAGCTGTGCGAATATTTTTTATCGTAAAACATTTCCTGCCACTGCCGCACATTTCCTAGATACTGATTGTTTAATATAACCGTTTTAACATTAACTTCGTTTAGTATGGCTACTGCCATTTCCTGCATATTCATCTGGAACGAACCGTCTCCCGCTATAACTATAACTTCTTTTTCAGAGTTTCCAAACTTTGCTCCAATCCCGGCAGGATATCCGAAACCCATAGTTCCAAGTCCGCCGGAACTTAAAAATAAACGGGAGCGTTTTGCTTTGTAATACTGCGCAGCCCACATCTGGTGCTGCCCGACTTCCGTTGCAATAATCGCCTCGCCGTTTGTAAGTTCTGAAATTTTTTCAATTACGTATTGGGGGTGTAGTTTATTATCATCTTTATCGTATGACAAGGGATGTTCTTTTTTCCATAAATCAATCATTTTAATCCAATTTTTTCTTTCTTTTTTAACTATCAAAGTTGACATTTCTTTTAAGATAGTTTTTGCATCGCCTATAACGGGAATATCAACACCAACAATTTTTGATATAACCGCAGAGTCTATATCAATGTGAATTATGTTTGCCTTTTTTGCAAAATCACATACTTTGCCGGTACATCTGTCGTCAAATCTGGCGCCGACAGCTACAATAACGTCAGCGGCTTGTATAGCTCTGTTTGCGCAAAAAGTACCATGCATCCCAAGCATTCCTAAACTTAAATTCGTATCATAAGGATATGTCCCGACAGCAAGCAATGTATTTGTAACAGGAATATCTGCTTTGCGTGATATTTTAAGTATCTCGTTTTCAGCGTTAGAAACAATAATTCCGGCTCCTGCATAAAATATGGGTTTTTCGCTTTTATTTATGATATCAGTTGCTCTTTTAATTTGCGCATAATCGGCGTTGTAATTGGGTTTATAAGAGCGTATTTCAATTTTTTTAGGATAAATAAATTCACAAATACCCTGTTGAACATCGACAGGAATATCGACTAAAACAGGTCCGGGTCTTCCCGTAGCTGCAATGTAAAACGCTTTTTTTATAGTTTTTGCTAAATCTTTTACGTCTTTAACTAAGAAATTATGTTTTGTTACCGACCTTGTAATACCTGTGGTATCTGCTTCTTGAAAAGCATCCTGTCCAAGTACAGTTGTTGCAACCTGACCTGTAATTGCAACCAAAGGCACAGAATCCATATATGCTGTACCAAGTCCGGTAATTATATTTGTAGCTCCAGGTCCGGAAGTTACTATACACACGCCGACCTTACCTGTAGAGCGGGCATATCCGTCAGCCATATGTGAGGCAGCTTGCTCATGTCTTGTTAAAATAAAATTTAATTTTGAGCCATGGATTGCATTAAATATAGGTAATGCCTGTCCGCCGGGAATCCCAAATACTATTTCAACTTGCTCCTTTAACAAACTTTCAACTATTATTTGCGCGCCAGTCTTTTTTGCCATATAAATTTACACCTTATTTTTAATTTTCAAAAGAAACTTTAGTTCATATAAGAACAGCTTGGTTACAAATTTCTACGGGAAGTTTTATATTTGTTTTTTTTAATTCCTGCGTCAAATATAATGTTTTAAATCTTTAAAATCTTCCCGATAATATTTTTAAAATCCATAATCAGATAAAGAAATAGTTTTTTATTTATTTTAATACGGCGCCGGTATCTGCTGATTGCACTAATTTAGCATAACGCGCCATATACCCGGTTACAATTTTAAGAGGAGGTTTAACAGTTTTTTGAATTCTTGACTTTATTTCATTATCTGTTAAGTCAATATTTAACGTTCTTTTTGGTATATTTATATTTATCATATCGCCGTCATTAATTGCAGCTATTGCTCCGTCTGCAGCAGCTTCCGGAGAAATGTGGCCTATACAAGGACCTCTTGTTCCGCCTGAAAAACGTCCGTCAGTAAGAAGCGCAACAGACTCGCTTAACCCCATACCTTGTAATGCACTTGTAGGACTTAACATTTCTCTCATTCCGGGTCCCCCGGACGGTCCTTCATATCTTATAACAATAACGTTTCCGGAAACAATCCTGTTGTCAAGTATTGCTTTCATAGCATCGTCTTCGGAATTGAAAACACGCGCCCTACCAGAGAAAACTTTCATTTTTTCACTTACAGCGGCTTGTTTAACAACGCAGCCATTAGGAGCAATATTTCCTTTTAAAACAGCAATGCCGCCTTCTGAATTATATGGATTTTTTATTCTTATAATGTTCTCGTCTAAAATTTTAGACGACTCTGCAATAGATTTTATGTCAACGCCCGTAACGGTTTTTGAGGAAAATAATTTTTCGGAAATCGCATATAACAATGCGGGAACTCCACCTGCGTTGTCTAAATCTTCCATATAGTAATCTCCTGCAGGTTCTAGACAGACAATCTGCGGAGTTTTTTTAGAAATTTCATCAAATAGTTTTAAAGGCAGCTTTATTCCTGCTTCGTTGGCTATAGCGGGAAGGTGCAGCACAGTGTTTGTAGAACCTCCTAAAGCCATATCTGCAGCAATTGCATTTTTGAAAGCTTCAATTGTTAAAATATCGCCCGGTTTTATATTTTCTTTTACAAGTTCAACAATTTTTATGCCGGACTCATAAGCAATTCTTTTTTTCTTTGCGCTGACGGCAAGCGCAGCTGCGCAGCCTTGAAGAGACATCCCCATAGTTTCAGTTAAACATGCCATAGTGTTGGCAGTGTACATTCCTTGACAAGATCCGGCTCCAGGGCATGCTGACATTTCCAGTTCTTCAAGTTGTTTTTCAGTAATTTTACCGGCTTGAAATTGACCGACTGCTTCAAAAGTATCTCTTACCATAGATCGTCTTTTTTTGTTATATATGCCAGCCATCATAGCGCCCGCGGTAACAACAATTGAGGGTATATTAAGTCTTAAAGTGGCCATAAGCATTCCCGGAGTAACCTTATCGCAGTTTGATAAAAGGACAAGCCCGTCCAACATGTGAGCATTTGCAACAATTTCTATTAAATCCGCAATTATCTCTCTTGACGCAAGCGAATAATGCATGCCGCTATGTCCCATAGCTATGCCGTCGCATACAGCAGGAGCTCCAAAAATAAATGGCACTCCGCCGCCCGCAGCAATGCCTCTTTCTATATATCTTTCCAAATCGCGCATTGCAATATGTCCGGGAACCAGGTCTGTAAATGACGAAGCAATACCTATAAAGGGTTTGTCTAAATCTCTATGGCTTATTCCTGTGGAGTATAATAAACACCTGTTGGGTGCTCTTAACACGCCTTTTTTTATCTGATCGCTTCTCATCATTAAAACCCCACTTTATAAATTAATAAGTTTTATTTTAGTTTTTGTACCGCCGCATTATATCAAATCTTTGTTTATTATGTACAAATTGTGCTGGATTCTACATAAGTATTGATTAAGTATTGATTAAGTATTGATATTGAGAACAACATTATACAGACGAATTTAAAAAAACTGTAAAATATTTATTAAAATCAGATGTAAAAAGTAACGAAATACAAAAACGGCATTAAAAGCGGAATCAAGATTAACAGAAGCATATTAACATTTTTGCTTTTACAAAAAATTGCTTTATAATCTAATTAACAAGCAGTTTGACATTTGGTTTTACTATAATGTAGAATACAGGGGATAAATGCATATCAATAATGAAATTTGAATTATTTGTGAGACGATATAAAGAGAATTTATAGATAGCAGAAAAAGTTTGTTATTTTTGATTTGTAAAGTTGATATTCCATTGTTAATACTGTTTTTAATGTTGGATTAGCAAATAATAGAATAGGTAGACAATAAAAACAGAGATTAGTTATAAATTGGAAATAGTGTTTATGAATGCGGAATTTATGATATAAAAAAAGCTGAGATTGTTAAATTCCCGCAGGAAAAAGAAGTATATGATAAGTGTATAGATATAATTAAAATAATTCTTGACGA
>JAITOB010000032.1 GCA_031290155.1 Endomicrobium sp. | reverse complement strand
AATATGAGCGTACGCGTTAAAGATTTAATAGATTTAAAAGAACTTGCCGCAATAGAAAAAGATGAGAATCTTTTAAAAGACGTTGAAGACGGCAGCAGAGAGCTTGAAAAAGAATTGTCGGCTTTTGAAACTAAAATAAAACTTAACGATGAACACGACAAAAACAATGCAATTATATCGATACATGCCGGAGCCGGCGGGACGGAATCTTGCGACTGGGCACAAATGCTGGTGAGAATGTATTCAAGATGGGCTGAAAATAAAGATTTTGAAACAGAAGTCGTTGACAGTTTATATGGTGATGAGGTCGGAATAAAGAGTATAACAATGATAATGAAAGGAGAGTATGCTTACGGGCTTTTACGGTCAGAAGTAGGCGTTCATAGACTTGTTAGAGTTTCTCCGTTTGATGCGAATAAAAGAAGGCACACATCTTTCAGTTCGGTAGACGTTATACCGGAATTAGATGATAATATTAATATAGTTATTGAGGATAAAGATATAAGAATAGATACTTACAGAGCTTCAGGCGCCGGTGGACAACACATAAATAAAACTGATTCAGCGGTGAGAATTACGCATTTGGTGACGGGAATAATAGTACAGTCGCAAAATGATCGTTCTCAGATAAAAAACAGAGCGACTGCAATGAAACTTTTAAATGCCAGATTGTATGAGCTTGAACGGGAAAATCAGCGGGCTTCTTATGAAAAACATTATAATGAAAAAGGTGCAATAGAATGGGGCAGTCAAATACGTTCTTATATTTTTATGCCTTATCAGCTTGTAAAAGACCACAGAACCGGCTGTGAAATATCGCAGTTAAATTTAGTTATGGATGGTGAAATAGGCAGCTTTATAAGCGCATATTTGTCTTGGAAATTAGAACAAAAGAAATAATAAGATTTTATTTTTTACATTTTTATAAAAACATATTGTTAAAAATAACACTATTTGCTGCATTTTAGGTATATTAAAAATAATATTAATTAATATGACAACATAAAAAAAGCTTTAAGACGCTTTATATTGCTTTTATAAAAATTATGATTATTGTATATACTTATTAAAAATATCTTTTTTAGAATAATCTTGATTTTTTGTATAAACTGTACGAATAGAATTAATTAGTTCAAAATGTTTATGAGCAGAAAGTAAATATAAAATATTATCTAGTGTTTCTCCCGGGAATGAAAATAAATATTCCATTTTTTTTATCATGCAGATAAATAATTCTCCCAAATATCTTACTGTATCTTTTGTCTCTTTTTTGTTTGCAAGATATAAAATATTGTTTAACACCGCGTTTCCGCAATATTTATCCATATCTTCTATGATTTTATTTATATACAAATAAATACTCTCGCTTAGTTCAGTTAAAGCCGGAATTAACTTTATTAAAGATGCAGAAAATTCTTTTTCTTCTTCTGTAAGTGAAAATATATTTTGATTTTTGTAAATTTCGGAAAAATAATTAAAGAATGCTGTAATAAGCGGCGCTGTTTCTATTTCTTCTTTGCAATCTGTCTCAGATATACTATATTCATTAGATCCTAGTCTTGCGACAATCTCTGTTAGAATAGGAAATTTCTTATGTTTGAAACAAGTTATTATAAGAGAATTTTCATTTTCAAATTTATCTGCTCCTGCTAAATAAAAAGCTAAAATGCAGTGTGCGAGTATATGTAATGTTTTTTGTCTCTTGGTATCTGATTTAAGAACAGCTCTTTTATAATGAGAATGCATTTCTTTATAATATTCTATACAAATGGGACAAGCCCCTAAAAAACCGTCAAAAAACATTTCCCAAAGCATATTATTTACAGAGGAAAATATTTCTTTTTGCTTTTGAAAAGCCCATTCTTTTTCCAGCTGCCAAAAATTTCTAAAATAGTATCCAAAAAATATATGCGCCTCCGATATATTTTTATCCAGCAAACTAATATAACATTGTTTCAGGCGAGGCTCCCATAAATCTTTGCTTTTTGAATTTTTATCTTGAATAGAATATTCAACAGACAAGTGGATAATAGTTTTTACAGCTCTTCCCGTATAAGTATTTAGAGCGGTGTTTATATATCCAAAATCTTCTTCTGAAGATATCTGCTTATAACTCGGCATTAACTGATTGATTAAACTGCATGATATTCCTATTGCCTTATCTATATTGCCGTTCTCTTTTTTAAAAGATTGAATTAAGTTTGCAAATGACGATAGTAAAGCTTTTTTTTCATCTTGTGGAAGTTTATTACCATCTAAGATATATAAGTATGTTTTTATAAAAGAAAATATATTATTCCATACCGAATAGGAAACCCCTTTAACCTCTTTAAATCCGTAAAATATGTTTTTTATATAATGCGGTTTTAGTTTTGCAATAACAGATAACTTTCCAGCTACTAAATCTGGATTCTCTTTAGAAATTTTCCTTAATTGTTCCGAAATGCCTGACGGAGACGGATAAGGCCGCATAGAACCTTTTTTTTCTTTGGAAAAAAGTTTTTCAAAAAGTTCTACTTCGTTTAAAAATTTTTCTGGATTATTGTAAAGCCATTTCAAGACATCCTTCTCTTTAAAAGGAGATTTATTTACCACAACATGCAAACCTGCGTCCCTAAAATTAAAGAATTCTTTTTCTTTACTTATAAGATTATATTTTTTTTTGAAATGAGGACTAGCTTTTAAAGTTGAATACCATCTTTTCTGCCAGTATTTCTTGTAACTGTCAAAATTTGCTGTATAATTTTTATTGTATCCCTCGTCTGCCCAGTCAATATTTTCATAAGGACCTTTTTCTATTAGATTCTCGATCCTGTTTTTTTCATCTTCAGTAAAGTATGTTGTATTTTCATTTAATGCGCCGTACAGCTCGGCTTCATATGAGGAATCTGAAAATAAAAGTTCTTTCTCATATTCAAGCAAGTCCCAAAAATCTTCTCTGTAATTAATAAAATTAAAACCATAAAAATACAACTGAAATCTTTTAAACACTGAATCTTTATTTTGTTTTAAGATTGAATTTAAAATGTAAAGGAAGTCCTTTTTGCTTAGAATTTTAATTTTTTCATTTAAAATCTCTTTTAAAATACCTATAAATATAGTCATAGGGTTATCGTAATATATTTCAACGGTATCTCTGAAAAGCGAAGGGAACAAAATACATGACATATCTTTCCAAATATCAAAATAATAATACAGAATAGTGCTTGCAGCTTTTTCTTTGAGAGATTTATTTATTTTCGGCGCTGCTATTTTTTTATTTATAATTTCTTTGATTTGATCTTTTTCTTTAAAGTTAAAATATGGTAAATTTAATTCCGTTTTATATTTTATTTCAAAAAAATCTATAGAAAGCTTTAAAGAAGAATCTTCATTTTTATGCAGTTTAAATCTAAAACTTCCCCTGGTTATATCTATATGATTTTTGAAAGATACAGAATTTGATAGCAGCCTGGATATGTTCAATATAAAATCTAAAGAACACAATTTAGCAATTCGTTTAATTTTATCTTTCTTTAAGAAATAATCGTACATAAAATATCCGCCATTATTAAATGCGTATGTTTTCTTTTCTATCGTATTATTTATATGATTCAGAAGAATCAAAGAAATGGTTTCTAGCTTTTTGATATTTTGTTTTGAAGGGATATTCAACAGTTTATCTATTATTTTTGACAACTCGTCCGGCGCCATATTGCTAGTGGCATCTATTTCAAGCCACATTGGAAAATAAGATATCAGCTCATCATCTATAAAGGAAATATCCAGATTTGCTGATATTTTTGAGAAAATATAAAAAAGGTTATAATTGTTATATTTATTGCTTTTGCCTTTCTCAAGCATTCTTTTGTTTGATATATTTTTTATAATATTTACAATTATTCCAGAAACTTCTTTTATATTATTGGTAAACTCTTTTGAGCGTGCTGTATTTTTAGATATTTTTAAAAGATAAAGAACAGGAGGCCATATTTTAAATTGTTTTGTATCTTTAGAATCTGTTTCTTTGTCAGCCACATCGTTAAAATATCCCTTTTTAAACAATATTTTTAAAAAATGAGGATTAGATGATTCTCTAAAAAAATAGTCTAAAGAGAAATTATCAGATACGATGAGATCTAAGACGGACTTTTCTTTTTCAGTCAAACTTCTCATCGTTAACCTCATCAATTTTCCTGATTTTGCTCCAAGTCTCTTCGTTGTATTTATTTATTCTTGCATTACGAATATCTTTTGCCCATTCTTCTAAAATATATTCTAACTGCTTATATCCTTTGTTGGATTTGTTAAAAGGAATAACTTCTACATTTAATGCGTTGTAATAATCTGCGTAGTGTTCAATTAAACATTTTTCATAATCAGAAAATCCTAAAAGAATATAGTGTTTACTTTCCGGACCTTTTGGCATAGATATATGCTCTATGATTTCAAATTCATTGAGTTCTAATCCTATAAATAAGACCATTTTTGTTTTAAATATTTTTTCAAGAAATTTACGGCCTTTCCCGTCGGTTTTATAATGATTTAAGTAATCTCGTAAAGTAAAAATGGGGTCCATATCATTAATATCTTCTCCATTTTCTATTTTATATGATTTGCCGTGTAAATATAAAATTTTATTTCTTGGGATATCAGTTCCTACTTGAAATCCTATTTCCTCAAATTCTTCTTCTTTTTGCATATCTATAGATTTAAGAAAATTTTGTTCTTTTTTGTTTTCCGGAGAAACATCAGCTTCTAGTATAAATCTGTCATAGTTGGTAGTTATACATCCTGTTCGAAAGTCTCTTATATGAGAGTATATTTTTTTAAGTCTATTCTGATCAGGCTTGTTTATATCCCTTAACTTATTATTTAACGTTTCTCTGTCATATCCTAATTTGTTTATACATATGGATATCAGCTTAAGAGGACTTTCCATAGATTTTAATTTTTCATAAGCATCGTATGTTAAATCGCTGTCTTTCTTATTCCACCAATCATCTAAATATTTCAAAGCAAGTTCTTTCCAAGAAGGAACACCTGCCAATCTAGATACTCCGTTGCCTATAAAAACTAAAATTTCCCCGCTTATAATAGCGTTAAAAAGATCAGGGTAAGCTGATAACTTAGGGATTGGATCGAAATTTTGATAAAGTGCTTTTTTTGTATCCATATTTAATTTTAATATATAAAATTTACTGGTTGTGGCGATAATATACAAATATTAATTTAAATTTTAACAAAACAGAGAAACGTTTTTTTAAGTGGATTGCTTTTTTTGTATCATTTGTATCGATAAACTTTTAAGATTATATCAATTAGTGCACAATATTCTATAATTTTAAAATATAACATGTAAAGGAGTTTTATAGTATCTTATTGAAAAAAAGATATTGAAAATTAAAATCGTTCACATCTTAATGGCGAATATGAACGATTTCTGATATAATGTTCATATTGGAGAAAAGAAAGGTATTAAACTATGGTTTGGAACGAGCTAAAGATTTCCCATTGCCACTTAGGTTTATCTGCGAATTTCGCACCAAACAAACTGGATTTCCGACACGCGTCCAGACAACGCTAAATTTGTTTCACAGCCGGTCAATGAAATGAACATCCCACTATTATATTTAGTTAACCTTAAACCAAAACAGCCATTTTAAAAGTCGTTAAAAGTGCCTATACAGACAGTCAATTCCGTCGGCAGTCACGCCGAAAGCAGAGAAATTTTAATTTATTGCGATGGGTTATTTTATACTCTGTTATATTTTGTCATATTTTCTTTGTAATTATGATTGGAATTAATATAATACTTAAAGTCAAAACGGGTAAGATTTTAGAAATTAATAAGGTATAAATATTAGTAATAATATGACCACCAAAAATAATTCTGTGTTGATGATAAATAATAAAAAAGAACAGAGCGCGCAAGCCTGCACGCGACTATTTGGAAGATTGCAAATGACCTGCGCGGAGCGGAAGTGTTGACGGCTGGGATTTTAAACAATATGTCCCGGGCTATCTTTTTACCGTTTTATCTCGGAAAATCTTTCGTCTTATATAAATGAAAAACAATACGAAGCGAGCGAAAAGGATTTTAATTATGCCAAACTTTCCGACGAAGAAGCGAAAACCGAGCGCGAAACAATAGTTGATGAAAAAGGATTTTTTATTTTGCTAAGTGAACTGCTTGAAAATGTCCAAAAAAATTGCCAAACAGATACTAACCTAAACGAAACACTTGAAAAGGAGTAGATAGTGAAAGCAATCTAAAAGGTTTGTTTGCCGATGTTGATGTAAACAGCAATAAACTTTGGCGGTACGGTTATAAAACGCAATGAACTGCTTGTAAAACTGCTTAATGCAGTGAGTAACCTAAAACTCGGCGACTATACCGATAACACTATTGATCTTCTCGGAGACATTTATGAATATCTAATGACTATGTATGCGGCAAAAGCGGCAGCGAGTTTTTTACCCCGCAGGAAGTCAGCGAGTTACTTGCAAAAGTTACAGTACTTGGCAAAACGGAGGTTAATAAGGTTTATGATCCCGCTTGTGGTAGCGGCTCTTTGCTCTTAAAGTTTGCAAAAATTCTTGGCAAAAAATGTCCTCAACGGTTTTTTGGGCAGGAAATAAAAATATAACTACGTATAATCTTTGTCGTATCTCTTTGTTTTTGCACGATATAAACTTTGAAAAATTTAATATAGCATATGGCGATCACTCAAAGACTCAAAATATTTGGACTGCGAGCTGTTTGAAGCAATTGTAACGAACCCACCGTATTCGGGTCAAATGGGCTGGCGACGCTGACCCACTTTTAATTAACGACGAACGTTTTACTCCTTTACTCCCGCTGGCATTTTAGCCCCAAAATCAAAGGCAGATCTTGCCTTGTTGTGCACTGCCTTGCTCGGCTTGTTACAAACGGTACGGCGGCAATAGTTTCGTTTTCTGGTGTTTTGTGTAGGGGTGGTGCGGAGAAGAAGATCCGCAAATATCTGATAGACAATAATTTTATAGATACTATTATCCAATTCCCACCGGATTTGTTTTTCGGCACGACAATTTCAACCTGTATATTGGTCTAAAAAAGAACAAATTAAATAATAAAACATTGTTCATTGGTGTGACAGATGAATTCGTGTGTGGCAGTGTAAAAAAACAAACTTACAGATGTAAATATTGATAAAATTTTAAAATCCTTTACAAATCGTGAGATGATAGCGCATTTTACTAAACTTGTGCTTGATGCCGAGATTGTTGTAAACGATTATAATCTCTCCGTGTCGTCTTATGTAGAGCAGGAAGATATCCGCGAAGTTGTAAATATTAAAAAACTTAACGCAGAAATTAAGCAAATTGTAGTGTGGGAAACTGAATGTGCAAAGAGATAGATAAAATAATTTCAGAAATTGAAGGTTAAAAATATGTGCTGTATTGACGAACTTAGCAAAAAAGGCGTATCAATTATTTGACAGTGGTGATATTAAAATATTGAAGTAGGCACGATAAAAGCTCTTTGCCAAATTCATAAATATTTATTTGAAGAACTTTATGATTTTGCAGGTGCAATCCAAATCAGAATATATCAGAAGGCGGATTTAGCTTCACGAGCAGTTTGTATTTGGATGAAATCCTATCGAAAATTGTTCCTCTGCCGGAAACTACTTTTGAAGAAATTATAAAAAGTATGTTGAGCTAAACATCGCGCACCCTTTTATGGAAGGTAACGGCATAAGCGGCAGAATTTGGCTTGACTTGATTTTGAAAAAGAACTTAAAAAATGCGTTGTTTGGCAAAAAGTTGATAAAACCGCTTATTTGCAAGCTATGGAAAGAAGCCCGATAAACGATTTGGAAATCAGAACTCTTTTAAAAGAGTCTTTAACTGATAAGATTGACAAGCGCGAGATATTTACCAAGGGTATAAAACAATCGTATTATTACGAAGAAGATGAAAACCATAAAGAAAATATAGTTAAAGGTCAACAATGAGTAAACTAGACTATTTAATTAAAAAATACTGCCCAACGGTGTGGAGTATAAGACAATAGTGGAAATAACAATTTGGGACAGATATTTTAATGGAATAGAAAAAGAAAAACAGACAAATATTTGTTTGAAATTCTTATGGTATTTTTTATTAACAAAAAAAACAATTTGATAGAAAGCTGTTTTAGAGGTTCGGGAGTGAAACACCCAAGCATGCCAGAAATTTTGCAAATTCCTGTTCCACCTCTCAAAATCCAGAAAGAAATCGTGAATATACTAAATAAATTTACGAAGCTGGAGGCGCAAAAAAGCAATACGAATATTATCGCAACTAACTCTTGACTTTTGACAGACAGTAAATAGTATACCTCTTAAGAGTGTTTATAAATGTTCAGATACACTATTTGAGAATAGAAAAGTAGTAGAACGGAGAACTATGGAAGAAATGTTTTATATTAAAATGGCTATATCCCATCAAAAGCAAAGAGGAAATATTGGGAAAGTGGAGCTTTGCCTTGGTTTAGAATGGAAGACATTAGACAAAATGGAAGGATTTTATCTGATTCAATTCAACATATTACTTTCAAAGCAGTAAAAGGCAGATTATTTCCAACTAATTCAATTATAATTGCCACGACTGCGACAATTGGTGAACATGCTTTGATAACCGTGATGAATGGTGTAGAAATAATACAAATGTTTCAGGGTTTGCCTCTCTTGATATGGATAAATTCAAAAGGTATAAAATTCCAATCCATTCTCCTGGCGAGCGGGAAAGGATTGTCCAAATTTTAGATAAGTTTGAACGATTAACAAATGATATTAAACAAGGTTTGCCTGCGGAAATTACCCTAAGGCGGAAAACAATATGAATATTACAGGAATAAATTATTAATGTTTAAGGAAACGGATTAAATGGTTAAATACAATACCGTGATGGAACGCCAAACTCCACCGTTGTAGCCGAGTATAACGCGCAATATAAAACCGCACAAATTTATCAAAGTGAGGCTGAACTTGAAGTCGAATTTATTAAACTCTTGCAAAACAACGGCTACGAGTATTTGCAAATTAAAAACTCCGATGAATTGATTGCCAATTTACGCAAGCAGTTAGACAAATTGAACGACTATAAATTTACAGAAAATGAATGGAAGCAAATCTTAACCAATTACCTTGCTAATCAAAACGAAGGCGTTAAAGAAAAACCCGCAAAGTTCAAGAGGACTTTATTTATGACTTAAAGAGCGCCGATGGTTCTACTAAAATATCCGTATTATTGATGAACAGAATATACACAATAATTTCTTACAGGTTATAAATCAATACGAAGTCGAAGGAGCGCACAAAAACCACTACGATATTACGTTTGTTAAACGGATTGCCCTTGTGCATTTGGAACTTAAAAGGCACGGCATTGCTATTAGAGAAGCATTTAATCAAATTAATCGCTACCAGAGAGATAGTTTTTAGTCTGAAAGTGGACTTTTTGAGTTTGTGCAGTTGTTTGTAATTTCTAACGGTACGCATACAAAATATTACTCCAACACCACAAGAAACCAACATTTAAAATAGCAAAACACAAACGGGCGGGGCAGCGGTAAAAAGACATCAAATAGTTTTGAATTTACTTCTTGGTAGGGCGGACGCTAAAAATAAACAGATTGCCGATTTAATGGATTTTGGTAAAACATTCTTTTCTAAACATACCTTACTTGCCATACTGATAAAATATTGCGTATTTACGAGCGAAGAACTTTTGCTTATAGTGTGCCCTTATCAAATTGTCGCGACTGAACGGATTTTAAAATGGATAGTAATGGGCGAAAATCTAAAACAGTTTGGAAGCATAAACGCGGGTGGATATATTTGGCACACTACCGGAAGCGGTAAAACGCTTACAAGTTTTAAACCGCCCAGTTGGTAAGCAACTTAAATTTTATTGATAGAGTGCTTTTTGTGGTGGATAGGAAAGATTCGGACTATCAAACTATGAAAGAATACGACAAGTTTGAGAAAGGCGCGGCAAACAGCAATACTTCAACAGTGGAATTAAAAAAGCATATTGCAGACCAGGAAAAAAAATTCTTATTACCACAATACAAAAACTTGGCAGGTTTATTAAAGACAACAAAGGACTACTTATTTTTGACGAATGCCACAGGTCGCAGTTTGGCAATATGTACGCCAAAATAATAAAAAGTTTTAAAATTACCACATATTTGGTTTATCGGTACGCCTATTTTTGCGGCAAATTCTTCAAGTGGGGTCAATCCACAATATAAAAACAACAGAGCAAGTATTTGGTGCTAAATTGCACAGTTGTACCATTGTGGACGCTATAAACGATAAAAATGTTTTGCCGTTTAGAATTGACTATGTGAATACCCTAAAAATGAAAGACGATATTAAAGATAAAAAAGTTTCCACTATTGATATAAAACGAGCTGAAAGCGCGCCAAATAGAATTACGAAAGTTGTTAAGTATATTTGCGAGCATTTTGATCAGAAAACCAACGAAATCAATTTTACAAGTTAAAGGATAGACGGATAGCAGGTTTTAATTCACTTTTTGCCGTTAATTCCATTGAAACAGCAAAATATTATTACGCAGAGTTTAAAAAACAAATGCCCGATTTGCCCTCTGCGCATAAATTAAAAATCGCTTTAATTTATAGTTTTGGTGCAAATAAGGCAGAAATAGATGGTATTGTTTTGATACGATAGGGCTTGATAAAACTTCGCGTGATTTCCTTAACGAGGTTATAAAAGATTACAACACTACTTTTAAAACTAATTACGACACATCTTCTGATAAATTTGAAAATTATTATAAGGACTTATCCCAAAGGGTTAAAAACCGTGACCTTGATCTGCTTATAGTATGCAATATATTTTTAACCGGTTTTGACGCTACTACCTTAAACACTTTATGGGTTGATAAGAATTTGTGCCAACACGGGCTTTTACAGGCGTTTTCAAGAACTAACCGTATTTTAAATTCGGTTAAAACTTTCGGCAATATAATTTATTTCCGCGATCTGGAAGAGGCAACTAATGAGACTATTGCCTTATTTAGTGATAAAGAGGCCCGCGGAATTGTGTTGCTAAAATCTTATAAAGAAGTATTATGAAGGCTGGGAAAAAGATGGACAACATCAACAAGGATATAAAGAATTGATTGAAGAGCTTGTCTCAAAATTTCCTTTGCCTGTATATACTAATACTATAGGGGAACAATCTAAAAAATATTTTATTAAACTTTATGGGGGCATTTTTAAAAGCAAAAATATTATTAGCTCTTTTGACGATTTTGTAGGCAATGAAATTTTTATCGAGCGTAATTTTCAAGAGTATCAAAGTGCGTATATTGATTTGTATCAAACTTTAAGAAAAGGCAAAGGGGCAGACAAAGAAAACATTAACGACGATATTGTCTTTGAAATGGAGCTTGTAAAGCAGGTTGAAATTAATATTGACTATATTTTAAATTGGTGGCTAAATATCATAAAAGCAAGATGAAGGACAAAGAAATTTTAACCACTATTGAAAAAGCTATTGACTCAAGCCTTTTATTGCGACAATAAATAACGAAACTGAAATTTATAAAAATTGGGGAGAATTTGTGATAAAGAAAAGAGAAAAAGAATTAGAAGAAATTATTGAAAAAGAGAGTCTGAAACCGCAGGAAACTAAAAAATTTATGGATAGTTCTTTTAGAGATGGTGAAATAAAATCTACAGGAACAGCACTTGTCAACATTTTGCCAGCGATTCCAATGTTTTTGGTTGATAAATCCCGTGAAAAAAGAAATACATAGTGTTGAAAAACTTAAAGTATTTTTTGAAAATATTTTGAAATCTAAGTTGGTTGTATTGTGAAATAGTTTTTTCTTATACGAACAGTCTGCTTTGTAATACTGGTTTTGTTTGCTATTACTAGAATATAGATAAAGGTTTATTGCAATTTAATGAATTATGGATGAAGGACAATATTAAGAGTTTGTCATCTTTAATCATAGTAATATTTAAGCAACGATAAAAATAGTTTTGTAAGACAATATAATAAACCTTTAAATTTACACTTAATCTAAAAAAAGTGTACAATGATCAACAATTTTGTATTCCTAAAAATAAAAATTCTAATGGTTTATTTTATGTGGACTATTGTTAAGATTAGTATATAAACTATATAACATTCGTACATATAAAATATATCTAAACTTTTGTTATAGCGGATTCAAAACTTGCTTGATAAGACTCATTATATATCCTAGATTTTTATCATCGTTGGCGGTGATTTCATAGTCTCCGGTACCCCAATGTCCTATTAAGAAATATCTCTAGTTATATGTTTGGTGTCATCTAAAGTATCCTTTTCTTATTTATAAAAATTTTGAGAGATTTTTTCTGTATAATTATACCGCAGATATTATTTTCTTCATGTTTAAAAGTGACCAATAGTTTTAAAGGCTTAACTTCTATTTTTTCTTCAAGATTCAGTATAGAAGATTTAAATTTTATACAATTCAATAGTTTCTTCTGGTTTGTTATTTAAATGGTCTTTCTCGGTGTATACTTTAATTTCTGCGGATATTTCTTTATACTCTGTTTTTCCTTCCATTATTGGTTTAATACTTTCTGCCGCTTGACTTTTGTCAATTTGAGTTATAGAAAAAATATTCCCTTCATAACGTTGTATTTCCCATAATTCAATGGCAATGTCTTTAAAGTTAACAGCTTCTTTATATTCTAGTATGAAATCAGATTTATTATTTAACATAAAATTTAAATATGTAAAACCTTGGTCCACTACGCTAGGATTTTTATCTCGTTTATATTCTATAACAACAAAAGCGCTAGATTCCATATCAAAAGCAAAAGTATCAATCCTCTTATTTTTTATAAAAAATTCTGATTTAACAAATGTTAACCCCTTAATGTATCTAAGTTAGATTCAACGAGTTTTTGTATCTCTCTTTTTAATTTAAAAGAATTTGATTTTATTTGAGTAAGGTTTGCCCAGAAATTCTATATAACCTCATAATGTATCCTCCTATACTTAAAAGATTAATATACTTAGAACAATTTTTGAATTAACAAATAAAGCTATATACTAACGAACGAAAATTATAAAAGTTTTTGGAAAAGTAGTATTTCAAGAACTTTAGGAAAGGAATATTTCCTTCAGACAAACTAGATAATTTCTACATTTAGAGAACTTTTAACATTGTATCAAATGTGGGGTGGCTGACGGGATTTGAACCCGCAACCTTCGGCTTCACAAACCGACGCTCTAACCAATTGAGCTACAACCACCAGAGAAGGAGCGTCTCCGGCGTGAGTTGAACACGCAACCTACTGCTTAGAAGGCAGTTGCTCTATCCAATTGAGCTACGGAGACAAAAACTTGAAAAATTATTATAACAAAAATAAGTGTACCGCGCAATTTAAACTTATAAGAGCGGTCTATTTTAGTAATCTCAACAGTAGATATATAAGATTTTAGCAAAAAGTGATATGTGCCATATTAAATTGTTTATTAAGTTTATTAAAATATTAAAAAATCATATATAAACAATATTATTCTTATATTTGAATAAAGAAAAGCTTAAAAAATTTCTAGTTATTAAAAAAGTATACTATTAATTGTTATCTATTATTAATTAAATAAAAAATATGAACCGTTTAAAAATTACAAATAGTGGTTATTTCTTAAACAAATAAGTATTTAATAAAACTTATTGATTGAATTTAAATGATTTGTACTAATAAAAAATTACTTCAGACTATCTTAAAGAACTTATCTCTTTTTACAAAGTTATAAATTATTAAATTTCTTAAATGAAATCTATAATGCTTACTTTAATAACCTGCAAACCGCAGCTTCTTTATTTCCTCTGATACACTTCTTTTATTAATATTTAATTTTATATAAAACTGTTTTTTATATTAAAATAGAGGTATATAATTTCACAAAATTTTCACATTTACATATCTTATCTCTACAAAAATGTATTATACTAGCTTTTTTAAAATAGAAAAAATAAGGGAATTAATATTAAGAAGAATAAATAATATTGTAGAAATAAATAGATGAGAGGTAATAATATGTTGGCGAGATTTATTAACCGGTTGAGACCGATTCCGGATGCAAAAGTTCAGTTAACTGATAAAAAACAACTTGCAAAGACATATAAAACTTGGCGTATTAAAATGTTTACAGGAATGTATATCGGATA
>JAITOB010000017.1 GCA_031290155.1 Endomicrobium sp. | reverse complement strand
CTGCCACTTCCTTATCTTATAACAGATACAACTTTTTACATTGTTCATAAAAATCTCTATTATCTGCTCTCTTTAATTCCCTATAATTCAAACTAAACTCAAACCTCTCCCTTCTTCTCATTATAAAAATATCTTGTCACTGCCTGCTCCTTTCCCCCACTACTGTATCGCTTACTTATATACCCTGCTTCTGTTTCCTTTGGGCTATACCTCACCATCTCTTCTTCTTCTCTCATTCTTTCATGTTTTCGATGTATCGATAATATAATTTTTCTTATTTATTATTAGCCCTATACTGGGGGGATTTTATATTTTATATTCCTTATTTGCATCCTTTTTTACTTCCTTTTATTCCTTCACTCTTTTCTTTAACTTTGTCGCATATCTGTTTTAACCTATTCATTCTATAGTAGACTCACATAACAAATTGGACTTTTTAGGATTAAAAAATGACAAAGAAAAATTAAACGGCATTTGATAATTTAAACCTTTGTGAACTCTCTGGTAATTATACCATTTTAAATAATCCATAAGTCTTTTGTTGGCTTGATTACAATCACCTATACTATGCTTCGTTTCTGTCTATAAATTGTTCTCTTGAAGTTCTGTTGAAATGCTCCATATATGCATTGCTTTTAGGACTTCTTGGATAATTGTAATAATGTACTATTTCCTCTCTCTTCACCTGACTTAACCGTTTTTTTGCTAAAAAGACAAAAAAGAAACACAAGATGATAGAATAAATAGGAACTAAACGGGTAAAAATTCATATAAAGTTATGTATTATGAGCCAAAAAGATACATAAAGATAAAAAGAAGAAAGGAAATACAAGAATAAGAGCGATAAGCAAAGAAGGGTGGAAAACGACAAAAACTGAGCAATAGTGGTATACATAAAGAAGAAAAATTAAAAAGGTTACAAATTTAGATTGTAATGCGTAAGTAATCACATTTATTTCAGGAAGAAGAATCATTTAGAATGGCAAAAAACGACTTACAAGCATGATCGATATTTCATCAAAAATCCAAGCAACACTTTCGTCCTATTACTTAGGTATGAACAGACTCATATTACATCAAAGATACAAGTTTCTTCAATGCAAAAAGATATCCGTCAATTCCAAATCCTGTAATTTGTCCTACAACTACTGTGGCAATATAAGACTTATGTCTAAACTCTTCCCTTGAGTAAATATTTGAAATATGAACTTCAATCGTTGGGATATTAATTGAAGCTAAAGCATCTCTGATGGCTACAGATGTGTGTGTAAATGCTGCAGGATTAATGATTATTCCCGAAAAATTATTTATACTGTTTTGAATTTTATCTACAATACACCCTTCATGATTTGACTGAAAAAACTCCACTTCAACTTTAATTTCTTTTGCAGATAAACTAATTCTTTTCTCGATATCTTCAAGAGTAATATTGCCATAAATAGTAGGCTCTCTTACACCTAGCATATTTATATTTGGTCCATTTAAAATAAGTATTTTTCTCATTTGTTTCCTCTCGTAAAATTTTTTAGAACATTTAAAACAATGTCATCTTTTATATAACTGTTAATTGTTTTTCCTATATCTTTTAGAAGAACAAATTTAATATTTCCATCAACAGATTTTTTATCTCTTTTCATAAGCGACAGAAATTGATGAGCATTATATTTCGTGTTTAGAACAAAATCTGCTTCTTGTAAAAGGGTTTCAACTTTTTTATAAGTTTCCGGTTTACATATTTTCAATTTTAAAGAAAGTGCTGTTGCAAAAATCATTCCAATTGCAACTGCTTCTCCGTGTAAAAATTCTTTATACTTTGTAGCTGTTTCAAGTGCATGAGCAAAAGTATGCCCAAAATTTAAAACAGTCCTTAACTCTGTTATTTCTCTTTCATCTTTTTCTACAACTCTAGACTTATATAAGCAGCTTTGATATATTATATAGTCAAAATCTTTTGACGATGTAATTCCTTTTTTAAATATATCAAATAAATAATTATAAAATTTTCTATCAAAAATAAAAGCATATTTTATAATTTCAGCAAACCCATTCTTTATATGTCTTTCAGATAGAGTACTTAAAAAAGATGAATTAATCCAAACAAGATCAGGCTGATAAAATGCTCCTGCTATGTTTTTTCCATATTTCGTATTTATTGCTGTTTTCCCACCAACTGAAGAATCGGTCATTGCAAGAAGTGTGGTAGGTACTTGAATATAACATATACCGCGCATATAAGTCGCTGCAAAAAAACCAGTAATATCTCCAATAACACCTCCACCAAAAGCTATTGCACAACTTTTTCTATCTATACCTACTTCAAGTGCTTTATCATATAAAAAGGACAAACTTTCTACGCTTTTCCCAGTTTCACCTTCGTCAATAACTGCAGTTTTCACATTAAAACCCTTATGATTTAATAAATCAGTAAAATATTTTAAATACAATTTTTTTACATTTTTATCAGTGATGACGAAAAACGTGTTTGTTTTTACAGCTTTTTTTAATGCTGTAAAAAAGTCATCTTCAGATTGTGAAATGACAATTTTATACTTCTTTGTTTGTAAATTTAAAGTAATCATTCGGTCCATGATTTTTTCCTCCCTATTTTTAAAAAATTTATATAAATATAACGAGATTGTATTATTTAAGAGTATGAAAGCAATATTGTGTACAATCTCATAACATAGTAGACTGTAGAATGTTAAGCGGCTAAATTAAAAAACTTTAAAGTATAATCAAATGGCGTTTGATAATTTAACCCTTCATGCGGCTTTTTCGTATTATACCAAACCAAATACTTCTTTAAATCCCAATTAACAACTTCTAC
>JAITOB010000033.1 GCA_031290155.1 Endomicrobium sp. | reverse complement strand
TGCTGACAACGGTGGAGCGATTTGTGCTGAAAGTGGCTATATAAGATTTTACCCCTCATTAATAAATCTCTTAGTGCATAATTCTGAAATGAGTTTCACAAATAACAGTGCGAAAGAATTGTAAAAACTCTGGGCATAGTTTTTTCATTGGCTATGGTGGTAAAAGCATTTACGAATCTTTCTTGATGCGGTCTTGACAAATGCCGGTATATACCCCCCCCATAATCCCGTAGGCTGTGTTTGGACGAAGCAAGAACTTATAAAATAGGAAATAATTTGTGTTTAAAACACAGTGCTATCGTGGTTGTAGATGAAATACACTGCGATTTTGTTTATAAAGGGGATAAACATATTGTGTTTGGTTCGTTAAAAAGATTTTTTAAATAATTCAATTATATGCACTGCTCCTAGTAAAACTTTTAATCTGGCTGGTCTTCAGATATCAAATGTTTTTATTGCAAATAAATATTTAAGAGAAAAGTTTGTGTTGGAAATATAAAACAGAATACAGCCAGCTTAATACGTCGGGCATCCTTTCATGCCAAGCAGCCTACGAACATGACTGGTGAATGGGTTGTGACGAATTAACCAAATATATTATTGTAATTTAGCGTATGTAAGAGATTTTATAAATTCTAATCTACCTAAAATTAAATTAATTGAGCCTGAAGGTACATATCTTTTGTGGCTTGGCTGCAACGTTCTCTCTTCAATGATAAGGATATTAACAACCTTATACAAATAAGACAAAATTGTTTATTAGCGCCGGCGATGTATTTGGAGCAGAAGGAAAAAGTAAAAAAATTGCCATACAATTCTAAAATATTATTAAATACTGTAGTTTCTGCGTTCAGCGTTTAAGAAATAGTGTAAAAGCATATTATTTATAATTTGTCATCGGAGTAAACGCTATGTAAAATTATGTAAAGGTCTGCTCGCGTCTGTTTTTTAATTGGCCTGTTATCTCGTCTTATTACCACAGTAAATAAAGTCAGCATGGCAATTTAAATATTTAGCTTAGAATTTTTGATTTTCAATAGTATTTTATATTACAGTTTTAAAAAGTGAGACTGGTGGAATATTAATTAATAGAAATAAAAAATGAATAAAATTATTTTTTTCCATATGAATCAGTTAGGAGATTTGCTTTTTTCTCTTCCCGTTCTTCAGGCTGCAAAACAGGAATTAAATGCAAGAATATGTTCTGTTGTCAGACAAGATTTATCTCCGCTTTTAATATCTGCAGGACTGGTTGACGAAATATTGCCTAAAGGGGAAAGGTTTATAAAAAGCCTGAGAAAGGAAGAATTTAATAAAGCTGTCCTTTTTTCTGAATCTCCGAGATCGTTGATCGCAGCTTATCTGCTGAGAATAAAAGAAAGAATAGGTTTTAAGACTTCATCTTTAAGTTTTTTGCTTACAAAAAAAGTACAAAGAACAGGCGTTCCGTCATTATTTAATAATATCAAGCTTGGATTTGAAATCGGTTTAAAAACAATGAGGACGGATTATACTGGCATATTGAATATCCCGTCAGAAAATTTAAACAACGTTAAAAAATGGTTTAAAGAAAATAAGGTTGATGTTTCAAAAACAATAGCAGTATCAATAAACGCAAGCAGAAAAAGGCAAAATAAGTGTTTGGAAGAAAATAAATGGGTTGAAATAATAGATATATTGTCAAAAAAAGGGTTTAACTGTGTTCTTTCAGGCGCAGAATGGGAAAGAGAATCTTTGAATAAAACAGCTAAAAAATGTAGAATAAAACCTAAATTGTTTACTGCGGAAAATGGTATTTTAGACAGCGCGGCTTTTTTGAAGATTTCGTCTTTATTTATAGGCATAGATTCCGGAGCTATGCATTTAGCAGCTGCTGTCGGAACAAAATGTATAGCCGTGTTTGGTTGTACAGATCCACTACAAATATGCCCTGTACCTTTGGAAAAACATACAATAATAAAAAAAGGCGACATAACTCAGGTTACAGCAGAGGACATTATTTTAAAAGTAAAAATATAAAAATCGGAGGAATTAGAAAATGGCACAGAAAACAGCAAATGTCTCGGAACTTCAAGTTGAAAGATGGAAGTTTAAGCCAATTCTGCCCGATATATTAAAAAATGGAGCGGCATCCATTAAACTTGTTAAAGGTAAAACTACCAAGTCTGTGGCAAATCAGTATAAAGTAAAGGAAATTTTTAAGAATACTTATGGACTTCCTGAAATTACGTTTAAAAAAGGCGTAAATACTGCTTTTACAAAAAAAACTATAAAAGTTGCCGTAGTTCTTTCTGGAGGGCAGGCTCCAGGCGGGCATAATGTTATAGCCGGCCTTTTTGACGGATTAAAGAAAGCAAATAAAAAAAATGTTTTAATAGGATATTTAGGCGGCCCGTCTGGAATTTTAGAAAATAAGTTTAAAGTAATTTCTGAAGATGTTCTTCAAGAATATAGAAATACTGGCGGCTTTGATATTATACAGTCTGGAAGAACAAAGATTGAAACGCCTGAACAGTTTGAATTGATAAAAAAAATTTTTTTGCTAAGTGGAGTAGACGCATTGGTAGTTGTCGGCGGAGATGATTCTAATACAAATGCCGCAATGATAGCTGAATATGTTATAAAAGAAAAATTAGATAAATGCATTGTAGGGGTTCCTAAAACTATTGACGGCGATTTAAAAAATAAATACGTGGAAACTTCATTTGGTTTTGACACTGCGACAAAAATTTATTCAGAACTTGTAGGGAATATTTGCAGAGATGTAAATTCTTCGCGGAAATACTGGCATTTTGTACGTCTTATGGGCAGGAGCGCTTCGCATATTACGTTAGAGGTCGGTTTTAAAACGCAGCCTAATATTGCCTTAATAGGCGAAGAGATTTTGTCAAAAAATATGACGCTTGCCAAAGTTATTGAGAATATAACTGACGTTATAGTTAAACGTTCGCAGACAGGTAAAAATTTTGGCGTTGTGTTGGTGCCTGAAGGACTTATAGAATTTATACCTGAAATGAAAGAACTTATTTCATCTCTCAATGATGCTTTAACCGAAAATGCTGAAGCTGTAGCAAATGTCCATTCAGTAGAAGAAAAAAAAGATTTTATATGCGGCAAAATCCCAAACAAGCTTGCTGATTTAATGAAATCGCTCCCGACAGGTATTGCTTCGCAGCTTATGCTGGACAGAGACCCTCACGGTAATGTACAGGTGTCGTTAATTGAAACGGAAAAACTTTTGGTAGAAATGGCACGTAAGAAACTTTCAGAGCTTAGAAAAGAAGATAAGTATAAAGGTAAATTTTCACCTATTACGCATTTCTTCGGTTACGAAGGTCGCTGCGGTATTCCGTCAAATTTTGATGCAAATTATACTTATGCCTTGGGTTATAATGCAGCTGCGCTTGTAATCAACGGACTTACAGGTTATTTGTCATCTATAAGAAATCTTATAAAACCTCCTAAACAATGGGAATGCGGCGGAATTCCTCTTACAATGATGATGACTATAGAGAGAAGATATGGCAAAGATAAACCTGTCATACAAAAAGCTTTAGTTGATTTAGGCGGCAGTCCGTTTAAAGAGTTTGTCAAAAATAGAGATAAATGGGCAGCCGGCGAAAGTTATATTTTTCCAGGACCTATACAGTATTTTGGCTCTGCAAATGTTACAGATATAACAACAAGGACGCTTCAGTATGAGCATTCTAAAAAGAAAAAATAATTTCAGCGGATTTTATTTATTAAATTAAAAGGTTATAAGATTTTTTATGTTTTTATGTAAATATCTTTGTAAAGTCAAAAAATATTTTTGAATCTGAAAATGATAAGCAGAATTTTTGTTTTTGTAATATTATGAAAATTTGAATAAAAGGTTTACTAATCTTCCGTCCGCAATCATGTGTGTTATAATTAAAAATACGTATTATGCTATGTTCCTGACTGTCATGAGTTTAAATATTTTATTTGTTCTTTTGTAAGAGCATTTATTTTAATATTCATAGAATTTAATTTAAGCTTTGCTATTTCGTTGTCAATTTTTTCGGGAACATATATACGTTGTTTTTCATATCTTTATAATTTTTAATCAAATAATGCGCTGAAAGCGCCCGATTTGCAAAAGACATATTCATACGCTTGCCGGGTGTCCCTCAGCGTCTGCTATGTATAGTTTTATTATTTGTATATTCGTCAACAAAATCTCTTACATTTTTTACGCGTTTAGCCGTGTTTTTTAGCGTTTTTAAATCACAATTTCATTGTTAAAATGTCCGGAATTGCACATTAATTGCGACGCCTTTAATTGAATTAAAATGATGCTTGCCAATGACGTTTATATTGCCTGCAAGAGTAATAAAATATCCCCTTTTTATTACTTCTTTCATAGGCATAACTTCAAATCCGTCCATAACTTTAAGATGGTCAACTTCTGTCACTATAACATGCGCTCGAGTCCCCTTTGCTCTCATAGCAAAACCTCTGCCGCACCATCCGTATCCTGCGACAACAACAGTTTTACCGGCAACCAAAATATTTGTAGCTCTTATTATACCGTCAATCGTTGATTGTCCCCGCCCGCATCTGTTATCAAAAATGTTTTGTTAATGCGTCGTTAACGGCAATTATCGGGTATGCAAGCGCTTTTATCTTTTGCCATAGCTTTAAGCCTTACAACGCCTGTTGTGGTTTCTTCAGTACCGCCGATAATATTTTAATAATTCTTTTCTCTTTAAAAGGATTGTCGTAACTAAATCTGCGCCGTCGTCCATAGTTATCTGCGGCTTTAATGTCTAAAACCGCGTTTATATGTTTATAATAAGTTTCATTATCTTCCTTTAACTGCAAAAACAGGAATATTGTAATGCTTTACTAAAGATGCGGCGACATCATCTTGAGTAGAAAGAGGATTTGATGCGCATAAATATCTGCTCCTCCGTATTTTAACGTAATAGCCAGATTAGCTGTTTCTGTAATAATATGTGCGAACAAACTGATATTTTATGTTTTTTTAAAGGTTTTTCTTTTAAAAAATTTTTCTTATCCGTCTTAATACATTAATTTCTTTTTCAGCCCACAAAATCCTTTTATTGCCTTTATCTGCAAGGTTAATGTCTTTTATATTATAGTTCATTTTATTTCCCTTTACATTTTTACTGCTTTTTTAAGTTCATCAACTTTGTTGACTTTTTCCCAGGTAAAATCTTTCTCTTCTCTTCCAAAATGCCCATATGCAGCGGTTTTGGCAAAAATAGGTCTGCGAAGTTCTAAATAATCTGTTATTCCTTTAGGAGTAAGCGAAAATATTTTTTTTACAATAGGTTCTAAAATCGTTCCTGAAATCTTGCCTGAATGATGGGTATCAACCATTACAGAAACAGGATCTGCAATACCGATTGCATAGGCAAGCTGCACTGTGCATTTATCTGCAAAACCAGCCGCAACTATATTTTTTGCAATATGTCTTGCCATATAGCATGCGCTTCTGTCTACTTTTGTAGAATCTTTACCTGAAAACGCGCCGCCGCCGTGCGCTGCCATTCCGCCGTAAGTGTCTACTATTATTTTTCTTCCGGTAAGACCGGTATCCGCAGCGGGACCCCCTACTAAAAATTTTCCGGTGGGGTTTATATATATATCTGTGGTTTTATCAATCATTTCTCCAAGAACAGGTTTAATAATATTATTAAAAATTTCTTCCTTGGATTTATTTGTTATATGATCTCCTGTTTTATTTAAAATTGCTTCTGTATGTTGCGTTGACAAAACAACGGTGTTTATTTTTTTCGGTTTAAAATTCATATATTCAACACTTATTTGTGTTTTGCCGTCGGGTCCCAAATAAGGCAAAATACCTTTTTTTCTGACTTTAGCAAGCCTCATAGCGAGCTTATGCGCTAAAATTATAGGTAAAGGCATAAGTTCTGCGGTTTCTCTGCATGCAAACCCTATCATCAATCCTTGATCGCCAGCTCCGCCGGTATCAACGCCCATAGCAATATCTGGAGACTGTGTGTTTATGGTATCTATAATAGCGCATGTATTATAGTCAAACCCCAAAGATGGTTTATTGTAACCTATTTTTTCTACAGCTTCTTTTATAATATTCCTGGTGTTAATTTTTGCTTTTGTAGTAATTTCTCCTCCGACAATAAGCAGTCCTTTAGAAACAAAAGTTTCACAAGCGACTCTAGCTTTTGAATCTTGTCTTAAAATTGCATCCAGAATACTGTCTGAAACTATATCGCATAATTTATCAGGATGCCCTTCTGTAACAGACTCCGACGTAAAAAAATATCCGCACTTGTTTAGCATAAAAACCCTCTCCTATATTACACTATTATGGAATCAAATAATGTAATATTATCAGGTATTATAGTATTATACCCCACTATTGTATTTGTGATTTTTACATTTTTGTTAATTTTAGAGTTTTCCCAAATTATTGATTTCTCTAAAGATACATTACTGCTTATACTTACATTATCCGATACCACAGAATATGGTTTAATTATCACATTTTTTTCTATTACTACATTATTGCCTATAAAGCAAGGTCCGTATATTTTTACATTTTTGTCAGCCTTTACGTTATCGCTTATATATTTATTTCTTTTGTTTTTAACTCCCACATTGACGTTAACTTTACCGTCTAATACATCAAAAATACCCCTTTTGTATTCAAAGGGATTTCCTATGTCAGTCCAATACTCGTTCATTATGTAGCCGTAAATTTTTTTCTTTTTTTTCATTAAAAGCGGAAATAAATCCATACTGAAATCAAAAAATTTATTTTTAGGAATAAATTGAAAAATTTCAGGTTCAAAAATATAAATGCCCGTATTTACGCTGTTTTTAAAAATGTCGCTCCATAATGGTTTTTCAATGAAAGATTTAACCTCATAGTTTTTATCAATTACCGTAAATCCGTATTCAAGTCTTAAAGCTATTTTCTTTAGAATTATTGTAGCTAAAGATTTTCTTTTTTTATGGAATTCAACTGCATTTTTAAGATTAATATCAGTCAAACCGTCTCCGGACATAACTACGAAGGTATCGTTAAATAAATACTCTTTGTTTTTTATTGCGCCAGCTGTTCCCAAAAGCGTTTTTTCATGCGAGAAATTCAATTTAATTTCGATATCATTATTTTTTAAAAATTTTTTTATAACATTGGGACGGTGATACAGGTTTATACAGGCGCTGTGTATCCCGTTTTTTTTAAGATTTGCAAGAGTATAATACAGAGCAGGTTTCCCTAAAATGGGAATCATTGGTTTAGGAATATCAGTTGTTAAAGGTCCGAGTCTTTTACCAGCGCCTGCTGCTAGAACAAAAGCTTCCATTTACGGCCTCTGTTTAAAGTAGCTGATAGTTTCTTTTATTCCTAGTTTTATATCAAACTTTGGTTTCCAGCTCAATACTTTCTCTGCTTTATTTATATTTAAAAAACTCTTAAACAATTCGCCTTCTCTTTTAGGTTTATATATTATTTTCTTATTATACCCCGATATGCCGCTCATAATCTTTACAAGTTCTTTTACCGATAAAGGTTTTCCGGCTGCTATATTAAGAGTTTGGTTTTTAGCCTTGCTTAAAGCCTTTAAATTTGCATTGACAACGTCGACAACATAAATATAATCTCTCATTTGTTTGCCGTTTCCAAAAACCGTTATATTTTCGTTATTTAATATTCTTGATGTGAAAATTGCAATTACTCCTGCCTCTCCGTGCGGATCCTGTCTGGGACCGTAAACATTCCCATATCTTAATATGGTATAATCAAGCCTGTGTACTGCAGAATAAAACTTTATATAACCTTCAACAGAATTTTTTGCAATGCCGTACGGGGATAATGGTTTCGGTATTGATTCTTCATTTGGAGCAGAGTTGTTGCATTCGCCGTAAATTGCGCCACCGGAAGATGCAAAAATTATTTTTGCAACTTTATTTTCAACGCATGAATTTAAAATGTTAATAGAACCTAAAATATTAACCTCAGCGTCAAAAAACGGATCTGCAACTGATTTACGTACGTCTATTTGAGCGGCGTTATGTATTGCAATAAGAGGTCTTTCTTTTTTAAATACATCTTGCACAGCTTTTTTATCAAAGATATCAGCTTTGTAAAACTTAGCTTTTTTATTAATATTTTCTTTTTTACCTGAGGATAAATTATCTAAAACTATGACTCCGTATCCTTTTTTTAACAGGGCGTCTCCAATATTTGAGCCTATAAAACCGCAGCCGCCCGTAATAAGAACCTTCATTACTTTTCTCCTGTATTGATAAATTATTTTTGATATAAAAAATTTTGTTATTTCACTAATATGTTTTACTGTCCTGATTTTCAGTCGATGTATAAATAATCTTTGGATTATTTATACAATTATATTCGCGCTCTTATTTTTTTTAATAACGACTAGTAAAAAACTTTAAAAAATCTCCGACCGTGTTTTATTATTATTTTTTTACGGTTTTGGAAATTTTTTCTTTTACAGCATCTTCTTTTTTTATATCATTTCTTTGTTCGTTTTCTCCAAAAGCTTTTTTTCTTATTCTAAGTTCTATTTCTTCAGCGACGGCAGGATTTTCAGATAAATAGATTTTTACGTTATCTTTTCCCTGTCCCAATCTTTCGCCTTTATAACTGAAAAACGCTCCGGCCTTTTCAATAATTTCGTCGTTTACTCCCATATCTATTAGATACCCAAGTTTGTCAATGCCGTGCCCGAATATTATTTCAAATTCAGCTTGCTTAAAGGGGGCTGAGACTTTATTTTTTACAACTTTAACCCTCACTCTGTTGCCTAAAATTTCCTCACCTTTTTTAACCGACTCAATTCTCCTTATGTCAAGCCTTACTGAAGAATAAAATTTAAGCGCAAGTCCTCCTGGAGTTGTTTCTGGGCTTCCCCAGAATATCCCTATTTTTTGCCTCAGCTGATTTATAAATACTATTGAAGTTTTTGATTTTGAAATGTTAGACGTAAGTTTTCTAAGCGCTTGACTCATAAGTCTTGCTTGAAGTCCTATGAAAGAATCGCCCATTTCTCCCTCTATTTCAGCTTTAGGAACCAGCGCCGCCACCGAATCTATGACTATAATATCAACCGCCCCGGAACGCACAAGTTTATCGGCAATCTCAAGTCCTTGTTCTCCCGAATCTGGCTGCGATATCAGAAGGTTTTCTATATCTCCGCCGAGTTTTTGCGCATAGTCGGGATCCATTGCATGTTCAGCGTCAATAAATGCCGCAATGCCGCCGAGTTTTTGCGCTTCGGCGATCATACATAAAGCAAGAGTAGTTTTACCTGACGATTCAGGACCGTAAATTTCAATTATCCTGCCGCGTGGAATACCACCTATACCTATAGCGATATCAAGAGGAAGAGCTCCTGTGGGTATTGAATCGACTTTTTCTTTTGAATATTTTGCGCCGAGCCGCATAATTGCTTCTTTACCAAAATCTTTTTCAATCTGTGAAAGAGCTAGGTCTAATGCTTTAAGCTTTTCATCTTTTACCATAACAGCCTCCAAAATTTATATGTATTTTGATATTAATTTTGATATTAATATGTAAGCAACAATAAATCCCTTTTTATCTTGCAAAAATCAAAATTTCCAAGTTTTGCATTTGCTCTGCATGCAGGCTTATAAGCCTTATTTAACAGACATCAGTTCCGTAAAAAGAGAGAAAAAGAATAGAATTATATTCTCACAATTTTATTTGACTTGATATTCTTAAATACGTTTCTTGTATCCACTATCATATTTGCTTCTTTTTGCACTTTTTTATAATCAATATTTGTGTGGTCGGTAACAATAACAACGACATCGTATTTATTTAACCCAGCAAGAGTTTTAATTGACGATAAAGCCCGTTTATTGCTGCAGAATCTCATATCGGATATATATGGATCGTGGTAAGAAACCTTCGCTCCTTTGTCGATTAGCATATTTATAATGTCAATAGCCGGCGATTCTCGCACGTCAACAACGTCTTTTTTGTATGCCGTTCCTAAAACTAAAATCTTTGAATTTTTTATAGATTTAACTTTTAAATTTAATGCGTCGGCAACTTTTGAAACTACATATTCCGGCATTTTTGAGTTTAATTCTCCTGCAAGTTCAATAAATCTTGAATAGAAGTTTAAAGTTTTAAGCTTCCATGATAAATAATGCGGATCTAATGGAATACAATGCCCGCCTATGCCCGGTCCGGGATAAAAAGTCATAAACCCGAACGGTTTTGTTGCAGCGGCGTCTATAATTTCCCAAACGTTAAGATTTAACTTATTGCACATCAAAGCAACTTCATTTACAAGCGCAATATTTACGGCCCTAAAAGTGTTTTCTAGAAGTTTTACCATTTCTGCGGATTGTGTAGAGGACACTTTATAAACTTTTGTAAAAGAACTGTAAACGGCAGCAGCAAGCTCCGTGCATTTTTTGCATAACCCCCCTACAACTCTAGGAGTATCTTTTATGCCGAATTTTTTATTTGACGGATCAATTCTTTCAGGGCTGAAGGCTAAAAAAAAATCTTTACCGGCGTTTAAGCTTGTTTCTTCAAGCATTGGAAGCATAAGTTCTTTTGTAGTACCGGGATAAGTAGTGGATTCAAGAATTATAAGCTGTCCTTTTTGTAAAGTTTTTTTTATATTTTTTGTGGCTTCTATTATATATGAAACGTCAGGATCTTTTGTTTTGCGCAGCGGTGTTGGAACGCATATAATTACAACGTTCATTTTTTTGAGATTGTCAAAGTCAGTTGTAGCGCTGAAAAATTTATCCGATACAACTTTCTTTATCTCTTCTTTGTTAACATCCCCGATGTAAGAATTACCCTTGTTTATAATACTAACTTTAAACTTGTCAATTTCGAAGCCTGTAACGTTGAAGCCTTGTTTTGCAAGCTCAACAGATAAAGGCAGTCCAACATATCCTTGTCCAATGATGCCGACTTTTGCAGTTTTTAAGTTTATTTTATCCAATAGTTGCTTGTACATCATGGTTCCTTTTATACTTACAGGCCAGCGCGATACTGCATTATAACTATAAATTAATGTTTTTCAACCAGTATTTATTTTCTAAATACCAGTCAACTGTTTTTTTTATGCCTTGCTCTAATGAAACTTTCGGCGTCCATTTTAAAATCTTCTTTGCTTTATCTATGTTTGCCAGCGTTGCGACTATATCGGCTTTATGAAACGGTTTATAATTATATTTAGCTTTTTTGTTTAGATTTTTTTCAATTAGAGTTATTACGTAGTTGATTTTATGAGACCTGCTGCCTCCAAGGTTAATAATTTCAAATCCAGCCTTTTTTAAAGATTTTATTGTCCCTCTTGCAATATCTTCTACATATGTAAAATCTCTGCTTTGAGAACCGTCTCCGAATAATTCAATAGGTTTCCCGTCATCAATCCATTTAATAAATCGCATTATGCTCATATCCGGTCTTCCTGCGGGACCGTAAACCGTAAAATATCTTACGATGCTAATGTCAAGACCGTATAAATAGTGATAAGAATAGCACATTGCTTCAGCTGCTTTTTTAGAAGCAGCATAAGGAGATATTGGAGTATTTACAGCAGCACCTTCCACAAAAGGCATTTTTTGTCCAGCGTAAAGAGAAGATGTTGACGCCAATATAAATTTCTGCATTTTATTTTCTTTTGCTATTTCAAGAAGATTTAAAGTTCCAAGAACATTTGTAGAGATATAAACAAAAGGATTTTCCATACTATACCGTACGCCTGCTCTTGCAGCAAGATTTATTATGGTTCCAATCTTGTGTTTTTTTACTATTTTTTCAATATCTTTTTTAATTTCAATATCAGCCTTGTAAAATTGGACATTTTTAAGTTTTTTTAAATTGTTTAATCTGTGTTTTTTTACTCTTACGTCGTAAGAATCGTTCAGATTATCCAGTCCTATTACATTTTTTTCTGATTTAGCAAGTAATTCGCAAACTTTGCCGCCTATGAACCCTGCTGCCCCCGTAACTAAAATAGACATAAAACAACTCCTTTTATTAGCCAGTTTAGAGAGATGATTATATAAATTTTGTAGTATTTTGTCGATTTCGCTCTTGTTCTTTTCACTTAGTTTTACTATAATACTTGACTTATGAATAAACTCAATGAAATTAAAACCGGCAGTATGAGAAATATTTTTTTTAGATGGGCGGTGTTTATAATTTTTATTCTTGCTGTTTTTATTGCTGTTAAAATTATAGTTGTAAGAAAAGCTGCCGCTCTAAAAGTTTCTATTCCTGTTGTTGCGGCGCCGGATTATACCGCTGAAGTTTTATTAAACGATGTCGAGGCAAGATCAAAATATCTTTCGACAAGAGTGAAAGATATAAGCTTTTTTGTCTATTCCGTAAAACCGAAAGATAATCTGTGGAAAATTGCAAAGAAATACGGTTATTCCGTACATACGTTGATAGGTCATAATCCTCAGCTTAAAACTTACAATGTAGACGTAACCCAGAAAATTTTAGTTCCGTCAGCAGGAGGTTCTCTTCATCCTGTTCAAAATGACGATACTTGGATAAAAATTGCTAAACGCTACGATATTGCTGCCGAAACGCTCCAGCTTGTAAATTTTGGTATTGTCAAACTTATTCCCGGAGAATATATTTTTATTCCGGGCAGAAAACCTGTTGTTGATTTAATGAATAAAGAAATGCAGGAAAAATATGAACTTCGCTCGCTGTTTGTTTCCCCGTTAGGAGGGCGGCTTTCAAGCGTGTTTGGAAAAAGAGTTCATCCTATAACGGGAAAAGTAAGTTTGCACGGGGGAATAGATATTGCAGTGCCTGCAGGAACATGGGTGGGGGCAGCGGCAGACGGTAAAGTTATACTTGCAAGCCACAATGTTGGGCATTATGGAACAGCGATATTCCTGGATCATAAAAATGGATATATTACGCATTATGGGCATCTTTCTTCAATTAAAGTAAGAGTCGGTCAAAAAGTTAAAGCTCGCCGGCTTATAGCAAAAAGCGGAGCAAGCGGCAGAGTTACCGGACCGCATCTTCATTTTACTATCAAAAAAGGAGATAAAGCGCTTGATCCGTTGAAATTTTTATGGTGATTTTAGCGGCGTATAATGTTCTTTTGTTTTTGTTTTCTGTTTCTGTCTTTTTCAATAAAAATTTTAGTTCCGGAAAGATTTTTTTCAGTATAATACATAAGCGTTGCGTTTGTTGAAGGCGCAGGCGTAAAAATTTGTACTTGTTCTGGGGTGTATTTTTAATTTTTTCCTATAAAATATTGTAAATCCTTCATATCGTTAACATCGCAGCCCGGGTATGTCGCAACAAAATAATATGTTAAAAATTGTTTTTTAGAATAGATAAACACATACATTCTATAAATTTTATATAATAAATAACAGCTGCTGTTGATTATGGATTGAATAAAATTTAATTTGACAAAAAACTATTTTTATGCTACCTTTCGGAGATTGTTAATTTAAAATGTTATATAGTCAGGCTCAGCCATCCTAACACCTCTCATGTATAATGGGCCCGTAGCTCAATTGGTAGAGCACCTCACTTTTAATGAGGTTGTCGTGCGTTCGAGCCGCACCGGGCTCATTTGTGCTCCCATCGTCTAGGGGTCTAGGACACAGGATTTTCAATCCTGCGACACGAGTTCAAATCTCGTTGGGAGCATTGTTGTCCAAATACTAAATCGTTTAGACTTTATTTCGTAAAAAGTTTAAACGATTATTTTATGGAAGGTAACTATGTCTACATTAATTGTTTTAGGAACGCAGTGGGGAGACGAAGGAAAAGGAAAAGTTGTACATTATCTTGCAAAGCAGGCAGATTATATTGTTCGTTATCAAGGCGGCAACAATGCAGGTCACACTTTAATTTATGAGAATAAACCTTTTGTGCTCCATTTAATACCTTCAGGAATACTTTTTTCCAAGAAATATTGTTTGATTACAAACGGAGTTGTAGTTGATCCTAAAGCGTTAAAAGAAGAAATTGCAATATTAAAAAAGAAAAAAATTCCTGTCAAAGGAAGATTTTTTATCAGCGAACAAGCTCATATTATACTTCCTTACCATAAAATTATTGATGGAATCCTGGAAGAGGGAAATGTTAAAATAGGAACCACAAAAAGAGGGATAGGACCTGCTTATGCAGATAAAGTTAAAAGAATAGGGATAAGAGTTGTTGACTATTTAGAAAAAGATGTTTTTGAAGATCTGCTTGATAAGAATCTTATTGAAAAAGCTCCTATTTTAGAAAAAAGTGGAATAAATATTGCAAATTTAAAAGAGGAAATATTAACAGATCATAAAAAGCTCCTAAAATTTATTAAACCTTTTGTTGCGGATACGAGTCTTATGATTGAAGATGCAATAAATGAAAATAAAAAGATACTTTTTGAAAGCGCTCAAGGCACATTGCTTGATTTAGATTTTGGGACTTATCCTTTTGTAACATCATCTAATCCTATAGCCGGAGGGGTATGTTCTGGCGCAGGAATCGGTCCTACAAAAATAAATAATGTTTTAGGAGTTGTAAAGGCTTATACTACAAGAGTAGGCGAAGGGCCTTTTACTACGGAACTTTTTGATAATATAGGCGAACTTCTAAGAGAAAAAGGCGGAGAGTACGGAGCAACGACCGGCAGACCGCGCCGTTGCGGCTGGTTTGATGCGGTTATTGTGCGTCACAGTGTGAGAGTTAGCGGTATAAAACATTTAATTCTTACTAAACTTGACTGTATGCAGAGTATAGAGAAAATTAAGATATGCGTTGCATATAAATATAAAAATAAAATATATAAAGAATTTCCCGCTTCAAGGACAATTCAAAAATACGCTAAACCGATTTATGAGGAAGTTCCGGGATTTAAAGGAGAAGTTAAAGGTATTATGGATTTCAAGAAATTACCCATAAATGCGCAGAAATATGTTAAACGTTTGGAACAGCTTGTATGCGCTCCTATAGATTTAATTTCTCTTGGCAGAAAAAGAGAAGAAACTATAGAAGTTAAAAAAGATATGAAATGGTTTGAACGATAGATTGGAATCTGGAAAAATGAAAGTAAAACTTATAAAATTTACTCAAAATCCAGAAAAAGTATGTGCTGTAGCTGCAAGATTGTGCTACAGAAGCGCCGGTATTGATGAAATTTTAGATAAGTTTACAGAAGGAATAAAAGAGCTTCTGTTTAAGGTTATTTCGTCAGGGCATCATTCTGTTTTGGAACATGCTTCTTTTACTTTTGGAATTGAAAACGTATCCCGCGCTTTGCTTGCGCAGCTTACAAGACACCGGATTGCTTCTTTTTCCGTCCAAAGCCAAAGATATGTAAAGTTTAAAAATGGTATTGAGTTTATAATTCCTGAAACAATAAAAAAAAATAAGGCTTTATTAAAAAAATATAATAATATTTTAAAAAATATTGAAACGTTATATAAAGAATTTTTAGATGCAGATATACCAGCCGAAGACGCCAGATATATTTTACCTACTGCTTCTGCAACAAAAATCATAATTACAATGAACGCAAGAGAATTGAGACATTTTTTCTCGTTAAGGTGCTGCAACAGAGCGCAATGGGAAATAAAAGATATGGCGTGCCATATGTTAAATCTTGTAAGAACCGCCGCTCCGCTTTTATTTGCAGACGTAGGGCCTGATTGCGTAAGAGGATGCTGCCGTGAAATCCATCCTTGCGGTAAGCCGTGGACCAAATAATACTTTTTGCAGCCGTCAGGCCAATACTTTGTTTAGTTATACAGCGGTGTATTCCTGCGTTGCAGGTTATTGGTTGCTGCGAGTCCTTTAATTGGTTATTATAATTTAAGTAATTAAATATAATTGTATCGGAGCGGTATAATGCACGACGTTTTTAGTTTTTTAATAACCTTAGCCGGCATTCTTTTCTTTGCTAAAATATTTGGCGAACTTGCTTTAAAATTAGGACAAAGCCCCATAATAGGCGAGCTTCTGGCAGGTATTCTTATAGGACCTGGTTTTTTAGGAATTGTCCATGAGACGCCGGTTTTGTTAACTATGTCCGAACTTGGCGCAATAATTCTTCTTTTTGAAGTTGGACTTTCAACAAATATTAAAAAGTTTTTAAAAGCAGGCGGATGGGCGGCAGCTGTAGCGTTCATCGGAGTAGTGGCTCCTTATTTTTTAGGATATTTTGTATTTTTATATTTTGGACTTACAAACACACAGGCAATTTTTGCAGGCGCTGTGCTTACAGCAACTTCTGTAGGCATTACGGCAAGGGTGTTTATGGATTTACAATATCTTGAAACTGAAGAAGCAAAAATAGTGCTTGGAGCCGCGATTATTGACGATGTTATAGGACTTGCAATACTTGCCGTTGTGTTAAAGCTTGTTACAGGAGAAGTCGTCACTTTTGAAACGATTGCGTCTATAAGCGGAAATGCAGTATTATTTTTAGTTTTATCCGTTGCCGCAGGTATGCTTATAGCTCCGACACTTTTTAAATTTATTTCAAAAATGGGGCAGCCGCACATGCACATAACATTAGTTATGGGCGCCGCTTTTTGTTTTATTATATCGGCTTTGTCAATCAAAGTGGGACTTGCTTCAATAGTAGGCGCATTTGTTGCGGGACTTGTACTTTCTACAACTAAACAAGATGAAGAAATAAAAAAAGATGTAAAACCTATTTATGCGTTTTTTGTACCTGTGTTTTTTGTTATGATGGGTATAAATGTTGATTTAAGCACATTTAATCCTTTTGTTGCTTCAAACAGAGGAGTCTTAATTTTAACAGGGGTGCTTTTCGTTATTGCTTTTATAGGTAAAGCGTTATCCGGCTTTATTGTTTTCAAAAAAAATATAAATAAACTTTTAATAGGTATTTCAATGGTGCCCCGCGGCGAAGTTGGATTGATATTTGCAGGTATTGGATTGCAAAACAATGTTTTTGGAGCTAAAGATTACAGCGCGTTAGTTGCGGTTATAATGCTTACTACTTTTATAACCCCCATAATATTAAAGTACCTTATATCAAAGAAAAAATAATTTCATAATGCCACCCAAAATTTATATACATTCAAATTCTAACAATGTATAATGACAAATGTTAATAGCGTGCGCTAAGCAGAGTTCACAACTCTCTGTAGAATTGTTTTGTATAATACAAAAACGTGTTGAGTCAAAAATAAATTAATGATTTTAAAATTAAAAGCTCCACCGTGCCCGTATTTTGTAATTGTAGAGAAATAACTATTATTTTGTGATTTTCTCGGCAGTTTTGCTGAGTTGCAGCCGTTCAAGGTAAAAGGAATAACCTATTTGATAAAAAGCCTGTATTTACTGTTTGTTATAATCTCTAATAATGGAGAGCGAAGTAAATGGAATCAAATTACGTTAAATTTGAAACAGTCTGCCGAATTTTAGAAGAAAATAGTTTTGATAAGTCAAAACTGATACCTATTCTTCAAGCCATACAAGAAGAATATAGGTATCTTCCTGAAGAAATTCTAGCTTTTATAGCTTCTTCTTTAAACATCTCGCCTGCAAAAGTTTATGGAGTCGCTACTTTTTTTGCACATTTTGCTTTGCAGCTAAAAGGCAAGCATATTGTAAAAGTATGCGATGGAACAGCCTGCCACGTAAAAAAATCTGCCGGTCTTATAGATGCGCTTAAAAATAAACTTGGACTAAAAGCAGGCGAACATTCTACGAAGGATAATCTGTTTACAATTGAAACGGTTTCTTGCCTTGGTGCCTGTGGACTTGCTCCGGTTCTTCTTATTGACGACGATGTTCATGGGCAAATGACTCCCGATAAAGCTGTTAAACTTATTGATGTTATATTAGGGCAAGAGGGGGCAAAAGAATGATAGATTTAGATAGCATAGTGCAATCTGTCAAGAAGACCGGAGAAAATATAACAAAAAGAGTTATTATATGCGCCGGTACCGGATGTGTCGCAAATGGTTCCCTTAAAGTTTTTGAAAGTCTTATAACTACGGCAAAAGAGCTTGGAATAAAGGCGTATATAGAATTAAAAGAAGAAAACAAGGGGACTCTTTTATCTAAAAGTGGATGCCAAGGTTTTTGCCAAAACGGTCCCCTGTTAAATATTTTGCCTAACGGAATACTTTATACAAAAGTCACAGTTGGCGATGTAAAAGAAATTTTGGAAAAGAGCGTTAAAAATAATGAACTTATAGATAGACTTTGTTACAGCTATAACGGTACCATATATAAAGGACAAGATGAAATTCCTTTTTATAAAAAACAACACAGAATAGTTCTTAAACAATGCGGCGTTATAGACCCTGAAAATATAAAAGAATATATTGCAGAAGGCGGATACAGAGCTGCAAAAAAAGCCTGCATAGAGATGAAGGATAAAGAAATATGCGATATGGTTTTATTATCGGGACTTCGAGGACGCGGCGGCGGCGGATTCCCTACCGGTAGAAAATGGGATTTAACAAGAATACAAACAGCTTCAAAAAAATATATTATTTGCAACGGCGATGAAGGCGATCCGGGCGCATTTATGGATAGAAGCGTTATGGAAGGAAATCCTCACAGCGTTATAGAAGGTTTAATAATTGCGGCGAAAGCAACGGGTGCTGACGAGGGGTATATATATGTAAGAACAGAGTATGCCCTTGCCGTTGAGAGAATGAAAAAAGCGGTAAAAGACGCAATAGATCTTGGTGTTTTAGGAAACAATATTTTTGGGTCAAGTCAGAGTTTTACACTTCAAGTTATGGAAGGCGCAGGCGCTTTTGTCTGCGGAGAAGAAACCGCATTAGTAGCTTCTATAGAAGGGAAAAGAGGTATGCCTTTGCCGAAGCCGCCTTTTCCTGCGCAAAGCGGATTATGGAAAAAACCTACAACCATAAATAACGTTGAAACTCTTGCAACGGTTCCTCTTATAATAAATTATGGGGCGGATGTGTTTAGAAGTATAGGAACTAAGTCTTCTCCGGGAACAAAAACGTTTGCATTAACAGGGCATGTATTAAATACGGGGCTTATTGAAGTTCCTTTGGGATCAACTTTAAGACATATAGTATTTGATATTTCAGGCGGAGTCACGGATGAAAAAGATAATGTTAAAGAAAGCAATTTTAAAGCTGTTCAAATAGGCGGGCCTTCAGGCGGTTGTTTGACTGAAGCGCATCTGGATCTGTCGCTGGATTTTGATTCTTTGAAAAAAGTTGGAGCTATGGTCGGTTCAGGCGGGCTTGTAGTAATGAATAAAAGCAATTGTATGGTAAATGTTGCAAAATTTTTTATGCAGTTTACGCAGAACGAATCTTGCGGCAAATGCGTTTTATGCCGGGAAGGAACAAGACAGATGCTTTTAATGCTCAATGATATTACGGAGGGCAAAGCGGACGAAAATATTATTCCGCTTTTGGAGAAACTTGCTAAAGCTGTCCAGGTAGGTTCTTTATGCGGTCTTGGCAAAACGGCGGCTAATCCTGTTTTATCAACTTTAAAATATTTTAGGGACGAGTATTACGCTCATATTAAAGAAATAAGATGTCCTGCGGGCGAATGTGAAAGCCTCATAAATTACATAATAACCGATAAATGTATAGGCTGTACGGTTTGCACGATGAAGTGTCCCGTAAAAGCAATAAACGGCGTGCGCGGGAAAAAGCATGCGATTGATATTGAAAAATGCGTAAAATGCAGTGTTTGTATGAATTCGTGTAAATTTAATGCAATTATAAGAGGTTAGAGAACATGGAAAAATATTTAACCATAAACCGCAGAAAAGTTTTTTTTAACAATGAGAAAAATCTTTTGGAAGTAATAAGAAAAGAAAATATAGAACTTCCGACTTTTTGCTATCATTCAGAATTCAGCGCATACGGTTCATGCAGGCTTTGTATGATAGAAATTGAAGGAAAAGGGATATCGCCTGCTTGCTCTACGCTGCCTGAAAACGGTATGGAGATTAAAACAAACACTGAACAAATAATAGAAATGAGGAAAATTATAGTAGAGCTTTTGCTTGCAAATCACGACAGAGACTGCACCACCTGTGCAAAAAGCGAAACGTGCCGTCTTCAGACTTTGGCAAGAAGACTTGGCGTTGAAGAAATAAGATTTAAAAACGTTATACATAAAAAATCTAAAGACTTATCTACATACTCTTTAGTAAGAGAATCCAGTAAATGTGTTCTTTGCGGGGACTGCGTAAGATTCTGCGATGAGATACAAAGCGTAGGAGCACTTGGTTTTGCAAACCGTGGATCGCAGTCTGTAGTTTGTCCAACTTTCAGCAAGGATTTAGAATCATCTGAATGCGTTTACTGCGGACAATGTGCCAGAGTGTGTCCTACCGGCGCAATTATGCCTAGATCTGAAGTAAATTACGTATGGAAAGCTTTAAGCAATTCCAATAAAAAAGTAATAGTTGCAATAGCTCCGGCAGTGCGCGCGGCAATAGGCGAAGTATTTGGCCTTAGTGGCGAAAATGGAACAGAAGCTGCCGGGAAAATAGTTACTGTTTTGCGTTCTATGGGTTTTGCAAAAGTTTTTGACATTTCATTTTCTGCGGATATGACAATAGTTGAAGAGGCAAACGAGTTTGTAGAGCGTTTGGGGAAAGATAGAGATATGCCGATGTTTACGTCATGCTGTCCTGCGTGGGTAAAATTTGTAGAAAGATATTATCCTGATTTTATTCCAAATCTTTCAAGCTGCCGTTCTCCGCAGGGTATGTATGGGGCTGTTGCAAAAAAAATTATTCCTGAAATGCTGGGGATTCCAAAAGAGGATTTAGTGGTAGTTTCAGTGATGCCGTGTACGGCAAAAAAGTTTGAAGCAAGAAGACCTGAACTCTCAAAAGATGGTATTGCGGATATAGACTATGTTTTGACGACGCAGGAACTTGCTAGAATGATTGAAGAAGCGGGTTTGTGTTTTGGAGAGCTTGAACCTTCGTCGTTCGATATGCCTTTGGGATTTAAGACAGGCAGCGGAATAATATTTGGAAATTCAGGAGGTGTTACGGAAGCTGTTTTAAGAAATGTCGTAAATAATAAATCTGATGGAATAGATGAAGCCGATCAGTTTAATTTTGTTCGCGGTGAAAACGGTTTAAGGGAAGCAAAAATAAATTTAAACGGCAAAGAACTTAATATTGCCATTGTTTACGGATTAAAAAATGCGAGAAAAATTTTAAGAGATATTAAAGTCGATAAATCTAGATATAATTTTGTGGAAGTTATGGCATGTCCTGGAGGATGTATAGGAGGAGCGGGACAGCCTGTTTATACAGATTTAGCGGTAAGAAATACAAGAACTAAGGTATTATATGAAAACGACAAAACTATGGAACTGCATAAATCTCAGGATAATTTGTATGTTCAGAAAATATACAGAGATTATCTAGGAAATCCCGGCAGCCATTCTGCGCATGAATATTTACATACAGGATATAAATATACAAAGAGATTTAAAGAAACATTTGGAATATATAAACCGCTGAAAGAAAACTATATTAAAATTAATATTTGTTTTGGAAATAATTGTATTCAAAAAGGATCAAAAGATATTTTAAAACATATTATGAGTTTTATAGAAAACAGCGATTATAAAGACAGCGTCGGCATAGATGTTTCTATATGCCTGGAAAAATGCTCTAAAGGTCCGGTTGTAAGAGTTGCTGGAAAAACAATTGAACGCTGTACCTCTGAATCAGCGGAAAAAGCAATACTTGAAGAATTAAAAAGGATTTAAAAAAATATATGAGCAGGCTGATGGGTATAGATTACGGGTTAAAACGTATGGGAGTTGCTATGACTGACATAATGCAGACTATGGCAATTCCGTTTGATACCATTGAAAGTCTGTCTTTAAAAGAAAATGCATCAAAAATTTTAGAAATTGCTGAAAATAACGATGTTTCTATAATTGTTTTGGGGCTTCCTGTAAATATGAATGGCAGTGAAGGCGAAATGGCTGCAACTGTACGTAAGTTGATTGAAATAATTAAATCCGTTTCTAATAATGTTAAAGTGGAATTAATTGACGAAAGACTTACAACTGTTCAGGCTGAAAGAATTCTTATTAATGACGCTGGCATATCCAGAAAAAAGCGTAAAGGTCTGAAGGACAAAATCGCCGCGGTGTTAATTTTACAAACCTATTTGGATATACAAGGCTGAATTTGTTATGTATATGAGCGAAGGAGTTGGAAAAGCTGTGATTAAACAAATAAAAGTTGTTTCGCTGGCAGCTTTAATATTTTGTTTTATGTATGTGTGTATGCTTTTTTTTGTGACGGATAATAAAATTTTAATCACTGTGCAAAGCGGCGACAGTGTTTCGCTTGTGGCGTCGCGTTTAAAAGCGAATAAACTCGTACTGTCTAAGAAATTGTTTTTAGGTTTGGTTAAAATCACAAAATCGCAAAATAAATTCAAGGCCGGCGTTTATAGTTTTTCTAGAAAAGACGGTATGTTTAAAATATTAAGAAATATAAGCAGAGGGTTAAATAATATTTTACGCTTTACTGTGCCTGAAGGAAACAGCGTAAAGCAAACGGCGGAAATTATAGCAAAAACTGTAAATATTAATAAAGAAAAATTTATTAAAATAGCTGGAGTCAAAAATATGGAAGGTTATTTAATGCCTGAAACGTATTTTGTAATTCCCGGAATGAACGAAGAACAATTAATTGAAATGATGTATAATGAATTTAATAAAAAAATCATGCCGTATATGTACAAAAAGGCAAAAGAGATTAATGTTAAATTTAAAGATATAGTTATAATGGCTTCAATTATTGAAAAAGAGGCTGTTAAATCTGAAGAAAAATATATGGTCTCTGCGGTTTTTTACAATAGGCTTAATAAGAATATAAAGCTGCAGTCGTGCGCTACTGTTTTGTACGCTATGGGGATAAATAAATCAAAACTGGCTCTTGAAGATATAAAATTTGATTCGCCGTACAATACGTATGTGCATTTCGGTCTTCCTCCGGGTCCTATATGCAGCCCGGGTTTAGAATCAATAAAAGCGGCTTTATATCCTGCGGATACTAAAAATTTATTTTTTGTTTCAGCGGGAGACAGCAGTCATTTATTTGCAAAAAGTTTTGATGGGCATAAAAAAAATAAGCAAACTTTAAAAAAATTAAAATAAGAAGCAAGAAATAAGAAAGGAAACAGTTATGGAACAAAGAAAGATTTATTTAGATAATGGCGCTACTACTGTTGTCTATCCTGAAGTTATAAAAGAAATGCAAAAGTATTTTTCTGATGTTTATGGGAATGCTTCAAGTCTGCACTATTTTGGGAGACAGGCAAAGACGGCGCTTGAAGACGCAAGAAGCAAGGTGGCATTGCTGTTGAATGCAAGTCCTGAAGAGGTATTTTTTACCGGCTGCGGAACTGAGTCCGACAATATTGCAATATCCGGGATATTAAATGCTTATGGAAAAAAGGGACATATAATAACAAGCAGTATTGAACATCACGCCGTTTTTTATTTGTGCAAACATCTTGAAGAAACCGGATATGAAGTAACTTATCTTAGTGTAGATAAAGACGGAGTTGTTTCAGTTGAGGATTTTAAAAAAGCTGTAAGAGACGACACATTGCTTGTAACAATAATGCATGCAAATAATGAAATCGGTTCAATCCAGCCCATAGAAGCGATTGCAGACGAATTGAAAAAAATCAACGAAAAAAGAAGAGATAAAATATATTTTCATACAGACGCTGTGCAGACTGCTGGCAAGCTCCGTTTAGATGTTAAAAAACTCGGAGTAGATTTACTTGTTTTATCGGCGCATAAATTTAACGGACCTAAAGGCATCGGCGCGCTTTATATTAAAAAAGGAACGAATATATTTCCTATAATTTTTGGAGGACATCATGAGAGAGGTCTTCGTCCCGGGACAGAAAATATTCCTGCAGCCGCAGGTTTTGCGAAAGCGTTTGAAATTTCAAACGCTAAAATTGAGGGACACAATAAATGTGTTTTTGCTTTAAGGGAAAAACTTAAAAAAAGCATTTTGGATACGATACCCGAGGTAGTTATAAACGGAAGCAGCGGCAGTTCGGTTTCTAATATTTTAAATGTAAGTTTTAATTATATAGAAGGGGAAGCCTTGCTTCTTATGCTTGATATGAAGGGCATAGCTGTTTCTACAGGTTCGGCGTGCGCTTCCGGCTCATCGGAACCATCTCATGTTTTATCTGCTTTGCGCATTGATCCTGTTTCGGCGCAGGGTGCGGTTCGTTTTTCTTTCGGATGTTATAATACTGAAGAAGAAGTTGATTATGTGCTTGAAATTCTTCCTGAGGTAATAAGGAATTTACGTTCAATGTCTCCTGTATGGCATCAAAAAAGTAAAAAATATTTCAAAAAGTATATCCATAAATTTATAGCAAAGCCGTAAAGTTTTTAAGGAGATAATATTTAATAATCTTTAAGTTTTATAATATAATAAAACTGATATTTCAAGAGAGGGGTTTAAGTGGAATATGTCAGCGGGAGTAGAAAGCATATTGACGGGAAGAATAGCAGAAATAGAGAATAAATTTATTGATGCGGAAGAAGTATTCAAGTCGCGGAGCGT
>JAITOB010000026.1 GCA_031290155.1 Endomicrobium sp. | reverse complement strand
ATTTTCTTGTGCTTCTTTAATCTTAACAATAATCCTTCTTGCTTATATATCGTTCCGTCTTTTTATGGTTTATATTAATTATATTAAATCCTTCGCGACTTAAAAGTATATGTATACTCACTTGCATGGCATAGTTTAGCCAAAGCCTTGTTTATAGAATATTATCCAATGCAACATAATTTTAAATAACGGGGACGACGGGATTTGAACCCGCGGTCTCTGCCTTGACAGGGCAGTGTGTTAAACCAGGCTACACCACATCCCCAATTTATTTTGAAATTGTACCAGAAAGCTGTTTCAATGTCAAATTGACTATGATCTGCAAATATAATTAATTTAGTGACATCTTTAAGATATTTTGACAAAAATTTAATAATTTGTTTACAATATTTGCAATGAATGAAAAGATTTGTCTTTATTTAAGCTAATTTTGTCAGCAAACATCGGCACAGTAAGGTTTTTTAGACTGATTGACAAATTTGAAGATGCGGAGGCAATTCTTAAAGCTTTTAAAGTCTGTTGAAGTTGAAAAAGAACTAGAAAACGCAGTAAAGAACAATATACAAATTATACTTTATAACGATAAAAACTATCCTAAACCGTTAAAAAATTTGACTGACAAACCTCTTGTACTTTACATTAAGGTAGCATTTTAGAACAAGACTTTGATTCTATATCAATAGTCGGATCAAGAAAAATAAGCAATTACGGAAAAACAGTTACATCGGAGTTGCATCTTATTTTGTAAAAAAGGAATAACTATAGTTTCAGGTCTTGCAAGGGAAGTTGACACCCAAGCGCATATTACAGCCTTAGAAAATAAATCAAGAGCTGTAGCAGTTCTAGGCAACGGACTGCTCGTAAATTATCCGCCCGAAAATGCAAAACTTCAAGAAAAGATTGCACACAGCGGCGCAGTCATCAGCGAATTTCCTCTTGCATCAAAACCGGATAGAGGAACTTTCTCTAGAAGAAACAGAATTATTGCGGGATTTTCTACAGCAATTTTGCTTACAGAAGCGGTAATTAAAAGCGGAGCAATAATAACCGTAAGATTCTGTGCCGAATACGAAAAAGGTGTTTTTGCAGTTCCCGGCAATATATATTCAACAGTATCAAAAGGAACAAATGAACTTATACAAAACGGCAATTTAATTGCGTTAGGTCCTGACGATATGGCAAAACAACTTGAATGGGTTCCTAAAGATAAACCTGTAAAAACAGATAATACGCATAAACTTGATAAACTTGAATTAGAAGTTCTTAATTTGATAGAAAATGACAGTGATGGATTGCCGCTGGATTTAATTGCGCAAAAATTAAACATTGAAACTTCAGAAATAGCGCTGACGCTTTTAAAGCTTGAAGCAAACGGACTGATAAAAACAACTCCGGACAAAAATATGTAAGGGTATATTGAAAATGATAAGAGGAGCAAAAATAATGTCAAAATATTTAGTTATAGTAGAGTCCCCTGCTAAAGAAAAAACAATATCTAAAATTTTAGGAAAGGACTTTATAGTAAAAAGTTCTTACGGACATGTAAGAGATCTTCCTAAAAGCAAACTTGGTATTGACATTAAAGATAACTTTGAACCTACATATGTAAATATGCCAAAAGCAAAAAAGCTTATATCGAGCTTAAAAAAAGAAGCTGAGGTATCTGACAAAATTTACCTTGCTACTGATTTTGACCGTGAAGGAGAAGCTATTGCATGGCATTTAAAAGAAGCATTAAAACTTTCAGCTTCTAAAATTTCCAGGATAACATTCCACGAAATCACGCCTGAAGCGATTCTTGGCGCAGTAAAGCAACCGAGAAAATTGGATATGGGTCTTGTAAACAGCCAGCAGACGCGCAGAATTTTAGACAGACTTATAGGATATAAACTTTCTCCTCTTTTATGGAAAAAGGTAAAGTTAGGCCTCTCTGCCGGAAGAGTACAGTCCGTAGCTGTAATGATTATATGCAATAGAGAAGAAGAAATTAAAAGTTTTGTTCCTATGGAATATTGGACCATTGAGGCGGAACTGTCAAAAATTGGACAAGATACAGTTTCTGCTTTTAAAGCGCAGCTTTTTTCAAAAAGCGGTGTTAAGTTTGATAAACTTGCGATTAAAAATAAAGAGCAGTCCGATGAAATATTAAAGGAATTTGAAGGCGCAAAATATATTGTTAAATCTGCTGATACTAGACAGCGCAAACGAGCTCCTTATGCGCCTTATACAACTTCAACAATGCAGCAGGACGCTTCAAGAAGATTGGGGTTTTCGGCTTCAAAAACAATGTCCGTCGCGCAGAAATTGTATGAAGGAATAAATATAGGCGCAAACGCCAGAGTTGGACTTATAACTTATATGAGAACTGATTCTTTAAATATTGCTAAAAGCGTTCAAAATGAAACATCGAAATTTATAGAATCTTCTTATGGTAATAATTTTCTTCCCAAAACTCCAAGAATTTATAAAACGAAAACTAAAGGAGCGCAGGAAGCCCACGAAGCTATAAGGCCCACATCGCCGAATAGAATGCCGTTGCGTATAAAACAGCATTTATCCGTTGATGAATTTAAATTGTACGATTTAATATGGAAACGGTTTTTAGCAGGTCAGATGGCAGATGCAGTTTACAATACGCTGACAATTGAAGTCTCAGCAAAAGACTATTTGTTTAAAGCATCAGGAAGCACATTGATTTTTGACGGATTTTTAAAAGTTTATAGTATAGACGATGCAGAAAAAGAAACAAATCTGCCTCTTTTAAAAAACGGCGAACCGTTAAACCTTATGAAGATATTGCCGCAACAACATTTTACGGAACCTCCGCCGCGCTATAATGAAGCAAGTTTAATTAAAGCGCTTGAAGAACACGGCATAGGAAGACCGTCAACTTATGCTCCAACAATTAAAACTATTTTAGACAGACTATATGTGCGTCTAGACGATAAAAAGTTTATTCCTACAAATTTAGGTATTGTAGTAAACAACATTTTAAAAAATCACTTTGGAAATATTATTAACGTTGAATTTACTGCGGATGTTGAAGATAAACTTGACAAAATTGCAGAAGATAAAGTCGTGTGGCAGAATGTTTTAAAAGATTTCTATGGACCGTTTGAGAAAAATTTAGATGAAGCGGAAAAAAATCTGCAAAGACAAAAAATACAGCCGCAGCAAAGTTCGGAAGTATGTCCAAACTGTGGGAAACTTATGATTATAAGAGAATCCAAGTCGGGACAATTTCTGGGCTGTTCCGGATATCCGGAATGCAAGACTATATTACCTTTAAATAAAAATGGAGAGACTGCCGCAGGTCCGCGGGAAACGGATATGAAATGTGAGAAGTGCGGAAGTCCTTTAATTAAAAAAACCGGGTTTAGAGGGAAGCAATATCTCTCATGTAAAAATTATCCGGAATGTAAAACTACGTATAATATTGACAAGCACGGGAATAAGGTGATTAAACCCGAACCGGAACATACGGATATGAAATGTGAAAAGTGCGGTTCAGAAATGCTTAAAAGAATAGGAAAAAGAGGACCGTTTCTTGCCTGTTCTGCTTTTCCTAAATGCAGGGATATACAATGGATCAAAACGCCAAATTTACAGAAACAGAAAACAAAAGCCAAATAGATTCTTTTGAAAAGTATCTTAAAGCCGAACGCAATTTTTCCGCGCATACTATAAGGGCTTACATAAAAGATGCAGGCGATTTTGCATTGTTTATACAGCAAAAAAATTTAAGTTTTTCAAAAATTGACAAATATCTTATAAGAAAATTTATGGAAGAACTCAATAATAAAAAGTTAAACAGGGCAACTATTGCAAGAAAACTTGCGTCTCTTCGTACTTTTTATAAGTTTTTGCTGATTAATAATATATTAACAAAAAGTCCTATAGAAAATACGCTGGGACCGAAAAAAGATAAAAAAATTCCTTTATTTTTAACTGAATCTGAAATGCAAATGTTTTTTAGCTTAGAAGGTATAAAGCTGCGCGATAAGGCAATTATTGAGTTTCTTTATTCTTCCGGCTTGAGAATTGGAGAGTTGATGAGTTTAGATATAAAAGACATTAACACCGCATTAAACATTGTTACCGTAACAGGTAAAGGCAGCAAAGAAAGAATTGTTCCTATGGGAGATAAATGTCTGATTGCGATAAACAATTATATTGGAGAACGCAAAAGACTGGGACTTCCCTATAATGCAAAATCACCGGTATTCTTAAGCGACCATGCAGAAAGACTTGAACAAAGAACGGCAAGAAGAATTGTAAACAGATGGTTTGTCAAGGCAGGTCTCTTAAAAAAAGTAAATCCTCATACTTTAAGGCATACATTTGCCACGCATATTCTTGATAGAGGATGCGATTTAAGAACCGTCCAGGAAATGCTGGGACATAAAAATCTTTCTACAACACAAATTTATACCCACGTTACGATAGAAAGTCTGAAAAGAATTTACAAAAAAGCACATCCTAGAAAATAATGATATCGCATTTAATACAAGCAGCGCAAGTCGTAAGTATAAAGATTTAAAATTATTCATATTTAGCATTTATAGTAACGTTTATGAATCTGTATAAAAGCCGGCGTATTATATTTATTCAGCCGTTGAAAAAATAATAACTTGTTTTATTCTAAACATTCATTTAAATAATTAAAAAATTACAACCGATACAATTTCCCAATTAACAGGACGTATTACAATTAAATTATGGAAGAAACAGGATGTGACCAAGACGAAGCAGAACTGGCGCTTTCATTATCTGAGAATAATTTTGAAAAAGTTATAAGTATAATAGGCTTTTTTTTAAATTCATCAATCTATTTAAAATAAAATTGATATTTCAGAAAATATTTACGGATTAATACAAATAGCGCCGAATACAAAAACATTTGAAATTTTACGTTTCAGTTTAGTATTTTCTCACAATCTTGCTACATATGAAATATCTGCAAATATGGACTGGTTTTCTTTTGAAAAAACAATTTTTACAGTACGTTTAGACGCGGGCGCAAGGGAAGATTATCCTCAAAAAATTGAAGAGAATTTAAAGTTATATACTCGGCAGGCGATTAAAGAAATTACAGGAACGTCAAAGGATGATATTGCAATTATAATTACAACATTTTTCTATCCCGCCATTGTTAAAATGGAAATTGTAAATGAAGAATTAAATCTAGTGCAGTTTAAAAAACTGCCGGATTATAATATAAAACAAAATAAAACATTTTTTACTACATACGATTTAGGTTTTATAAAACTTGGCGTTAAAATAGCGGATATTCTAACGGCAAATATGTAGAAAAATTAGAGAAGGGAATACCGTGTTGACTATGATAACGGACAAACGAGACATAGCGCATTATCTCGCTCATTTAATAGGCGGAAAGAAAAACAGCGATATAATTCCACTGCCTGCAACAATAAAAAGATATATTCTAACAATAACGAGTTTGAAATATACATTCAGTACACACCGTCTATAACAGGTTTTGCAAAAATTGAAAACAACATTAAAATAAAAGTTTAGAAAGAAATAACAAAATGTGGTGGAATAAAATAATTCCCTGGTAATTCGTATTATATATGCGATAAGAATCTCAACAGCCAGCCGCAATTTCAGCTATAAAAATATTTTTGATTTAATTTTCTTTTTTCAATTATAAAAGTAAAATAAAAAACAGCTCCTGATAAAAAATTCAGGAGCTGTTTTTTTTCTTAATAAACGCCTAAGTAATTAATATTCCATTGGAGGCATTCCGCTGCCGCCCATAGGCAGTTTTGGAGATTTTTCCGGTATGTCTGTTACCAATGTTTCAGTCGTAAGAATAAGCCCTGCTATTGAAGCGGCATTTTCCAGTGCCGTTCTTGTTACCTTTGCAGGATCAACAATGCCTGCCTTTATCATATCTACATACTCATTAGTATCCGCATTATAACCAAAGGAGGCATCCTTTGAATTTTTAACCTTATCCACTATAACAGAAGCTTCAAGCCCTGCATTTTCAATTATCATCCTCATAGGAGCTTCAAGAGCTTTAAGAACAATCTCAATACCTGTCTTTTCATCAACATCAATAGCTTTAACTTTTTCTAAAACAGCCTGAGCTTTAAGAAGAGCAACTCCGCCGCCTGCAACAATACCTTCTTCAACGCCTGCTCTTGTTGCATTTAAAGCATCTTCAACTTTAAATTTCTTTGTTTTCATTTCTGATTCTGTTGCCGCTCCTACATTTACAACCGCAACTCCGCCGACTAATTTTGCAAGCCTTTCCTGAAGTTTTTCTTTATCGTAATCTGATTTTGTATCTTCAATCTGTTTACGAATCTGAGTTATTCTTGCTCCTATTTCTTTCTTGTCGCCAAGTCCTGAAACTATAGTTGTATTTTCTTTATCAACAACAATTCTCTTTGCCTGTCCAAGAAGGTCTATTGTGGATTTATCAAGTTTCAAACCGGTTTCTTCGGTTATCACTGTTCCGCCTGTGAGAATTGCTATATCCTGAAGCATTTCTTTTCTTCTATCGCCAAATCCAGGAGCTTTTACAGCTACAACTTTAAGCGTACCGCGAATTTTATTAAGAACCAGAGTAGCAAGAGCTTCGCCTTCTATATCTTCTGCAATAATTATAAAAGGTCTCCCTGTCTGCACAACTTTTTCAAGCAAAGGAAGTATTTCCTGCATCGAACTTATTTTTTTATCTGTAATTATTATATAAGGATCTTCAAGAATCCCTTGCATTCTTTCAGTGTCCGTCACAAAATAAGGAGAACTGTATCCTCTGTCGAACTGCATACCTTCTACAACATCAAGAGTAGTATCTGAGGATTTGCCTTCTTCAACGGTTATAACCCCGTCTTTCCCTACTTTTTCCATAGCATCAGCAATTAAATTCCCGATTTCTTTGTTGCTTGCTGAAATTGAAGCAATCTGCGCAATTTCTTCTTTATTATTTACATGTTTTGCAACTTTTTTAATCTCGTCAATAACTGCAGCAACAGCTTTTTCAATGCCTCTCTTTATATGATTTGCATTTGCGCCTGCAGTAATATTTTTAATTCCTTCATTTATTAGAGATTGCGCCAAAACCGTAGCAGTTGTTGTTCCGTCCCCTGCAATATCATTGGTTTTTGAAGCGACTTCTTTTACAAGCTGAGCCCCCATATTTTCAAAGGGATCTTCAAGCTCAACCTCTTTTGCAATTGTCACTCCGTCATTTGTGACCGTAGGAGAACCAAACTTCTTATCTAAAACTACATATCTGCCTTTAGGTCCGAGTGTAATTTTTACAGCATTTGAAAGTTTATCAACACCGCTTTTCATAGCTTTACGAGCTTCATCATTATAAATCAACTGCTTTGCCATAACTTCCTCCCTCTGTATTTTTTTTGATTAGATTATTCTATTATACCCAAAATATCATCCTGAGACATAATAAGATATTCTACATCATCAATTTTAACTTCTGTCCCGGAATATTTTCCAAAAAGAACTTTATCTCCTTTTTTCACATCTAAAGCTATTATTTTCCCGTCTTCAGCTTTTTTACCGGTTCCTGCAGCGATAATCTCTCCTTCTTGAGGTTTCTCCTTTGCAGTATCAGGAATAATAATACCGCCTTTTTTCACTTCTTTGGTCTCAGTAGGTCTAACTAAAATCTTGTCAGCTAATGGTCTGATCATTTCACTTCCTCCTTATTTTTATTTTATTACTTTTGTAACATTTTTATTTTAGCGCTGTCATCTAACGGTTGCTTATTATATAAAATTAAAATACTTCTTGTCAATACCTTATATTGGATTTTAAATGATGCAAATGAAAACCGGTCAAAATGCAGTTTAAAATTGCAATACACAATATAATTTTATTATATCAAATATTTTATACTGAAAAGAATACAGAGGATTATTTAATCAAAACATCAATAGTCAGCAGACATATTATTTTTAAATATACTGTCCGCTTATATAGTTTGATATTTACGCTAGCTGAATAGAGCAACAGGTTGACAAATTATAATTCAGTTATATACAATAATTCAGATGTTATCTATTGCTGTATCGCTTGTTTATTATAAAGGCACTACGTACTACGGAGGGAACCAGATGGCAGTTCGATTACGTTTACAAAGAAAAGGAAAACCTAAAAGACCTTATTACAGACTTGTAGCGGTTGATCAAAAAGCAAAAAGAGACGGAGAGCCGATTGAAATTCTTGGTCAATACGATCCTATTGCAGAAAATAATAATTTCAACGTTAATACGGAAAGAATAAATTATTGGCTGAGTGCCGGGGCGAAAGCTTCAGAAACGGTAACCGCATTAATAAAAAGAACCAATCAATTAAAAGTAAGTAAATAGTCTGGTTCTGACGTAAAGACATACATACTACGGACAGGGGGAGGTGGGCATTTATGAAAGGTCTAGTACTTTTAATCACGAAAGCTTTGGTTGACAATCCGGATCAAGTAGAAGTGAGAGAAGTTACTGGGGAAAAGGTTACCGTTTTAGAATTAAAAGTCGCAGATGTAGATAGGGGAAAAATTATCGGAAAAGAAGGTAGAATCATAAAATCAATAAAAATTATCGTAAATTCAGCTTCCGCAAAACTAGATAAAAGAGTAACTGTTGAAATTGTTGAGTAAGAAAATGGAATATAAAAAGAGCGATTTAAATTTAAAGTGGAAAGTCTCAGATATTTTGGGTTTTGAAGTTTTCAATCAACACGGAACCCGTTTGGGAGTTTTTTCTGATGTTATATTAACAGGCAGCAATGATGTCTGGGTCGTGAAAGATTATAATGAGGAAGTTTTAATTCCCGCATTAAAAAATATAATAAAAGAAGTAAACACTGTAAGAAAAAAGATTTTTGTTGTTTTGCCTAAAGGTTATGAAGATATTTACGGTCACGTAAAATCAGCAGACGATATTCTTGAGTATAACGGTTATTTTGTATATGAAGATTAATATTCTTACAATATTTCCGACAATGTTTAAAGGTCCTCTTACGGAAAGTTTGATAAATAAAGCATTAAAAAAAAATATTCTTAAAATTAACCTGATTGATATAAGGTCTTTCTCTAAAGATAAACATAAGAAAGTTGACGACAGGCCTTTTGGCGGTGGATCGGGTATGGTGATGAAGCCGGAACCTTTATATGACGCTATAAAAAGCGCAGGAGTAAAAAAGAAGAATAGATTTTATAAGAACCCTTATGCAAAGCCTTATGTCATATATATGTCTCCGCAGGGGAAAACCCTAAATAATAATGTTATAGAAGATATTATAAAATTTAAGTATTTAGTTCTTATATGCGGCCATTATGAAGGTATTGACGAGCGTATTATTAATTATATTGACGAAGAAATATCTATAGGCGACTATGTTCTTACAGGCGGGGAAATTCCTGCTATGGTTTTAATTGACAGTATTGCAAGAATGCTTCCAGGCGTTATTAAAGAAGAGTCTTCGGTAAGAAATGATTCATTTTATAATAATTTGTTGGACTATCCGAATTATACAAGACCTGCTGTATTTAAGGGTTATAAAGTACCGGAAGTTCTTTTGTCCGGAAATCATAAAAAAATCAGCGAGTGGCGGCAAAGAGAAGCATATATAAGAACAAAAGAGCGCCGTCCAGATTTATTGAAAAATAAAAAGCAAAATTAAGTTGTTAATAATATTAATATAAATAATATATAAGTGAACCGATGTGCAGAAATATATGTTGTTAATTCAGCTTTGTATCTATAAAGGAGCAGTGAAATGTTATTGTCATTATTAGATCAAGTTCAAGCCGCGCAAAAAAAGGACTGGGGAGTTACTTTTAAATCAGGCGATCAGTTGAAAGTATATTTTAAAGTAGTTGAAGGCGGGAATGAAAGAATACAGATTTTTGAAGGTATGGTTATACGTGTGAGAGGCAGCGGACTTTCAGAGACTTTTACAATACGAAAAGTTTCTTTTGGAGTAGGGATTGAAAGAATTTTCCCCCTACATTCACCGCGTATTGATAAAATTCAAGTCGTAAGACGCGGAAAAGTACGCAGAGCAAAACTCTACTATCTAAGAAATCTGTCAGGAAAAGCAGCAAGAATCTCCGAAGATTCTTCTAGAAATTCTAGAAAGGATTAAAAAAAGCTGCCTCGATACAAGAAACAGCAAACTAGTACATTGATTCCTTTTATCATATATGACAAATTATCTTTTGACATAATCAGAAAGAATTAAACGGTAAAATGCTATGCTGTTAAATTTATTTTCTTTTGATAATAAGTATTACAATAACATGGGATTCGGTTCGCTTACGGGCATTGATGAAGCTGGGCGAGGTCCTTTAGCAGGTCCGGTAGCAGCTGCCGCAGTAATATTTCCAAAAGATTTAATATTACCGGATTTAAATGATTCTAAAAAATTATCAGAGAAAAAAAGAGAAGCTCTCTTTGAAATGATAAAAGAAAAAGCATCGGCTTACGCTATTGAAACAGTTGATAATAAAATCATAGATAAAATAAATATTTTAAAAGCAACATTTCTTGCAATGTCGCGAGCCGTGCTTAAATTAAAAATAAAGCCAGACTTGTGTCTTATAGACGGCAATCAAAAAATCCCGGGATTACCATTTAATCAGGAAACAATCGTAAAAGGCGACGCAAAAAGCGCTTGTATAGCTGCAGCCTCAATACTTGCAAAAGTTGCCAGAGACAGAATAATGTTTCGATATGCAAAAAAATATCCTGTTTATGAATTTGAAAAACACAAAGGATATGGAACAAAAAAGCACATAGAAATTTTAAAAAAATATGGCCATTGTCCAATTCACAGAATTACTTTCTCTGCAGTAAGCAATATTACCGCTGAAAGTAATCTTAATTTAAGAATCCACAATGAAAACTAACAGAGATATAGGTTTTTGAAAAAGAAAAAGAAGTGCTAAATATTTAAGCAGTACCGGTTATAGAATTTTATAACGCCTTTTGGGGAAATAGATATAATAGCGAAACAAAATAATATAATAATTTTTTTAGAAGTAAAATATAGAAAATCTGTTTACAGCGGAACTCCTCGGGAAGCAGTGACTTCAAAAAAGCGGCAGAAAATCATAAAATCAGCATTCGCTCCATCCAGCGGTTTGTATTATTTCTAATTTACCGCTATTATTGTTATACTTCATACGAATACTCCTTCATTGTTTCATTGTTAAAGCTGCAGTATTCTAAAATCTATTTAAGTATAATTAAAATAATTCTTATTTTAATATCCTAAAATTTTATAATATAGTAAAAGTCATAGAAAAAGAACTGTACATTGACGAATTTTGCTTTTACACCGCTGATTTTCTTTAATTCTTTAATAAGATTTTTACAGCCTCTCTACAGGATTTGTCCCCTCTGATAAAAGTTCCAGTATTATAAGGCCTGCATCAGAACAAAAACTTGCAGAACTGTCATGAATGCCAAGCCGCGTTTTAATTATACAGCCTGAATTAGTTTTAATGCTTCCTGAATTCTCAATTTTGAACTGATAAAATTAATATATCTGCCATCAAACGCTCCTTCAATTACTAAAATTTAAAAGTTCGCTTATAGTGACTATTTCGTAACCTGATTCTTTAATTTCATCTATGAAATTGCTTAAGAATGATAATATTTTTTCATTTTTAGATAAGTCGTGCATTAAAAATATTGCTCCGTTTTTTAAAGCTTTTTTATATTTTTCATGCATTCCTTCAGCGCTAATTTTCATCCAATCGCAGCCAAAACTCCAGTTTATTACATAATAGTCGCGTTTTCTAGCCACTTCTATAGCATCACTTTTTGAATATCCGTTTGGGAAACGCAGTAAAAAAGGCTTAATGCCCGTTACTTGTTTTATTATGCTTTCACCCTGTAAAAGTTCTTTTTCTATTTTCTTTATTTTATCTTTTTCTTTATAGGAATAAAAATTTATATGTTCATAAGTATGATTTGCAATTTCGTGTCCGCCGGCAGCAACTTTATTAGCAGTATCAGGATCATTATGCACTCTTATACCGAGCATAAAAAACGTAGCTTTAATATTTTTTTCTTTTAATATTTTTAAAATTTCTTCAGTGGATTTGCCGGGACCATCATCAAAAGTCAATGCAATTTTTTTAACATCTTTAGGACCGTCGGCATAAAATGTTTCCATTTGTGCAAAACATACAGATGTAAAAAAGAGAAATATGAATATAATAAAATTTTTCATTTTACCCATACAATATATCTGACAATAATGTTAAAATCCAAGCGTTAAGTATCTGCATCCAAAAGTTGTCATTTATTTTCCAAGGTACTGCCTCAACTGCAGCCGCTATAGCAGCTCCAATAAATGCAAACTTCCAGTTAAATATAAAAATACCTGTCAGAAAACAAACTGCAAAACATGCCAGAGTGCCTTCCAAAGTTTTCCCTGCAAAAATCATTCTATGTTTACCAAAACTTCTGCCTACTAAAGCTGCAACAGTATCGCCAAATACAAGGTAAAGAAAACTTGTAAGCACCATATACCTGTTTGAAAATATCAGTATTGTAACCAAAGCCCCTGACAACGTACCGATTAAACCGCTGACTTTATCGGCTTCCTCATCTCTATAATATCCTTTAAAATTACTTTTAAAAAAATCGTTTAGTTTAGGAATCTTAAATCTCAAAAATTCAAAGAATGCAACAAATGCAATTAGACCGGCAAGACCCAAAACAATTACGGGCTTGGGGAGATACCAATATCCAAAAACATATATAAGAGTCGCAAAATGAACTCCTTTTCTCTTTATTTCATCTTTTGGAATGCTAACCATGCATCTAACGCTCCTATATATATAAACTTATAAACAACTATTATATTTTTGAACATTTTTAAGAAAATATTTTTTACATTTATTCCGTATGGAAAAGCCAAGGCTGCAAGCAACGCGAATACTATAATATTTACTGCAAAAATTAAAATATAGGAGAAAAATTTCCCATAAACTTTTAAATCCGGCTGTCCTATATTAAGCACATATATCGTAATGGCAACATGAAAAGCTATTGAAAACCCCGTAAAAAAAAGGAAATATCCGTAAAACTGTTTTATATCTGTAAACCACCCGAGAAAAATATAAATTATTGTCAGCGCAAAAGTATATACAGGGAAAAAATACGGAGCAAGAGTTATCCAAATATTATCTTTAGTCAAAACTACGCTACCGGACTTTTTACTGACGTTGAATTTTTTAACTCCTGCTCCGCTTAAAATACCTGCCAAAGCATGAGAAAGCTCATGCCCGAACACATAAGTCTTCATCGGTTTATAAAGAACTATTTGAAATACCGCATAACATAAAAGCCCTATCCAAAACAAAATATACTTATTCCCAACTGAAACTGTAAAACACAAAAAATCTTTAATAAGCACATATCCGGCTGTGCCTACTGCAGGCATTAATAAAAATGCAAAAATATTTCTTAGGAAGTTCATTGCACTTCTTTATCTTTACTTTGCATATCAGTAAATGACTTTATTACAAATATTACTGCAATGCTAAAAAATACTCCCGCAAGAGCAGTATTTAATGCTCTTTTTGTAGCAAGTACTAACGCAAGCTCCAGCGCTAGAAGCCCAAAAAGCGTTGTAAACTTAATTATAGGATTCACTGCGGCAGAAGAAGTATCTTTAAACGGATCTCCCACTGTATCTCCGACAACAGTAGCCTTGCGAAGTTCAGTTCCTTTTTCATGCAGATCAACTTCAACATATTTCTTTGCATTATCCCATGCGTCACCGGCGATTGCCATAAATATCGCTTGAAAAAGACCGAATAAAGCTATTGAAATAAGATAATCTATAAAAAAGTAAGGTTCGACGAATGCAAAAGCAAGAGTTGTAAAGAAAATAACAAGGAACAGATTTATCATACCTTTTTGCGCATATCTGGTGCATATTGCAACAACTTTATTAGAATCTTCAGTGGAAGCTCTATCTGCGCTGCCATCAAGCTTTATATTATTCTTAATGAACTCTACGGCTTTATATGCGCCGCTTGTTACAGCATGGTTGGAAGCGTCGGTAAAGCAGTAAATAACCACTCCACCTGCAATTAAACCTAACAGAAAAGGCGCATACAGCACAGAGAGATTTTCAAGTCCTGTTGTAAGGCCTTCCGTAAGCATAACTATTGTTGAAAATATCATAATTGAACCAAGACCCATTTAAGCTTATCGCATAAGCAATACCGCTGAAATTTCCAGCCGTAAGACCTGCAAAACGTTAAGCGACACCCCACCGTATCTTGAAGAAGTGACAACATTTTGTACAAAATCGCTTTTTACAGAAGTAAAAATCTTTGCAACCTCAGGAATAATTGCGCCGGCTGTTGTTCCGCAGCTTATAATAAGCGAAAGTTTCCACCAAAAAGTTCCATCTCCCAAATCGCCGATTACAAGATTAGAAACAATAAAAATAAATATTATTGAAACTATAGAAGTTATCCATACGAGAGATGTTAAAGGGGCTTCAAAATCCATTTTTTTTAAAGCAGAATATCTTACTTTTGCAATTATAGAATTGATTCATAAGAAATAGCGCTTGACAAAAGCATAATTAAAAGCATTACGAAAATCCATACTTAAAATTTAACCTATAAATCCGGATTATCCACAGCAAGCACTATAAATGTTATTAAAGCTACTCCTTGTTACTCCGTAAGTTTCAAAACCATCTGCAGTAGGTCCTACGGAATCTCCTGCAATAACTCCGGGGTTCCTCGCATCGTCTTCTTTAATATTAAATATAATTTTCATTAAATCTGAACCAATATCCGCGATCTTTGTAAATATTCCACCTGCTATTCTAAGGACAGGCGCACCCAGAGATTATACGATTGCAAATCCTATAAAACACGTCTGCAAAATCTGAGGGAATAAAAAGCAGAATTACAAGCATTATAAACAGTTCTATACTTATCGAAAGCATCTCTTACTCATACCTGCTCTAAGCGATATTGCATAAAGCGGGAAAGGTCTGCCTTTCAAACTTGCAAAAGCAGTCCTTGAATTTGCAAAAGTGTTAATTCTCATTCCAAACCACGCTACTGTGTAACTGCCTAGAATTCCTATGATGCTGCAACAAACCAAAATATACTATTTTGTAGTCGCAAGCAACAACTATTATAAATTTGCCTTGAGTTACAAGATACGTTTTATACGTTTCATAGATAAGTTCTGAAATAGATTTCATAGAATTATAAACTGGAAGATTTTTAATACTTAAAAAATGGTAGAGTCCAGACATCAAACCAAAAGCACAAATAAAAAAACCAAACATTAAAAGCATTTTACCGTTAACCGCATTTTCAAAAAAACTGACAGAAGCTAAATTCAGAACAATCAAATTGGCTTCGCTTGCAAAAGACAAACTTGCTAATGCAATTACAAAAATAAAAACCGCGGCTAATTTCCTAAACTGAAAAATCGTTTTTAACATACTTTGCCTCCAAAACTATATTTTACTTTTATATTTTTTCAAGGTTTTTTCTTTTGCCTTGATTTTTTCCCACATAACTTCAATATCTCTTGTATTTTGAACCTTATAACTGCCGAATATATGCGGGTGTCTGCGAATAAGTTTTTTATTTAGCTTTCTTATTACCTTTGCAATGTCAAAATTCTTATTCTCTTTTGCAATTTGAGAATGAAACATAACCTGAAGCAAAATATCGCCAAGCTCTTCTTCAAGATTTTCCATATCCTTGCTTTCAACAGCCTTTTTTACCTCTTCTGCTTCTAAAAATAAGTGTCTTACAAGAGATTCATGCGTTTGTTCTCTGTCCCACATACATCCGTTTTTTGAACGCAAAGTTGCAAATATATTCACTAACTTATCAAATTCTTTTAAATAATTCTTCATTGTTTTAATTACTTTATTAACATTTTAAAGCACTTTTTCTATATTATTGTCTTAACATATTAAACAACTATTTTCAACTATACTTTTGCAAATATCCACTTTTTTAACTGTAAATTTGTATGTTTACTTCAGGTACAAATGTATTTACTCTTTTTTCTTTGCCGTTGTCTTTAACGTTATTTTCAATTTTCTGTATTTTCTTTCAGCATTTATCAAAAAATCTGTACTGTAATGTTTCGGCTATATAATTATTACTGCCGGCTAAATCTGCGATTGTTCTTGAAACTTTTAAAATTTTGTATAAGACCGCGCTAGGATTTAACTTTTCAATTGCTGTTTTAAGCGTTTCATAAGCATTATCGTCTAAAATACAATATTTTTTTATTTCTTTTGACTGCATCTGAGCGTTTGCATATATACCACTTTCTTTAAATCTGGCATTTTGGATTTCTCTTGCTTCAATGACCCTTTTCCTTATATTCGCCGAACTTTCAGAATTATCATTAAATGTTGAAAGTTCGGAAAATTTTAGAGGCGGCATATCAATATGAAGATCAATTCTATCCATTAAAGGCCGGGGATTCTATTTTGATATTTTTTTATCTGATAAGGATTGCAAACACATTCTTTTTCACGATGTCCAAGATTACCGCACGGACACGGATTCATAGCGGCGACTACTACTCTGTCGCGAGATTCTTTTATCGAAGCATCAGGAAGCCCCACAATGGAAAAACCGGCATTCTAGATGAATATATGTTTCAATTTCAACTATATTCGCTTCTATCCCGTTAACCACTGCAGAATAAATCAGAGAAAGATTCAACACCCTTTTTATTTACTTTTTATTTTATTTATTATACCGTACTAAATGATTATAAGTAATTGTAGATCTACATTATAAAGGGGACACTAATGAAAAAATTTGTTGTAACTTTAACTATGCTTTGCACAATATCCGTACTTACTTTTGCAAAAGAAAATAATGACAGAAAGTTTATCATTAAAGCCGGATTCCAGTCTCAAGCACGTTGTCAGGTTCAAGCACAGATTTAGGCGGCTCCTGCGGATTTGAATATTCCCAGTATTTATTTAATATTTTTGCTTTAGGTGCAGGGGCAACTTATGATTTTCTCAGAAACTTTGAAAATAACAGTTACTCCGGAAACATTTCTTTTCTCCCTATTTATTTATGCGCAAAACTTCGTACGCCGCTTCACGGACTTGGCAACAATTATTTTTTCTTATCAGAAAAACTAGGATACAGCTCGTGTATGTCAAATAGCAGTTTATGGAAATCTATAACCGGAGGGCTTTATACGGAATGGGAATAGGCATAGACGCTTTTGTAGTTGAAAGCATTTATTCTGTAAACTGATTCAGAACCTATAATGCAAGTTTTTCGGCAATAACAATCTACGTAGAATTTAAGTTCGAATGGCTTTCATTGTTTTTTATGTTACAAATAAAAGTGACGCGGTGATATTTTGTTTATTTGATTTATTGTTGAACAACAATTTTTTTTATGTGTTTTTCGCCAAGCAGCGTTTTTATGATTACAAAATATATACCGGGAGCAACTTGATCTCCGCTTTGATTTTTTAAATTCCAATTTATCATTCTTCTTTCAATTTCATTCTTGTCATTCTTGATAGATATTGCGGTTGTATCTTCTGCATTAAAAGATCTTACAAATCCCCCCCCCCCCCGGAACCATATAAACTGCAATATCTATCATAGAGGTATAAAAAGGTAAATTTGTTATTTTTATATACCCTTTTTTACTTACGCTTGTGGGATTTGGATAACATACAAAATCACCTGCAGTATCATATGAAATAATATCTGAATTTAGAAAAAGTTCCCCGCGGCCGTAAATATTATCAGGCGAAGATATTATTTGTTTGATATAATCAACAATACGTTTTTTAAACTCGCCATTGGAAGTATTTGTTGAAAGAGCTGGATTCAGGCTCAGCAGCATAGCGGCAACTCCGGCAACATGAGGCATTAATGCCGACGTTCCTGTAAAAGATCTAAAACCTAAAGATATTGTAGACACCCTGTCAGGAGCAACAATATCGGATTTATCCATATCTGGCAATGACAGCCAAGCATTAGAGCGCACAGGACCACGAGAACTAAAAGGTTCTATACAGCCCGTTATCGTAATAATTTTAATTTACAGCTCCAACCGTTAAAGCCGTTCTTGAGTCACCTGGAGAACATAAGCTTGATTCTGGATTTTTGTCAATATTGTTTAAAATTGGTGAAAAATTAATAGCATTGGATTCAAACGATAACTTCATTTCCATAGAATTACTCGACCTATCGCGGCTTTTACGAATTTAACATACTCAATATGCGGCAAATTAATCCCGTTAGCAGTAAAAGAACTTGACCATACAAGTACATCATTATTATCAAATATATACATATCGTATGCTGTATTCCTGTTTTTAAAATCGTTCCAAATCAAATGTATTTTTGAGTTTATTGGAAGATAAACATCTAAAAATTCGCTACCGTTAGGAAACTTTGTAAATCCAGTTCTTGAATCGTTAAATTTGCCAAACCAAGATTTCTCTGCTTCATTGCCTACGGCAATAACCAATAAAACATTTTTTTGCAGAAGCTAAATCAACTATTCGCTCTAATCGTTCGCTCCCGTCTATAAAAAAATCATTTACGTTAAATCCCATTGAAACGCTTATAACATTAATGCCAGCCCCTTCCCGCCATGCAGTACTTATATGCATTCTCAAACGACGCTTCGTCATCTATTTTAAGCAAATATATTTCTGCCTGCGGAACTATATCGTATATTATTTCCGCACATGCCGAACCATGAGCTGTATTTGAAGATTCCAGTTCGGATTTATAGGGATAGGGGGCTGAGATTTTACTGTAAAATCTTTAGTTATAAGCTGACGGGGCAGTTCTCCCTCCCATCCTTTGAATTTTATCAAACCCTGCAAATCCGCTATCTATAACTGCTATTTTAACACCTTCGCCTGCAATATTATTTACAAAAAACTTTGTTGCATTAACTGCATCTCTGCCTTCAGTTACAGTTTCCATAGGGTTGATCCGGCGGGAAGGTCTATATATTTCACTCCGGGAATGTCCGCAAGCTCATTAATAAGATATACCGGAATAAAAGCTGTCATAAAACTATCTGACTTCCTATACTCTATATTATGTAAATTAAAAAAACTTGTATCAATTTTGCCAGAATCCCAATCTATAGGATAGAATAGTACCTTAATATTTGTTTCTGCCGAAGAAGATGCTAAATCTTTTAATCTATCGCTTAAAATATCTGCGCTATTAGCCTGCATAAAAGAAATTAATACGGCAATAACTAATAACAATAATATTTTAAAAATATTATTTGAAAATCTGATAACAAATATGTTTATATTTTTCATTTTTTAACTATGCTTGTAAAGAAAATATATTTGTGCAGCCAAGCTGTCCAAAAGGAAACCATGCATAGTTTATCGATATAAGCTTTATATTGAAACCAAAACCTAATGTTAAATTTCTTTGATACCACTCCCCTAAAGTCTGATTGTCATTATTAAGAGGACAGCTGTAACCGCCTCTTAAAAAACATATTATTTTTATTGACTTCCACAGCAGCTTTAAACCACATTGCAGTGTCGGTAAAATATTTAAGTTCAATCGCAAAATTAAAGGAATCTACAAAAATATCCGTATAAGAAATATAAAGGCTTGAAGGGAGAGGATAACCTTTAATACGCGGTCCGATATTTTCAAACGCGCCAGTTACAGACCAAAATTGTCTTTTGAGAAAAATAAAACAGACATATCGGCCTATTTCCGCAAGCTTACTGCCGTCTATGTCTTGGCATATGTATTTAAAACTTCCTCCGTATGATAAATTTTATAAAATTTATATTCAAAACTTATTTGCGTAACAGCGTCAGACGCGGTAAATATACCGTTTTGCACGTAATCACCATCTGCGCTTTCAACATATCTGTCTATTTTCCCATAATCAAAACTACGATAAGAAATTTTTACACCGATTTTATCCGAAGATTCGGCAAAGTATAAAGGCACAGTAAAACTGAAAGAATAGTAACCGGAATTTTGAAAATGCACAGCATAAGACGCTGATATATTATACTTATCAACAAAAGACATGGCCGCAGGATCTGAAAAAGATACGATGTTGCTAAAAAAGCAGTCATACCCGCTAAAGCTGCTTGAACTGCATTTTGAGGCATTTTTAAGAAACAAAAAAAGCTGTTCATGCAGATGCCGCAAAAGTGCTTTGCGAAAAAACGACAAACATCAATAAAATAACCGCTATTCTTTCTGTATTCTTTATAACGCCTATCCAATTATAAACTATTTTTTATTATTTCCGGTATATATTCTTCTGTGCCAATTGCCATTATATGAACTCCGTCCGCAAAGGAACGAAGCACATTAATAGTTTCAGAACATATCTTTATACCTTCGGCTAAAGGATCAGAAACAGAACATATTCTATCTTTTATTTCCTGCGGTATATTTATACCGGAAAGCGACTGCAGAAATTGCGCAAATTTAGGAGATTTAATAAGAATAATGCCGGGTAAAACTTTTATTTTAAGATTTTTTATTTTATTAAAAAAATCCTTATAGGCATTTACGTCAAAAATTGCCTGCGTTTGAAAAAACTCAGCTCCTGCTTTTACTTTTTTTTCAAACATTAACGCTTGTAAATCACTCGGCTGCGCCGATGGATTTACAACTCCGCCGACACAGAATTTAGGACTGCCGCGCAACACTTTTCCTGCTAAATCTACACCAGTTTCTAAAAGTCTTGCAGTTTTTATAAGTTGTATGGTGTCCAAATCATACACCGCTTTTGTTCCGGCATACTCACCGGTATCCGGATGATCTCCACTTAAAAGCAAAACATTCTCTATCCCTAAAACGCTTGCACTTAATAATTCAGACTGCAACGCAATTCTATTTTTATCTCTTGTGGTAATTTGTAAAATAGGCTCTACCTCGCGTTCAAGAAGAATTTTACTCATAGCCAGAGATCCTACTCTCATAGACGCTCTCTGATTGTCAGTAACATTTACAGCGTCAATTCCAGATAAACAGTCCGCTCTACGCAAAAAAGAAGAAATGTCAACGCCTTTTGGAGGAAATAATTCCGCTGTTATCAAAAATTTATTTGATTTTAATTTTTCTTTAAATTTCAACGTTTAAATCTCCCTTAGTGGTGTTTATCACAATTATCTCTACTATACTGAAGATTATTCAAAAAAAACGTATGAATAATTAATTTTTTTTAGGCGGTATATATTGATTAACAAAATTTTTCAACCGGTCGGTCTCTTTTAATTTTTCATAAATCAAAACCCATATGCAGTTTTTAGTTTGATCTGTTTCACATTTGCCATTAACAAAACTTCCGCAAGGTCCGTTGACAAATCCTTTGGAGCATTTCATTATTTTTGAGGTTTTATCATCTTGCTGTTTTTTAATCATAATTTTATATTTGCAAATCTGGATATCGTTTTATCAAGTCCTGATATGCATATCTCATCAAAAACTTTGACACTTATTTTTTTTATTAAATTTATCTTTTCTCTATCTTCTTGTGAAAACTGCGACAATACAAAATCTGCAGCGTTCATAAACCTCAAAAGAGGCCCTATACCAAGCTTCATCCTTGGAAAATCGCCGGTATGCATATGTTCTATTATAGAATTTATCCCGTTATGTCCGCCGGAAGAACCTGACATTCTTATTTTATATTCACCAAGCGGTATTGAAAAATCATCGTAAAAAACAAATATTTCTTCACTTGTAATTTTATAATATTTTGCAAAAGAAGAAATTGCATCTCCTGAGAGATTCATAAAAGTCATTGGCTTTAAAAACCATACTTTACCATTATTACTCTTATAAAAAGAAATTTCTGCAATATTATCCCAAGTTTTAAATTTCAGATGTTTTGATTCTGCTATTTCATCTAAAACAACAAAACCAAAATTATGTCTGGTATTTTCATATTTTTGGCCCGGATTACCAAGCCCTACAAAAAGACTCATCTGCTTATTCATAAACTAAAGCAATCCCGTTATGATTATAGTTTAAATCTAAGTTACTTTTAAAAGATCACTGCTTTTTAAAACAACGACTACAGATATATTTAAAATTATAAGAGCTCTATTATTTTTTTACTCCGCCTGTTGCAGGCGTTGCTGTTCCTTCCTCGCCTTCTTTATCTTTCTTGCCTTTACTTATTACTTCAGGCTGTGCTGCTTCTGTTCCTTCAGCTGCAGCTACAGGCTTTTCCTCTTCAACGGACACGGATACAATGTGGACTATCAACGTAGATGTATCTTGAACGTATTGCACACCGTTTATTTCAGGTAAATCCGCAATAGTTATTCTGTCCCCTATACCTAATGCGCTTACATCAATGCTGACTTTTTGAGGAATGTCCTTAGGCAAAGCTGATACTTTAACTTCTCTAACTATAAACTCCATAACGCCGCCGAAATTTTTCACCCCGCTGGCAACGCCGTCAATGTGAATAGGAACAAAAACTTCCACTTTATCTTCAAGTGAAATTGAACGAAAATCTATATGTATAGGATTTTGAGTTAAAATATCTCTTTGTAATGATTTTACAATTGCAGCTTTTTTACCGTCTTTAAAGTTTAAATCTATAATCACATTTGCTCCATTTGTTTCTATTATTGAAACAAAAGTTTTTGAGTTTACAGCTATAGATTCCGGCTTGATATCCTTTCCATAAAACACTGCAGGAACTTTACCATCTTTTCTCAAGCTCGCAAGACTTCCTTTTGAGCCCATAGTTCTTAGTTCCACATCCAAAATTACTTCCTTCATTGAAATCCCCCATTGTTATTATAACCATACATATACTTATATTATTTTATAAGAACAACTAAATACAAAGACATTATTGATACGTTTTTTTTTGTTTGTTATGGTCATATCATATATTATTTATTATATTATTCTTATACTTTTACAAGAAAAGAGCGCTTATTGATTCATCTTTTGAAATCCTAATTATAGCTTCTGCTAAAATTGGGGCAATACTTAAAACCACTGCTTTTTCCACATGTTCGTCTTTCGATAAAGGAATTGAATCTGTTATAACAAGTTCTTCTATACAAGAATCCTGAATTCTTTGTTTGGCATTTCCAGAAAGCACTCCGTGAGAAGCGGCCGCAAAAACTCTTTTTGCTCCTTTTGCTTTAATAACCTCGGCAACTTTTGTAAAAGTTCCTGCAGTGTCAACCAAATCGTCTAAAATTATACATGTTTTATTTTTTACTTTACCTATAATATTCATAACCGCTGCTTCATTGGGATGCGGCCTTCTTTTATCGGCAATCGCTAACCCTGCGTTAAGATGCTCAGCAAAACTTCTTGCCCTTTCCACACCACCGGAATCCGGTGAAACAATTACGACATCGTCTAATTTCTTTTTTTTAAAATAACTTAAAATTACCGGTAAAGTATAAAGATTATCGATAGGAATATCAAAGAATCCCTGGATTTGTCCTGCGTGTAAATCCATTGTTACTACTCTTGTGATTCCTGCGGTGGCAAACAGGTTTGCAACTAGTCTTGCCGTAATAGGAACTCTGGGTTCAGATTTCCTGTCCTGCCTGCCATATCCATAATAAGGTACAACTGCTATTATTTTCTTTGCAGAGGCCCTTTTTAACGCATCTGCAATAATTAGAAGTTCCATTAAATTTTCATTGACGGGATAATTTGTAGGCTGAACTATATAGCAATCAGAACCTCGTACATTGTCAACAATTTTAACCTCAATCTCGCCGTCGCTGAAACGTCCAACTTTTGCTCTGCTTAATTCAATTCCTAGTTTGTTTACAATTTGTTTTGATAATTCAATATTAGCATTACCCGAAATAATATTAAGCTTCATAATGCCCGTCCCTCTTTACATTATTTACTTACTGTTTTTTGTTTTTTACTTCCTGATTTGCTCTTGCGATTACAATTTTCCCAGATGAAACATTACGGGTTATAGTAGAACCCGCGGCAACTAAAACATTCTGACCTATTCTGACCGGAGCTATAAAATTCACATTAGAACCAATAAATGATTTTGCACCTATAAGCGTCTGATGTTTTTTTATTCCGTCGTAATTGCATGTTATAGTACCTGCACCTATGTTTACATCTTTTCCAATCTTGGCATCGCCGATATAAGAGAGGTGATTAATTTTAGAATTCTTTGCTATTGTAGCTTTTTTTGTTTCTGAAAAATTGCCTATTTTAACATTTTCTTTTAAAACAGACCCATGCCTTATATGCGAAAAGGGACCTATTTTAACTTTTTTACCTATAACCGCGCCTTCTATGTAAGAATACAATATGGTGCTTGAATCGTTTATTTGCGAGTTTATTATATAATTTGTGCCTTTTATTATACAATTCTTTCCTATTGAAACGCCCGTATCTATAAAAGCACCGGGATAAATAATAGTGTCGCACCCAATTTTTGCATCATAAGATACATATATATTATTCGCATCTACAATACTGACACCGCTGCTTAAAAGCTCTTCTACTTTTTTATATTTTAATATATTTTCTGCCTGTAAAAGTTCTGTTCTGTCGTTTATGCCTTTAATTTCATAAGAATCCTTTATTAAAAATAAAGAAATTTTTTTGCCGGCTTTCTTAAGTATGGAAATTGTATCAGTTATATAATACTCTTTTTTTATATTATTAGGCTTTACTTTTAAAAGAGCTTTCCAAAGATTCTCATCAAAACAATAAATACCTGAATTTATTTCTTTTATTTGCTTTTCAGCAAATGCTGCATCTTTTTCCTCAACAATTTTTTCTAAAAAATTACCGTTTCTTATAATTCTTCCGTAACCAAAAGGATTTTCAACCTGCGCGGCCAAAACTGTAACTGAAGCGCCTGTCGTTTTACTGTTCTTTACTAAAGATGATAAAGTGGAAGACCTAACCAAGGGCACATCTCCACTCAAAACCAAAATACTGTCTTTATAATTTTTTAAAACTTTTTCTGCCTGCATTACAGCATTTGCTGAACCGAGCAGTTTTTCCTGATAAACAATTCTTATATTCTTCCCGGATAAAGATTCTTCTAAGACTTCAGTATCGCGGTTAAGAACAATAACTATATTGTCAGGATTTAAAGAAGCAACAGAATCAATAACCCATTTTAATAAAGGCTTGCCTGAAAGTTTATGCGTGACTTTAGGCAAAGAAGATTTCATTCTTGTACCTGCGCCAGCCGCGAGTATTACCGCTGAAAAATTTTTCATTAACAAATCCAAAAAACAACCTATACAGGATAAATAACATTCATCCTATACGTAACGATAAACTAATATTCCCTAAATTATACTGTAATAAAAATATTTTAAAATAACAAAAAAGGCTTCAGTATTTACTTCGCCGAAGCCTTAAAAAAATTTATATTAAACTCATTTCTTTTTGCCTTTTTTTACTGACTTTTTAATAACTTTTTTAACTGCGACTTTTTTTACTGTTTTCTTAACAGTTTTTTTTATTTTTTTCTTCCCGCCCCTGCTCATAATTGACCGCGAAATATCGCCCTGCTTATCAATGAAATAAAGATACCCTTTTTCCTTATTCACGCCAATTTTTTCTACTTTTGACGGCTTTCCGCCTTTCTTTCCGCCTCTTGTCATCAAAGCTCTTGAAACATCACCTTGTTTATCAATAAAGTATAGATAACCCGATTCTCTTTTTACGCCAATTTTACGTATTTTTTCTGCCATTGCAACACCTCCTAATATTGAGTGTATGCACCACTTTTATTTATCTGACATTGAATTTATATTTTAAGACGTACCTTTATTTTCTTTAGATGTATCTTCTTTCTTAGTAATTATTTTATATCTAAGCCAGCAGTCAACTACATCTTTAGAGAATCTGCACTGTCTTCCAATTTTTGAAGCTGGAATTTTTTCATTCTTATTAAATTATATATTTTTGACTTTCCAATTCCTAAATATCTGGAAAGCTCTTTTATATCCATTATTTTCCATTATTATTGTTTATTATTAATTCTCACTTTCTAATTAAATGTTATAAATCTTATTATATTTTGTCAAGTGTTATTATTCAATAATACTAAATATCACAAATTTTTATCTTCTATTTTATTAGTATTCAGTGTTATCTATTATAAAATTTTACGGAATACAAGAAATAAGATTTTTCCTAAAATATCTTTCAACTTTTCATTCGCCAAAGTATAAAAATTTTTATACAATACGCCAAATAAAATAGTCATATAATTCAATTAATCTTTATTTATAAAAAACAAAAGTTCTAATTAAAACTTTTGTCGCTTTTGTTATTTATATTAAACTTATAAAACAACAACAACTTTTTTATAAAAGTTAATTATTTTTAAGCAGAAGTATAAATATTGTAATAACAATGAAGTAAAGTAATTTTATAGATATGGTTTTAAAATTACTTTTTCTAGAGAGTTCGTAGCAAATAAAAAATATAAGAGTCAAAGCAAAATAAACTGAAGGCAGCAATGCCACCGCATATAAAATTAAAGACATCATATAAATATTTATCTTGATTGTGTTTAAGTCCTCCAGCACACCGCAGCGTATAAATAAATACAGCCAGTAAAACAAATACTGCGGCTAAAAGAGTCGTAAATAGAAATTCCAATAATCAATTACAAAGAAAAAACATTAATTAATATTTTAAATTAAATTAAAATTGTTGTTAAACGTCTTTAAACATCTAAAGAAATTAACTGAACAATCGGCAACACAAAAAAAAAACTCTACGGCGCTGTGTTTAGTTTTATATTGATAGATGTCTTATTATTTACGCGGTATGTGCTTATAACCCGTCTAACACTTATTAATGACAACAACATCCCCCCCCTGAACATTTATGTTCACAGTCGGAAGCTGGCACACAACAATCTGCTGAAGGACAGCTAAACAAAGATGATGTCTTAGATATGAAACTCGAGAACTGTTTTACAATTTCACCACTTTTACATACAGGACATACTATACTTTCGTCATTAAAAACAAGCGTCTCAAATTTTGTGCTGCATTTCTTACAAATAAATTCAAACAGCGGCATATAAATTTTTCCTGCCTTTTATTATCAAATTTAATTTTCAAACCACCATTGCATCTTTAAAACATATTTAAAAAACTATAAATCGCCGAATTATTGTTCAGGATTTGACGCTCTTGCAAGCGCAACAGAAACTCTTTTACCTTTAATATTGCTTGAATGCAAAGCATTAATTACATTATCAGCATGTTCTTTTGGAATTTCTACGAATGAAAATGACTCTAGAATTTTAATATTGCCTACTAAGTTTCCGCTTATTCCTGCTTCACCCGCAATAGCTCCTACGAAATCTCCGGCTCTTACATTATCCTTTTTACCTATATTTATAAACAGTCTGACCATACCGCGTCCTCTTGCGCCCGTAAACGAATAACTGTCATTTAAATTTGTAAATACATCCGCTCTTTGTTCTTGTTCTTTCTTTTCTGAGACAAACATCATCTTTAAAAGAACAGCCGCAATATTTAGCGAAGTAGTTTCGTCAGAAATTAAAGATTCCGCCATTCTTACATATTTTTCAACATCTTTTTCTTTCAGCGATTCTTTTACTTTATCAAGCATCATTGTTACTTTTGTATTCTCAACGTCTCTAAGAGACGGGACTTGAGATCTTTTAATATTTACTTTTGTATATTTTTGAATATCTCTCAGTTTATAGATATCTTTTCCGGAAACAAAACTAAACGCTTTGCCTGTTTTCCCTACTCTAGCCGTTCTTCCTATCCTGTGAACATAATCCTCATCATCCTTAGGAATATCATAGTTAAAAATCATACCTATATCGTCAACATCTATTCCTCTTGCCGCAACATCGGTAGCTATAAGAAGCTCTATAGAACCGCTTTTGAACTTTGCCATTACTCTGTCTCTTTGTGATTGATTTATATCTCCGTGGATTGCATCTGCAGAATAACCCCTTGCTTGAAGAGAAGAAGTTACTTCGTCAACTCTTTTTTTCGTATTGCAAAAGACAATTGAAAGACTGGGAGAATACATATCAAGACATCTGGTAAGCGTTTCAAGTTTTTGATGTTCTCTTATATCAAAATAATACTGCTCAACTAAAGGAACGGTTAATTTTTCACTTATAACCTTTATAATCTCAGGATGATGCTGATATTTTTTTGCAAGAGATAAAAATTCTTTTGGCATAGTGGCTGAAAAAAAGACAGTCTGTCTTTCTTCCGACATATTTTTTAGAATTAATTCTATATCGTCTCTAAACCCCATATCCAGCATTTCGTCTGCTTCGTCTAAAACTACAATTGAAGCCGTATTAAGCTTAAGTGTTTTACGCTCCAAATGATCTATAACTCTGCCGGGGGTTCCTATAACAATCTGGGCGCCTTTTGAAAGAGCAATTATCTGCCTTTGAATAGGCTGACCGCCGTAAACCGATACTATTTTAACATCTCTTTTATATTTTGAAAAAAGTTTTAATTCTTCCGCAACTTGTATTGCAAGCTCTCTTGTAGGACATAAAATTATTGTCTGAACAGCTCTATTTTTTTGATTTATTTTTTCTAAAACAGGGATACCAAAAGCCGCTGTTTTACCAGTGCCTGTTTGAGCTTGCCCGATAATATCTAACCCCTTCATCATCTTGGGAATTGACAAACTTTGAATAGGCGTAGCTTCTTCAAATCCTAAATCTTCGACTGCCTTAAGTATTTCGTTTGATAAATTTAATTCTGTAAATTTTAATGCTGTCATTTTACTCCTTTGCATATTTGCTTTATTTATATATATTATGTTAATTTTTTGTTAATATAGTTTTTACTTTACAAAATCTACAGCATTTTGGAAAATGACTTTCCCCCAGCCGTACTCTGAATCAAATCCTTCCCTTGCAGGGTGCTGTAAAGTAAAAACATATCTTTCAGGATGAGGCATAAGTCCAAAAACATTGCCTTTTATGTTGGATACTGCGGCTATCTGCTCTACGGAACCATTTGGATTTAAAGGATATTCGGGCTTGCCGCCGTCTTTTGAAGTATATCTAAAAACAATCTGATTATTTTTATTTAAAGCATCTAAAAGCTTTTTATCATTTGGAATAAACTTTCCCTCGCCGTGAGCTACGGGCAAACTTACAATGTCAGGCAGTTTTTTAGTCCAGATACAATTAGATTCGCCGTTAATTCTCTTTTCGGTTTTTAAATAAACCCACCGGCATTCAAACTTATCAGAATCATTATAAGAAAGAGTAGAAATCTGTTCAAAAATATTTGGATCGGGAAGCAGTCCCATTTTAACAAAAACCTGAAATCCGTTGCATATTCCGATAATCGGCTTGCCGCTTAACGCAAACTTTTTCACTTTATCGCCGAGCTTATTTTTTACTTCGTTTGATAATATTTTACCGGAAGCTATATCGTCGCCATACGAGAATCCGCCCGGACAAGCCAAAATATCATATTCAAAAATTTTATCTTTTTTTTCAATAAGCGCGTTAATATGTATGCGTTCTACAAATCCACCGCATAATTCAAAAGCAGCTTGTGTTTCATAATCGCAGTTTGTTCCTGCAGTTCTTAAAATTAAAACTTTAACTTTTTTCATATTTTACCAATTTAAAGTACTCTGCCATATTTTTAATAAATTCTCTGCATTTTCTTTTACTTTTATTTTATTTTTTTTGCTCTCAAAGACTATATTTTCATTATCGCCTACATAACCAACTTCTGCAAAAACCGCGCCTTTAAAAATTTCTTGAAATTTAAATTCATTTTTATGTTTTACTTCAACAATAAATCTGCCGTTGGATTCTGAAAATAATATTTCTGCAGGACTCATAGAAACATCCTCGGTTTTAACGGCATCTGTATTTATTACTACGCCTTTCCCTGCTGCAAAGGCCATTTCGCTAACCGCAACTGCAAACCCGCCCTCAGAACAATCATGGCAGGACTCTATTAAATTTTTATTTATTGCCCTATAAATCTTTTTCATTATATCTTTAGATTCCTTTGGGTACACGTCAGGCACTACGCCGTCTTTAATATTGTTTATTTTGGCAAATACAGAACCGCCGAGTTCATTTCTTGTAATTCCAATAAGAAATATCTTATTATCTTTATTTTTTAAAGGCATTGTAACAGTTTTTGACACGTCTTCAATAACGCCTACCGCAGATATTAAAAGCGCTGGAGGTATTGAATATTTTTTTCCGCCTATAGAATATTCATTATTCAAGCTGTCTTTGCCTGATATAAAGGGTATGTCAAAAGCTTTTGACATATCATAACAAGCATTCGCCGCGCGCACAAGGCTTCCTAAAATTTCCGGTTTATTGGGATTTCCCCAGCAGAAATTATCTAACACCGCAACTTTCTCAATATCAGCTCCAACAGCAGCTGCATTCCTTAAAGATTCCTCTATAACAGACGCCGCCATTTTATATGTGTTTATTTTACCATACTGAGGATTTAACCCGTTAGACAAAACAATACCTTTCTTTGTGCCCTTTATTACAGTGTAAGGAAAAATAACAGCGGCATCTCCCGGACCCGATATCCCAATATTATTTCCTTGGAGCGGCTTTACAACAGTTTGCCCTTGAACTTCGTGGTCATATTGTCTTATAATCCATTCTTTAGAGCATATATTTAAATCTGAAAGCAAAGCTTTTAAGGCTTTTGAAATTTCACCGACACTCATTTTAACCGGTTTTTGCAACTTTTCTTCTTTTATTTTATAAACAGCATACCTCGTGGGTTTAGGCACACCGTTATGAAGAAACTCCATATCCATACTTGCTATGACATCATTATTATATTTAAGAGTAAGTTTTTTATCTCTTGTAAATTTTCCGATAAAAACCGCTTCAACATTTTCTTTTTCAAATATTTCAACAATTCTATTTTTATTTTTTGGAGGAACAACAAAAACCATCCTTTCCTGCGCTTCCGAAATCCATATTTCCCACGGACTAAGCCCGCTGTATTTTAAAGGGACTTTATCCAGATAAACAACAACGCCGGTTTTTTCTCCAAGTTCACCCACAGCGCTGGATAATCCGCCCGCTCCGCAGTCAGTAACCGCTCTGTAAAGATTTAAATCTCTTGCCTTTAACATTGCATCTAATACTTTTTTTTCAATTATAGGATTTCCTATCTGGACAGCGCTTACGTCTGATTCTTGATCAAGCTGAATTGAAGAAAAAGTAGCTCCGTGTATTCCGTCTCTGCCTGTTCTTCCTCCGACAACTAAAATCAAATCTTCGGAATTAACTTTTTTTTCTATTTTATTTTTTGGGATTATTCCCATAGTCCCGCAGTAAACAAGCGGATTTGCCATATAACCGTCGTCAAAATAAACAGCCCCGTTTACGGTAGGTATTCCCATCCTGTTTCCATAATCCCTAACTCCGGATACAACGCTTTTTGCTATCCTTTTAGGATGATGCATGCCTTCAGGAATTTTATAAGCTTTAGTATTTGGATCTCCAAAACAAAATACATCGGTATTAGCTAAAGGTTTTGCTCCAAGTCCAACACCCAAAATATCTCTTATAGCCCCGCCTATTCCTGTTGCAGAACCTCCGTACGGTTCAAGCGCTGACGGATGATTGTGAGTTTCAACTTTAAAAGCAACTCCATTTTTAGAATCAAATTCAATAACTCCGGCATTATCCTTAAATACAGATAAACACCATTTTTTATTTAGTTCTACAGTGGCTTTAAAAATAGTTTCTTTTAAGAGATTATTGTATGTTCTTTTTGTCTGGACGTCCGCATATTCGGTGTATTCTATTATTCCCGTCAGGGTTTTATGCTTGCAGTGTTCGCTCCACGCCTGAGCTATTGTTTCAATTTCAATGTCGGTGGGATTGATTTTAAGCTTTTCGAAATATTTCTGAATCTCTCTCATTTCTTCAATCGACAATGAAAGAACATTATTTCTGCTTAATTTAATTAACTGATTATCTGATAAATTTAATATTTCAATAATCTTGCAATTGACAGCGCTTTTCATTTTATTTTGTACTCTTGGATTAATGTATTTGCAAGCAATTTTATTACTATCTTATTTAAAATTGTTTGTGAAATTTTACCGTGTAAATAATATTTATGTCCCGTTTTAACTTCAATTTTCTTTGAAATTCCTAAATCTTTTACAGCTTTTACTACACTTCCGGAAACTGTGTCGGTAACACCTTTCTTATACCAAACCTCTACTATGCAGTTCATTGAATTATTAATTGCGGGTTTTGACGGCAGTGACTGACCACAGTTCGTTTGGGAGCAGCTGTTTACGGTATATGTCTCAGTGATTTTATCACTTAACAGTTCCGCTGCTATTGTTTCAGTTTCAACAGAACTTATGTCGCCGTCAATTACATATAACGGCGAATATTCAACTTTTGTTATATTTTTAATGCCGATACCACAAATATCGGACAATATATGTTCCCCATGTGAATTTTTATAGCCCTTTTTCATAAGAATTTCTATCTTAAACATCAAAACTTTCTCCCAGTCAGTTTCTCATAAGCATCGATATATTTTTCCATAGTTTTTTCAACAACATCTTTAGGAAGTTCCGGGGCCGGTGACGATTTATCCCATTTTATATGCTCAAGATAATCTCTCACATATTGTTTATCTAAACTGTCCTGAGGTTTGCCTTCTTCATACTTACCAGCTTCCCAAAATCTTGACGAATCCGGAGTAAAAATTTCATCTATTAATATCAATTGACTGTCGTAGAAACCAAATTCCAGTTTTGTATCTGCAAGTATTATTCCTCTTGAAATAGAATATCCGCTTACCTTTTCATACAATCTAAGAGAATTTCTCCGTAAACTTTCGGAAGTATCTTGTCCCACTCTTTTTAGCATTTCTTCAAAAGAAATATTTTCATCGTGCTTTCCGCCTTCTTCTTTACTTGACGGAGTAAAAATAGCTCCGGGCAGCTTTGAGGACTCTTTAAGACCTTCAGATAATTTTATACCGCAAACTGTCTGTGATTTTTTATACTCTTGCCACCCTGACCCGGCAAGATATCCTCTAACGATACACTCCATATCAACTCTGTTAGTTTTTTTTACTATCATAGACCTGTCGCGCAGATATTCATATTTTTTCAGCATTGTAGGAAAACTATCAAAGCTGCCGGTTATAATATGATTTGGCATTGTGCCTTGAACAAAATCAAACCAAAACATTGAAAGTTTATGGAGAATTTTACCTTTATCCGGAATTATGGTAGGAATGACATAATCAAAAGCGGAAATTCTATCAGAAGCTACAATTAAATAGCTTTGCCCTAAATCGTAAACGTCTCTAACTTTTCCCTCGTGAATTAAAGGAAGATCTATATTGCCTTCGCGATTGCTCATTTTTATTTTCCTTTAAAAAACTTTGTACAATTTATATACTTAAAATTATATCACTTTTTTAAGAATTCTTAAAATTCTAGAAAAATATAACCAAAGCAAATGCAGGAAAAGAAGAAAGCAGCGCTTAATTTCTTGAAAATATAAAATTTAAATATTGCTTTAAATGTACTTACAAATTTTGAAAAATTTTAAGAGATGATTTAACAAATACAACGTATTTCAGTGGATTGTATAAAAATACCCTGTTAAAATTATAGCCGTTAAATATAAAAAAGTCAAATTAATGTAAAATATAAAAAATATAAGCATCCCGGTGCGGTCCGCATTTTATTATTTATGATTATGATATGAGAAAAGCATTTAATTTTGAAAAATACTTTGACTGTCTGCTTAAAATAATACCCTTAAATACTGCGGCATTTGCTGCAACAACAATTTACAGGATATTCTTTTTCTTTTATTTTAAAAATATTTCTTCATTGAAAGGCTTTTACGGCTATATTTTTAAAGCATTTTTACTAGGTATGAGATTTGACCTTTCAATGCTTGCATATATAAATGCTTTAGTTATAATTATTTTTACTGTTTTTTTAATTATAAGAAATTTAAAATTGTTTAAAAAAACTGTTTTCTTTATTAAAATTTATTATTGGATTGTTTTTACTGTTATCGTATCGATAAACGCAGTGGACTTTGGATTTTACACATATTTCAGCGAACATATAAATATTTTATTTTTTGATTTTTTTGCAGACGATACTTATTCTTTAATAAAAACAATAATACGCGACTGGCGTTTCCCCATAGCTTTGCTTATTCTGATATTTTCAAGTTTTGTTATATACAAATTTGTTTCATCAACTGCAAAAAAACTAGCTGCCAACAATTGTATTATAGATACTTCTTTGCTTAATATTTTTCTTAAAATATTTATAATTATTCTTGTTCCCTTTTTAACATTCCTCCTTGCGCGCGGAACGATATTAATGTTCCCTCTAGGGAAATTTTATACCCAGATATCTCCAAACTCTTTTATAAACGATATTCCTATAACAAGCCTGTATGCGCTTACGGATGCGGTTCAGGCAAAAATAGAACAAAGTAATGATAAATTTGATATTGCAGAAAAACTTAAAATTAACAAGCGTGGCGTTAATCTTTCAATACTCAATAAAGTTTCAATTGAAAATGCGACAGCCGAAAAAATAAAACCAAACGTTGTATTAATTATTTTAGAAAGTTTCGGCGAACTGCCTATTTTATATAACAATGATAACTTTGATGTACTGGGAGAATTAAAACAGCATTTTGATGAAGATACCGTACTCTACAATTTTTTAGCTGCAGGAAGAATAACAATACACTGTCTGGAATCCACGGTATTGAATATGCCTCAAAGACCTTTTTCTATTCAAATTACGCAGACCCCAAAAGCTTTTAATAATTTTTCAAGCTCTATAGTCCTGCCTTATAAAAAATCAGGATACCTGACAAAACTAGTATACGGCGGAAGCCTTGCGTGGCGCGGAATCGAAGGATTTTTAAAAGTTCAGGGTTTTGACGAAATTTACGGAGAAGGGTCAATAAAAAATAAATACAGGCATGAATGGGGTATAAATGATGGACAATTTTTTGAAATTGTTTTGAGAGAACTTAAAAATAATTACGGGGTTCCTAAATTTATTTATGCAATGTCAACAGCCACGCATCCGCCTTATAAAACGCCGCCGTATTATAAACCTTTAAAACTTGAAATTCCAAAAGAAATTCTGCAGATGATGCCTAATGAAAAAAAATACGGCAAAAAAATTTTTGAAACTTACCAGTTTGCAAACAGGGAAGCGGCGAAATTTTTAAGAGCGGTAAAGAACTCAGGGCTTGCAGAAAACACCATTGTCGTAATAACCGGCGATCATAATTTAAGAGAGTTTAACGTATCAACTCCTGAAAATTTATTTAAAAGATATGCCGTGCCTATGTATATATACGTGCCCAAAAATCTAAAAAAAGAAATTAACACAAATCTTGCAGCAAGTCATATCGATATAATGCCTACTTTATACGATCTATCGCTTTCTAAGCAAGGATACACAGCTGCGGGCACAAGTCTTCTGGACAATACAAAAAAACATATAGCATTTAACAGCGAGGGTCTCATCTTGTCGGACAACAAAGCTATTTCGTATAATATTGAAACAGAAGGCATACTGTATTTTAATTTTGACGCAAAGACTAAAACTCTTTATAAAACACATGAAACTCAGGAACACAAAATAATGCTTGAATATTATAAAACAATGCTTTCAGTATCTGATATGTATTTAAATCAAAAATAACGAGGAAGAATTATGTCAACAGCATTTATGGTTAGTATATCGTTAATTATTATTACAGGATTGTATATTCTTTCAATCTACAACAACCTTATAAAACTTAAAAACAGAGTAAAAAGCCTGGAGCGATATTGAAGTGCAGATGAAGCGACATTATGATTTAATACTTAATCTTGTTGAGACTGTCAGGGGGGGGAGGAGGTTACGCCGCTCACGGAAAAATACTCTCAATGACGTCATAAAAGCAAGAAACGACGCTATGCAGAATAACAGGCGGCATTGCAAATAAATCTCAAACTGAAAATGCATTGTCTGGAACCTTGAAAATATCTTTTTGCATTATCTGAAAATTACCCTAATCTAAAAGCAAATGGAAATTTTTTAGAACTTCAGAGAGAACTAACGGATACTGAAAATAAAATACAGGCAAGCTGCAGATTTTATAATTCAAATGTTCTTGCAATAAATACAAAACTTGAATTGTTTCCAAGCAATATCATAGGCAATATGTTCGGTTTTATAAAACATGATTTCTTTAAATTTGATGAAAATGAACAGGAAGCAAAAAAACCCGTTAAAGTTTCATTCTAATGCCAAATACGACAATTTATGATTTTATCGATTCAAATTCCAGAAAAACTGTATGGCTTATGATTTTATTTCCTATAAGCCTAACGGCAATAGTTTACGTCGTAATTCTACTAGCGAGTATTATAGGAACATTCAACGGCCAGCCTTGCAGCTATACATCAGCACTTACGCTGCAAATCAATTGGCCGCAGAAGTGCTGCCGATTGTGTCAGTTATAGCAATTTTATGGATTTTAATAAGTTATTCTGCAGGGCAAAGCTTTATCCTGTCAGCCGCGGGAGTTGAGTTTACAGTTAAAAACGCTCTCGAAATAATACGTATTGTTGAAAATACAGCTATAACGGCAGGACTTCCTACCCCAAAAGTTTATGTAATAAATGACGATGCGTTAAACGCTTTTGCAACACCGGAAGAAACCCAAAACATTCTTATATAGTTTTAACAAAGGGGCATTATTAACACTCTTGAAAAAACAGAACTTGAGGGCGTTATGGCGCATATAGAAAACAGGAATCAGGAATTAAGACTTATGCTTATAATGATCGTATGCATAGGTTTTGCGACTATCGCAGCGAAATTACTGTTGCGTTACGCATTAACGGCAAGAACAAAAAATTCTAAAAATAATACAACGCGACTATTTTTATTTGCTTTTGCAGGAGCTTTCTACATATACAGATATTTGTCAGCTGCACTTATTAAATTTGCGGTATCGCGTACAAGAAAATTTCAAGCTGACGCAACCGCCGCTTTGATAACAAGAAATTCTCAGGGACTTATAAATGCTTTAAAAAGATTTCACGCAATTCCACAGTTCAGCGGTTAAACGACAAAAAAACTATTGCGCCGAGATGTATTGCAAGTCCTCTGCTGAAAAACAAACAAAACTCTTTTTTCAAAAATTTCAGGATTTCCGCCAAACAAGGCTATTGAAGAAAGAATAAAAGCATTAGAAACTATGGGGGATAGCAGACAAAGCAGGATTATATTCATATAGCGAAGGTCCTATAATATCTATGCCTTTTCTATACATATTTGCAAATATATATTTTGCAACCGAAAACATCGTTAAAACGTCTGCCATAGCTCTGTGGCTTAATTTCACTTCAATACCTATACCGTCTGCTATGCTGCTAAGTCTATTTGAATCGAAATTGAAATATTGTCTTGCGAGTTTTAAAGTATCTATATAAAAAATATACTTCACAGTTATTCCAGCCTGATAGAGTTCCTTATGAACAAAAAATAAATCAAAAGGAGCGTTGTGACATACAACGGTATTGTTTCCTATAAAAGAAATCACATCCTTTGCAATATCGTTAAAAGACGGAGCATCTCTTACAGTAATATCGTAAATAGAGTGGATTCTAGAGCAGACTAAAGGTATCAGCTGGCCAGGGTTTACAAGACTTTCATATCTCTCTTCAGTTCCGTTGCGCAGTTTAAGCATTGCAATTTCAACTATTTTTGCGCCTTTTACAGGATCAAGGCCTGTAGTTTCAATGTCTAAAAAAACCAAATTATCAGGCGATTTTGTAGAAAGCGGTTTTATATTATTAAACGTATATTTCATTTAGTATTCCGTAACCTTAAAAAAATAAACATTGTTAAATAAAATTAAATTTATCTAGAAAATTTTCAAAAATTAAAAAGTCTAGTTTTGTTACTCTAAATATTTGATAATACCGAACACACTATGATACCATAAATATAAAAATAAAAACAAAGTTTATTGATTATCTCGTCCGTCTACTTGTTTTTCAATTCATCTATGATGCCAATTGATATAAAACAGTATCTTTTAATATATTGAATACAAAAATTATATACCCTTGAGAAGCAGATATTCAATTTATCGTAATGACGGTTACGGGATAGATGGTCAAAAATAAAAAGTAAAGGGGCAATATATGTTCTGGGTAATTTTGATTATTTTATTTTTTACTTTTTTTTGGCGAATATGGCTGCGGTTGTTTTACATTTATTTTTATTGTACATATAATTATTGCAGCGATAGGTTTTTTAACAATGTTAATTAAAGGATAAATGAAAGTTAATTGACAAGCAATCGGAAGGCAAACCATTATATAAGTATAAAAAAATGAATCCGCTCATCTAAAAATAATAAACTTGCAGATATAGAATTAGGAAAGTATGAAGAAGATAAAAACAGAGGAGGCGGGATAGGTTTAGACAAAAAATGTCTACTGGGATATAATAGAAAATAATTATCTCGGTTACTTCCGCGCAAAAAAAGGCAATGCGAATACAACGGTGAAGCGCAAACTCACCACACTTAAAAATGTTGGCAACAAACTTGTAGAATGGGATATGGAAAACAATTAATGTCATAGGGTTTTATATCGGAGCAAGAATATCAGAAATATTAAGTATTGTTTGGGAATTTGTGGATTTTGAAAAAGACACAATAAAAATTGAAAGCATAAAGCCAGAAGATAACAGTACAAATTTCAGAACCAAAAACCGTAAATTCCGAATACTAAAAATGCCTCCGTATCTTCAGAAATATTTAGAACAGCTAAAAAACGCAAGCAGAAAATCAAAAAATTAGGTTTCCGCAGCTATCGTCCTCACTGTCTCAGGCATACGTTCTCAGCCCACTATTTACTGAAACATAAAGAATATATATGAACTTTCAAAAATATTAGGACATTATTCGGTAAGTATTACAGAGAAATATTACAGTCATCTAATGGAAAACTATTTTGATACGCAAATAGGTAATTTTAAATTTTAGTCTATCAAACATCTACCAAAAACCATAAAATACATACGATTTTTACAATTCCGATCGTTCAAAAACACATTGATTTTACGTGTAAATTGTTAGAAACATATATATGACGTTTTTCTTAGTGTAAAAAAATAAAATTATACTGGTACACACGAATTTTGACAATTTTGTAATTTATTTTCTTAACGGGGAGATAATAGAAGAAGGAGGGATTACGATTCCTGCAAAAAGATTTGCAGATATTATAAAAGAGCTTACAGAAGAAAAAGAAATAGAAATTAAATCTGACGAAACAAATCAT
>JAITOB010000024.1 GCA_031290155.1 Endomicrobium sp. | reverse complement strand
CAGGAATTAAATGCAGAAACCTTTACGGCAGCATGGGAGTCAGATACTCGTTTTAAGAAAAAGGTAGTTTAAAAAAAAATTTAAAGTTTCTTTTAATATTAATAAAATAGATTTAGGGTCAAAAAGAGTTAAAAGAAAGCTTGTAATTTTAGCTTTCATAAAACAAATACGGGATAAATTGCAGACAAGCTATAAAAAAAGAATAGAGATGAAAATATAGAATTACGATCAACAAAAATAAGAACAGTGAATTTAATCTGTCTGAGGTATAAAATAATTAAGGCGTTTCCTCAAACATATTAAGCACGGTATTGTTTGATTGTGTGCTTTGGCCCTATGGTATGGATTTTGTAATTTTTAACTTCCTTTTTAAGTGCACTCTTACCTTCTACCAACTACGTTTCCCATGTCTTATTTTTCTTGGCGATTATTTTTTTCAGGACGTTTGTGTTATATCTATTCTTTCTTTGCGTCCTCGTTTATAATGTAAAACAGATATTTGAGCTTTGCTTTTGCAAACAAAGACAAGTGTTGCATTAGTAACTATTGACTCCTTCTATTGAAAGATATACAATAACGATCATAGGTCTGCGAGTCTAAAAGAATTTTAGAAGTGTTTCGGCGATAAAAAAATTTACTTTATAAGTAATAAAAAGTTATTAGTAGAAGCCTTTCTACTGGAAAATGTGTATGATTTTTTTTATTTGAACAGCAAATTAAAATGAATAAAAAGAAAAATCTTGATGTTAAAAAACTTTTGGCGGCGGCGCAAAAACCTTCTGTAATTGCAAAAAAACTCCATTCTTTCTATAGGGGCAAAATTGAAGTTGTTCCTAAATGCAGAGTAAAAAATCTTGACGATTTTTCTATATGGTATAGTCCGGGAGTTGCGGCGGTATGCACTGATATTTATAAAAATCCGGAACTTGTGTACGAGTATACCAATAAATGGAACAGCGTTGCGATAGTAAGCGACGGAACAAGAGTATTGGGACTTGGCAATATAGGACCAGAAGCCGGAATGCCTGTTATGGAGGGGAAGGCTCTTTTATATAAATATCTTGGGGGCGTTGACGCATATCCTATATGTCTTGACACAAGAGATGAAAATGAAATAATACGAACAGTAAAAATATTGCAGCCGTCTTTTGGTGGCATAAATTTAGAAGATATAGAACAGCCAAAATGTTTTCCCATATTAAATATATTAAGAAAGGAATGCCGCATACCTGTATGGCATGATGATCAGCAGGGAACAGCTCTTGTAACGCTTGCAGGTTTTATAAATGCTTTAAAAGTTGTTAATAAAAAAATGGACAAAGTTAAAATCGCAATGATAGGTGCAGGCGCTGCAAATATATGTATATCAAGGCTTTTAGTTCTTTACGGAGTAACTCCTGCAAATATCATTATGGTTGATTCAAGCGGAACGCTTCATAAAGAAAGATTTGATTTAAAATCATTTCTTGAAAAATGGGCATTGGCGCTGGATACAAATATAAATGTTGTCCGCGGCGGAATTAAAGAAGCCATGGAAAATACTGACGCAGTTATTGCTTTATCAACTCCGGGACCTGGGATAATCAAGAAAGAGTGGATAAAAAATATGGCAAAAAATCCAATAGTCTTTACTTGTGCAAATCCTACGCCTGAAATTTGGCCTTGGGAAGCTAAAGAAGCAGGAGCAGCCGTAGTTGCAACAGGAAGAAGCGACTTTGCAAATCAGATAAATAATTCTTTGGGATTTCCTGGAGTTTTTCGCGGAGCGCTTGACGTAAGAGCTTCTACAATTACAGACGCTATGTGCATAACAGCTGCGAGAGAACTTGCTTTATGTATAGCAGATAATAAAATAAGACCTGACAGAATCCTTCCTACTATGAATGATTGGGAAATTTTCCCAAGGATTGCTGCTGCTGTAGGCGTAAAAGCGGTAAAGGAAAAAATTGCCGTTAAAAAACTAAATTATGATAAAATTTTTTACGGAGCAAAAACGATCATAAAAAGAAGCAGAGCCATAACTGAAACTATGATGAAAAAGAGTTATATAAAAAGTGCGAAAGATAAAATCTGATATTATATGCAATGCTGTTGAAAATTTATGCGCAAAAGCAAATTTTGAACTTCCGACAGATGTTTTAAAAGCTCTAAAACAAAGTATTGTTTTGGAAAAAGATACTGCTAAAGATATTTTTGAAGAAATCATTAAAAATGTGGACATTGCCGAAACAGAACAAATTCCGTTATGTCAGGATACCGGGATAGCAAATTTCTTTGTAAAATTAGGTAAAGAAGTATTTATCGATGACGGAGATATTTATTATGCCGTAAATAGAGGAGTTTCTTTAGGATATATAAATAATTATCTTCGCAAGTCTATTGTGTCTGATCCTCTTGAAAGAAAAAATACCAAAGACAACACACCTGCAAATATTTACATCGATATAGTATCCGGCAGTAAAATAGAAATTACTTTTTTACCTAAAGGCGGCGGAAGCGAAAATGCCAGCGCTTTAAAAATGCTTGCTCCTTCGGCAGGCTGGGATGGGGTAAAAGAATTTGTTTTAAGCGTTGTGAATAATAAAGGCAGAAATGCGTGTCCTCCTCTGATTATTGGCGTAGGTATAGGCGGAGATTTTGCATCTGTCGGACTTATATCAAAGAAAGCTTTGCTTCGTGAAATAAACAGTGAAAATAAAATTACCTTTTACGCTGAAAGAGAAAAAGAATTATTAAACGATATTAATAAACTAAATATCGGACCTATGAGTCTGGGCGGAAATACTACTGCTCTAGCGGTATTTATTGAAAAACGTCCAACGCATATAGCTTCGCTTCCTGTCGCTGTAAGCATTCAGTGTCATTCCTGCAGAAGAAAAACGGTTATAATATGAGAATAAAAGCACAAGATTTGGTTTTAAATACTAAAGATTTAAAAACAGGACAAAAAATTTTGCTAAGCGGAATTATTTATACAGCAAGAGACGCTGCTCATAAAAGAATTATAGATATGTTAGACAGTAATAAAGAATTACCTATCAATTTAAAAAATATTGCAATTTATTACTGCGGTCCTACATCTGCAAAACCAGGTGCTGTTATAGGAGCCTGCGGACCCACAACGTCTTCAAGAATGGACTCTTTTACCCCAAGAATACTAAAAGAAGGCGTTAAACTTTTAGTTGGAAAAGGCGCAAGAACAGAAATTGTCGTAAACTCAATAAAAGAAAATAACGCAGTTTATTTTGTTGCTACCGGAGGCGTTGCAGCTCTTATTTCAAAAACTGTGAAAAAGGCTGATTTGATTGCTTTTGAAGATTTAGGACCGGAAGCAATTTATAAATTTGAAGTTGAAGATATGCCTTTAATTGTTGCTATAGACAGTAACGGCAGCAATATTTTTACAAGAGGATAATAATGTTTTTGGCTCTTGATATCGGCAATACGAACATAACAACCGGTTTATTTGACGTAAAAAATGGAAATGTTTTATTAAAACCATTGAAAATTTGGAGAATGTCAACTAGGAAAGGGCAAACCTGCGATGAATATGCAACAATGCTTATGAATATGTTTTTTTATTCGGGCTTTGATGCAAAAAAAATAAACGATGTCGCTGTTGCAAGCGTTGTTCCGTCGTTAAATGTTGTTTTTGGAGAACTTATAAAAAAATATTTTAAAAAAAATACTTTTTTTGTAAATCACAAGAACAACGGAGGAATTGTTTTTGCAGCGGAAAACCCTAAAGAAATCGGCGCCGATAGAATTGCAAATGTTATGGCTGCGTATTCTCTTTATGGCGGGGGTTGTGTTGTTATTGATTTTGGCACGGCAACAACATTTGACTGTATAGATTCCAGAGGAAGATATTTAGGCGGGGCAATAGCCCCGGGACCCGTGATTGTAGCCCAGTCGCTCAGTTTAAAATCTGCGCAGCTTCCGCAAATAGAAATGAAAAAACCATTAAAATCAATAGGATCTAATACCGTTGAATGTATGCAGTCAGGTCTTTATTTCGGTTACGTTGGTCTTGTGAAAGAACTTATCGCGAAAATAAAAAAAGAGATGGAAGTAAAGCACATAATTGCTACCGGGGGGTTGGCAGCTCTTATGTTAAGCGATGTAAAAGAAATAGAAATTATTTTACCGGATTTAACTTTAGAAGGAATAAGAATTATTTGGGAAAAAACAATAAAAATATAGCGCTAAAATATATGTCCGTTTTATTAATATCAATATATAAACATACCATCTGTCGTTATTCAATATTATAATTCATGCTTTTCATAAAAACAATGGAACCCTAATTTGAAAAATAAGCAAGCTGTAGATGATACTTATTTTATGCTTCAGGCGTTAAAAGAAGCTTATAAAGCTAAAAAGATAAAAGAAGTTCCCGTAGGAGCCGTTATAGTTAAAGATAATAAAATAATAGCTAGAGGATTTAACAAATGTATTGTATTATCGGATCCTACGGCTCATGCTGAAATTCTGGCGGTGAAAAAAGCCGCACAAAAACTTAGAAACTATCGTTTGAACGATTGTTCCATATATGTTACAATTGAACCGTGTGTTATGTGTACAGGCGCTTTGATAAATGCAAGAGTAAAAAAAATTATTTTCAGCGCTTTTGATAATAAAGCCGGCGCCTGTAAAAGCGTGTTCAAAATAGCGTCTAGTAAAAAACTTAATCATCAAATAAAAGTTACAGGCTGTAAGGAAAAGTATTTAAGAGCGCAGTGCGCCGATATTATAAGAAATTTTTTTAAAGAAAAAAGATATAAAAATGGGAAAATTAAGATATAAATATATATTTTATTCAAGCAAGATGCGCCGTTATACGGCGGTATATATCTCTGATTGTATCAAATAAAACGGGGGTGAACAGGGTTCGACGGGAATGATAGATGTAATGACAACAGGTCGGAGTTGGTCGATGGCTCCGAAAAAATCGACCGAAAAATAAATAACGATAACATCGTTTCAATGCGGAACTTTAAACCTTCTACAGGTTTTGGAGTAATGCCGATGGCTGCTTAATGCAGCTTCGTTTTACCTTAGACACCTGCTATGAGGATAAAACGACAAGAGCAGGTTAGTTTTAAACGGCTTGTACCGTCAGTTTGAAATAAAATTAAAACGGTGCTGGTTTATAACGTAATCCCGTTCGGAGATGGCGTTGTAAATAAGATAAATAATTCCGAACTAAGCCTGTAGCGGTCTTACTGAAACATTTTCGGACGCGGGTTCAACTCCCGCCACTTCCATAATTTTTTTTAAAGCTATAATGAATCCGTTTGATGAAAAATGGAACATTATAGTATAATTTTTTTCTATTAGATTCTATTTACTAAAAAAATAATTGCCCGATGGTGTAATTGGTAACACATCTGCCTCTGGAGCAGAAGTCTCCTGGTTCGAGTCCAGGTCGGGCAGCCAGTCTTGACGTTTATAATTTCTGTTAAACCTGAAATCAATCTTTTATGGAAGAATCCGGGAGTTTAATACTTTTAACTTAAGATTGTAATACATTCGTATAATGGAAATTTGTAGTATCTATTTTATATAATCGCTCCCACTAAAAAGCGACCAATTATAAGTTAGTGAAAAATGTTAAAATAAAAAGGGGAGGGATAAAAAGAGTGAACCTGAGCAGATTTAGCGAGCGAGGTATTAAGGAAGCCGAAAATAGTGTAAAAGTTGTAGATATAATCAGGAAATATGGGGATAAGTGATGTGGCATTAAAGCGTTAAAGGGAAATAAGGCTCAAAAACTATTAATTTCCAAAGTTAAACGCCAAAGTTGTTTTGGAAGTTGTTCAAATCTTCAGGTATAGCATAGTCGCGCTTGCAAACTTATAGGATTAAACCGTTGTGTTTTTGATTATCAAAAATAAAAAAACAACGATGAGCATATAATAAAAGAATAAAAGAAATTGCACAGGAAAAGCGGCGATATAGAAACCCGAGTATACATATACTTTTAAGTCGCGAAGGATTTAATATAATTAATATAAACCATAAAAAGACGGAACGATATATAAGCAAGAAGGATTATTGTTAAGATTAAAGAAGCACAAGAAAAT
>JAITOB010000006.1 GCA_031290155.1 Endomicrobium sp. | reverse complement strand
AGAGTTGTTTCAATATTAGGCAGATTGAAAGATTACAATACATTACCTGAAATAATAGCGGTTGATAACAGATCTGAATTTTCAGGAAAAGCATTAAGACCAAAGGGCACTTATAAACAGTGTCAAAGCTGTATTTTATAGAACCCGTCAAGTCTGTTCAAAACGAATATATAGAAAGTTTTAATGGCAAGTTTAGCCATGAATGTTTAAACGAACACAAATTTGCAGAAAGCAAGAGAATTATAGAACAATGGCAAATTGATTAAGACCGCACAGCTCTTTAAACGGCTTAACACCTAATGAGTTTTTAAGACAACAGGCTTTATAATATCGTACGGTTTGAGTTATTTTTAACCAAGATATATTCAAAATTGTATTAAAGTAGTTGTCTTTTTATTAAAAGAAAACAACTATACTATTTTATAAATTAAGTCAAACGATTAGGATAATTTTATAGAGAAAATAAAAAATTGTTGCGAGAACATTATATAAACCATTCTCAAATTCTAATTTCAAGCCTGCATGACAACAATCTGAAACATCAATAAAAGTAAGCACGACTTATGTTTTATATAAATTTTTACCAAATGCCGATTATTTTAAATATAAATAAAAAAATGAATATTTTATTTATATTAATTTAACTTAACATTTAATATATTTTAAAGATTTTACAATTATTTTACATCCTGAAATATAAAAGACGTACAAACATTGTAAACTAATATTGTTGGTTAAGTAAGGGAATAGTTATGAAAACTCTTTCTTTGTTGTGCTTTATTTTGATTTTCTTTAATGTTTTATCAGCTTGCGGTAAAAAAACGAGAATTTCTTACGGAAAGAATTGTAGGAAACCATGATTATAAATATAAACATGATTATAAATATAAAGTTGATTCTGTTATCAATAATTCTTTTAAGAATCAGATATAAAACTTCTTTGGACGATTATTGGTATATTTAAATGTTCCAAGAAGTACAATTAATTTTGTCGGAGCAGGAATAGGGTCTGATGAGAAGAAACGTTGGGAAAATATACAAAATAAAAAATCTAAAGATTGGGTTCAGCCTCTTAAAAGAACTAAAGATTAACTTTCGATTAATATTTAGATGTTTATTAAATACTGTTATACCACCTTGCAACCAGAGTGTATGGGACAAATATTTTTATTGTTCAATATAAATTTACCTTGTATAAGTCCGGTGCTTTCTTTATGTAACTCCTGAATATTAATTCCATAACTTCTTAGATATTCATTAAATAATTCTAAAGCGCTGTTATTTCTAGATTTACTTAATTTTTTATGTATAAGTACAACCTTTCTTGTCGCAGAATTATTTTTTAATAATTTATAAATATTGCGAAATTCTATTTTATCTAGGTTTTTATCAGAAGAATTTCCATTGATTCTTATACACTTTTCAACCGCATCAGTTACGGCTATATGTTTTTTTCTCAAACAATTTTTTTCTTTCTTTTACGGCTTTATCGCCTTTCCAATGTTTGAATCTACAACTAAAAATCTATTCATTGAATTATTTGGATAATAAAATTTTAAATCATGACTTTGAATTACAGGTGAAAACATGCCTATAAAAAGTGTCGTAGCTTCTTGAGGAACAAAATATTCGAATGGATGGTTTCTAACATATTTTCTTTATTGTTAAAATGGTATAAGCTTTATTAATTATTTATTATCCAAATAATAAAAACAAATAAAGACTTCTTTATTATTTCAATAAAATATTTCATTATGTTTATGTTATAAATTAAAAAGAAGATTCAAATTAAAAAAACACAATAAATATTAATTTACATATAGAAACTGTTAAACTAATATTTTAATTTCTCATATATAGGAAATTTTTGACACAATTGTAACATATCTGCTTTAACTTCGGAGATTAATTTCTCATTGTTAATATTTTTAAGAACTTTAACTATTGACTCAGCTATTTTTACCATCTCAGGTTCTTTCATGCCTCTTGTGGTTACGGCTGGTGACCCGATTCTGATTCCTGAAGTTATTGTAGGTTTTTCAGGATCGTAAGGTATTCCATTTTTATTTAATGTTATTCCCGCGTTTTCTAAAACTTTCTGGGCATCTTTACCTTTAACATTTAAAGGTCTTAAATCAACTAAAAATACATGAGAATCAGTACCGCCGGAAAGTATTTTTACATTTTCTTTTTCTAAAGTTTCAGCAAGTTTTTTTGCATTTAGTAAAACTTGTTTTTGATATTCTTTAAATTCAGGTTTAAGCGCCTCGCAGAAAGCAACTGCTTTTGCAGCTATAACGTGCATTAAAGGTCCGCCCTGTTCTCCGGGGAAAACAGCAGAATTAATTTTTTTTGCAAAATCTTCATTGTTAGTGAGAATTAACCCTCCGCGCGGTCCGCGTAGGGTTTTATGCGTTGTTGTGGTAGTAATATCAGCAAATTCCACCGGAGACGGATAAACATCCGCGGCTATTAATCCTGCATAATGCGCCATATCCGAAACATGATAAGCGGAGACTTTTTTTGCAATTTCACTTATTTTTTTCCAATCCCAAATTCTTGAATATGCGCTGCCTCCGCTGATTATCATCTTTGGTTTATGTTCTAAAGCCAGTTTTTCCATTTCATTGTAATTGATATAACCTGTTTTTTCATCAATTGTATAAGAAATAACATTAAACCACTTGCCGGAAACGTTAAAAGGACTACCGTGCGTTAAATGTCCGCCGTGAGATAAATTAAGCCCAAGGATGATATCTCCTGGCTTTAAAAAAGCAAGCTGTACGGCAAAATTTGCCTGAGCGCCCGAGTGAGGTTGTACATTTGCAAATTTTGCATTGAAAAGCTTCTTTGCTCTTTCTATAGCAATTGTTTCCGCAACATCCGCAAACTCACATCCTCCGTAATATCTCTTGCCGGGGTATCCTTCTGCATATTTATTTGTAAAACACGATCCTTGAGCTTCCATAACAGCTTGAGAAGTTATATTTTCAGAAGCAATCAGTTCTATAGTATTCCCCTGTCTTTTAAGCTCTCTTACTAACGCATCATAAATTTCAACGTCATTCTTTTTTACATTCTCCATTCTTCTCTCCTTTTTAATTATTTAATCTTAATGCTAAGTAAGCAGATTTATAAACAACAGAGATTTATAATTGATCTTAATTTATAGAAAATATAATTATTTGATACAGTAGAACAAACTACTTTATGTATTAATATAATAATAAAAGTTAAAATTTACTTGTGTTATATATACTTTAATATTTCATTGATGTCCAAACATCCCTTACGTATAATTACATAAGGAAATTTTACCATATCTATAACCGTAGATTCAAAAGAAAATTTGCAGCGACCGCCGTCAACTATAATATCAACAAAACCGTCAAAACGCAGAGTTTCATTTATATTTTTTGCGCTTGATTTATTTGATATATTAACAGAAGTCGTAAAAATCGGCGTATCAAGCTCTTTTAACAGTTTTAACATAAACTTACTGTCTGGAATCCTTACTCCCAAATTTTTCCTTCCACCGGATAAAATCTGTCCTATTTCAGTTAAAGGAAATATCAAGGTAAGCTGTCCAGGCCAAAATTTTTTGGCGATTTCAAGAGCTTTTTCGGGAATCTCAACAACCGTTTTTAAACTTCTAATATCCGGAGCCATTACAATAAGGGGTTTGTTATAGTTCCTGCCCTTAATGTTATACACTGCTTTTTGAGCTTTAATGTTAAAAATATTAACGGCAAAACCGTAAACTGTTTCTGTAGGAACAATTGCAATTCCGCCGTTTTTAATTATTTCCGCCGTTTTTTTATGCGCCGTTTTAGCATTAGATGAAATCTTTAAAGTCATATATTTATCTATATTAAGCCCATGGTTTCAGGTAAACCAAATATAATATTCATATTCTGTACTGCTTGTCCGGATGCGCCTCTAACTAAATTATCTATAACCGAAACCATGATAAGTCTGTTTGTTCTTTCATCAACTTTCATGGCTATTTCACAATAGTTCGTATTTAAAACGTTTTTATTCCAGGCATTGTGTCTTCAGCAAGAACTTTTACAAATCTACTGCCGCTGTAAAATTCACTGTATGCTTCAAGTATTGCGGATGTAGAAATTCGTTTTTTCATATCCACATAAATTGTTAACAGCATACCTCTTTCAACAGGAATGATATGCAGAGTAAAACTTATTACTATATCTTCGTCTGATAAAATTGAAAGTTTCTGTTCTATCTCAGAAATATGCCTATGAGTGCCTGCAATTTTGTAAGCTCTGAAATTGGGATGTTCGCTATTAAAATATTCTTGCGTGCTTTTTCTGCCTGATCCTGAAATACCGCTTTTTGAATCTATAACTATTCTTTTTAAATCAGCAAAATCATTTTTAACAGCAGGCGCACAGCCTAAAATAATTGTTGTAGGATGACAGCCCGGATTTGCTATAAGAGAAGCTTTGCTTATTTTATCTGCATTCAACTCGGATAGTTTATAAATCGCTTTACCTATATATTCTTTTGTCGTATGGTTTACTTTATTACCATTTCTCGTAAATTTCAGGTTTGTTTAATCTAAAATCAGCGGACAAATCTATAATTTTAATTCCAGCGTCAAACAAAGCGCGGAACAACTTCAAAAGCAACAGCATGAGGCAAAGCAAGAAATACCGCATCGCAGGTATTGGCTTTTTTCTATGTTTAAAGGTTCAATTTTTAAGTTTAGGAAGTAAAATGAGGATATATGTCCTTTAGATATCTTTCTTTAGAAGAACTTCTGCCGTAAAGTCCGGTTATTTTCACATTTGGATGCTTTGAAGAATTTTTAAAAGCTCTTCCCCTGTGTATCCTGTAATGCCGACAATGCCAGCTTTAATCATTTTTTTCCAATTAATCAATAATAAAGTTTACAGCTGTCACAAACATTGCAAACATAAACATTTAAACTAAATATAGTTAATAAATATAACTATTAATTAATTTCGCTAGCGGCAAACAAATTAGATGTGAGGGAAACATATTATTAACTTTACGTGTTTCATCATTCAGCCGGATATACCAAAACTACAAATTCGTCAAAATGGTTATCTTTGTTTTCAATATTTTCTAAAACTTCCTTTATTGTTCCCCTTATAAACTCTTCAAATTTTTTTGTTATTTCTCTTGCAAGACAAGTTTTAGCATTTTCTCCAAATATCTCTGCGCATATTTCTATTGTTTTCAAAATTCTATGCAGCGATTCATAAAAAATAACTGTTTTTTTAAATTTGCTAATTCAAACAGCTGCTTTTTTATTTTTCCCGGTTTTCTTTTTAAAAATCCACAAAAAATAAAACTGTCTATGGGAAGACCAGACCCTACAAGAGCAGTTATTAATGAGCTTGCGCCGGGCAAAACTTCAATTTTTATGTTTTTTTCTATTGCTTCTTTAACTAAAGCATGCCCTGGGTCTGAAATACACGGAGTTCCTGCATCTGAAATTAGAGCGACCTTTTTTCCATTTAATAACTTATGCAGTATATTTTTAAGCCTGCGGTGTTCTTTATAAGAATAAAAACTTATCAAAGGTTTTGAAATTTTAAAATGTGATAAAAGTTTTAAATCCTGTCCTTGTATCCTCGCATGCAATTATATCACACTCTTTAAGTATTCTTAAAGCTCTTAAGGTTACATCTTCAAGATTTCCTACCGGAGTAGGAACTATATACAAAACGCCGTTCATTTTAATTACCTAGTAATTTATATACACTACAAAATTCAAATTATACTTCTTTATCGTGTATTTTTTCTAAACATTCTTCTTAAATTCCTGCAGGTAAAATATTTATCTCTGTTTGGCAGCGTAATAGTTTACGATACACTTGCTATATTTTAAATATGAGTTATTTACAAGTATGCCCTATAATCTATTTCAGGGAAAATATGATTTTTCTTTCTAAGCATCTTAAAAAATATTCATTTATCGAGCTCTCTTTTATCTGAGAATAAAGATTTGTAAAATTAACTAAATGGTCTTTTGTGCGTTTTTCAGCATACTCCATTATGCCTGCGCTCATAACAAAAGCCCGGTCTGATGAATTGTCACAAGTAATAATGATTTAAAGCTCTTTTTAAAACTCTGTCAGCGTTTGGGAACATGTTTGCAAGCCCAACTCAGTTTTATGAAGATGTCTGTAAATATAATCATTATATTTATTAAGCCATATTTCATAATAACCTTTATTACCCCAAGACAAATCTGCAGGGGATTTATAACTTGATTTAATTGTTATTGAATTTGATATGCAGCGGTTGTATATTCACCGATTTTACAGATGTATCAGATTTACACACTGCGGTTACTTTAGAATTCAAGCTTTTATACATAATAGTTGTATATAAACTCCTTTAAAATAGAATTATAACTAAATTTGATTCTATAATTTTTAGGATTTATAAGTCAATACTTCTCTTGCAGCTATAACAACGGCTTCCGAAGTTATATTCTCCATACATTTTGGTTTGTCCCCAAAAGGGCACGGTATGTTTAAAACTGTTCTTGTATAGTGGCATGGGGAACAACTTTTATGAGTATATAAAAGGATTGATCTGTGGTTTACCGGAAGCGAATTATTTATAGTGGCGCCGTATAATCCTATTATATTCGTTTTTGTTGTTGCGGCAATGTGAATTGTACCTGTATCCACTATCAACAAGTCAGTTTGTTCAAACACAGCTTTTAAATCAGCGAGAGATGTTTTCATACAGCAATTGTGTATATCCAAGGCAGGCAGTATATTTTTTGTATATTCTACCTGCGCATAAAAAATATTCGTGCCAGGTAAATAAAAATCAATTTCAAACTCTTTAGATAATATTTCAATTATTTTAATTGTGTGGCTTATCGGGTATATTCTTTTATTTCCTTTTATATTATCGCCTTGGAGGGAAAAAGTTATACTGTGTTTTTTTGTTTTTAAAAGCAGCAATTTAACTTTTTCTGCCGTTTCTGTGTTAGTTTCAGGTAAAACGGGCGGAGCCAAATTATAAGATCCTAGGTAATCCCTTATAATTGTTCGATATCTTTCAGACATATGCAATTTATCAGAATTAATAGGAAGGTTTACAACACGGGTTAAAGATTTGATATTTGGATTAGAAATATTATTGCCGTACCACCAAGTTGATGGTCCTATAAAGTTTTAATTTTATATGCTGCCATAACCTTTGCAAAAAATCTTGAGTGGTCTAGAAATATACAATCGTCAAAATATCCGCTCTTAATTTTAAAATAGTTTTTATAAACCATAAAACCTGATCCAGCCTCTGACGCAATGCAAATCTTGTGAAAAAAATAGTATAAATAATATAATTTACAATATTTAATTTTCAATATATAACATGGCACCTATATACTTAACGCCACATGGGGTGATGGATCGCTCAAACTATTCTCCAAAAACAATTTTTATTTTCATAATTCTTTCGTCTATATTTTTATATTTGTTGTTTAATTTACACAACACATTATCTATTATCAATTTTCGTTTTTCTTAACTCTAATTCGCACAATTTCCTTAGCGATAATTGCCTTGTCTGCATTTGTAACGATTGCCGTTTGCCCAATTTTTCCGTCTTTGGTAAAAAGAATATCATTTGCTTTTAATATCCCTTGAGTTAATATGCAATATTCTGACAGCCATTAGAAATTTCCTTTATTTCGAGTTTTCCATTTATTAAAATAGCTTGCGATTTCAGACAAATCGTCTTTTTCAATTTCTTTGCCTTGTCTATCATGTCCGCAATATCCTGCAATGGATAAAAATATCGGATAATTCGCAGGTAATTTTTCTTTTTTTACTTTCTGAAGTATTAAAATTGAAGTTTTTGTGTCTGTGTGTGGTAAAAATGTTTCCAACGGAATATCAATTATTGCAATAATTTCTGCATTTTGCAAAATCCAATTTCGCACATAATTTTCTGTTTCGTTTCCGAAAATTCCGTCTGGTAAAACGATTGCCATTTTGCCTCCATCTTTTAACAGTTGCAAACAGCGTTCAATAAACAAAATTTGTGGCGCTTCTCTATCTTTTATTTTATTTTTTTCTAAAGCATTAGTTTTTTTATTCTTTTTCCATTGATATTATAAGTCATACTGCCTTAGTTTTATGTCACCCTCAACTTTAATTGTAGAACCGAAAAAAAGGGGGGGGATTGTAAGCAACACATAAAACGTTCCCAATTCGATTTTCGTTTTCGCTTCTGAACGCCAATTTTTCGGATTCTCTAAACTGTCTTCGCAGAAAATGCCTGTCGTGCCATCGCCGACTAAATTCATATATGCTTTGGCAACTTTACTCAAAAATAATCTTTGTCAATACCTCTGAAATTCTTTGTGGCAACATCATTTTTCTTCTTGGATTTATTAATTTCACTCCAACCCAATTTATCATATTTTCGTCCATATTTTTCCAAACATATTTTAACGATTCAGTCAAGAAACCGCCGCTACCGCAAGCAGGATCAATAATTTTATCATTTTCACTACATTTTGCGAGGTGTAAAAATTGTCCCTGTCCTCCTTTTAATGCATGTCCGATAAAAGTTTCAAAAGCATCGGCAATTACATCTCGTTCGCTTTCCAGCAACGAATAATTTTGTAGTTCGCCTACAATAAACAAAAGTGATTTTGTCTCCCGTATCAATCACTTCTGGCATTTTGGTTTTTCGTTAATTCCTGCGCGGAATTTTACAATGTCATCGGGGGAGCGTATATTTTTCATCGTAAATTTTGCAGAATATAATGTTAATTAGTTGTCCTGCAAGAAGTTCATCGCGAGTAACTCCCACGGTATTGGCTGCTAAATGGTTACGAATGGATTTGAAAATAGCTTTAAGGTTGTGCGTTGGTTTCAAATCTTGCTTTTTGTACAAGCCAATGTCTTCCAATCGTTAAGTATAGCAAGGAATATTATCCATTTCTCCAAAAACAAATTTTATTGCGTTTTCGTTTTGATTTTTGTCCTTAAAAACAACTTCGCTAACTCGTCCATAGAGATATCAACTTTTAACGGTTTTTCATTCGTTTTTTTCTTTATGTCGTTTGAACGTTTGTCTATTTCCCGTATCTT
>JAITOB010000005.1 GCA_031290155.1 Endomicrobium sp. | reverse complement strand
ACAATAATAATTCAGTCTGCCATTAGTTCCTAAGCACAGTTCATAATTTATATCGTCATTAGCATATATTTCAAGCACACTGTTAGATATTGTATTGGCACCAGTAAACATCCTGCCATTTCTGACTCGTTTCCCATACTACTCCTTTTAAAATTATTAGTTTAGTAAATTTTCAATTATCTGAATCTGCTGGCAAATTGTCTGATATAATACCAATCTTAATATTTATAGTCTCAATAAGAACCTGATAAATTAAATCTTCGGCTACTTCAAAATTATTTCCAACTATTTCATTTTTAGATTTTTTTATTAATTTCTGTACTTTTATAAAGCGATTGGTTTTAAATTTTTCAAACGGGTTTAGTGACATTTTTTTCACATATATTTTTTTAGGCTAAGGTTATAATAAAAAATAAAACAAAAGGAAGAAACAACTTGATTTTTGACTTGTTTTCAAAATTTTCATTACCATACACAGGTGCGCCGTTTACCGTAATTTTATACGATTGTGTTTTTATTATTTCGTATTGTTTTTAACGGATTAAAAAAAAGAAAGACTTGTCGCAGGTATTTCTTTTTCACCCGGAACAAGAGAAATAAATATTGTTTTAAATTCTTTTGAATTGTCATTAGTGTTTGCAATAATAGTGTCATACTTATCAAAACCGTCATAAGCATTAAAATTTATACCGCTTACAATTACAGTTAAAGTTACAGGTTCGTTTGTTTTGACATTTTGTTTATCAATAGAACTCTTGATTTTAAAATCGCCTGTAGAACCTGTAAAATCAACAGGTTTACCTTCACTAGGAACGACAATAATTTTTACTTCTATGGAATTAGTTTCCAAATTTTTATTTTGTCCTTGCCCCATATTTGAGACATTATTAAAAAAAATCATCTATTGTATCAGGCGATGAAAAATCCATAACTGCCCTTTTATTTCTGAATGTTTATCTTGGTTTTGTTCATTTCGTTCTTTTTGATTTGCTAAACTTTTATTTTTATCGCTATTGTTATTGCGTTTATCCTGCTTATTATTTTCATCTTGGATTCTATTCTGGTCTTGGCTGCTTTTTTTGATTGTTTTGTTTATTCAATTTCAGTAACGCTACTTCAAGATTATATTTTGCATCTTTATCTTTTGGATTTAACTTCAGCGTTTCTTTATATAAATCCACAGCCTTTTGAAAATTATTGTTTTTATATTCAATATTTCCAAACTATATAAAGCTGTAAATTTTTCATCCCTGTTAGCGCATAAAGACTGTAAAACTGCATTATATTCCATTTGAGCTTCGTCAAATTTATATAGTTTATATTCCTGCCGTAATATTTAATATACTGCAGTTACCGGACAGCTTTCAAAGTTCCTTATTAAAATTTTTAGATGCAACTTCAAAATTACCTTTGTTAAAATATTTTACCGCTCTATTATTGCCTTTTATATCTTTACGTGAAAAAATTAAAAGGAAAATAAAAAATAAACAGCAATACAGCAGCAAATATTTTAATACTCAAATTTTTTTGAACCGTATTTATCATTATTAATACCTTTTAAAAATATATATCATCACAACTTCATATTCGGTTTCTTATTATAATATTTTGTTCATATGCTAAAATTTATTTTTACATTACATATAATAATGGCATATACAAAAAATATATACGCTTTATAAACTTTAATAATTCTATTTTTATCTTAACGGAAACAAAAAAACTCCGCAAACAGTGCAATTAAGACATCCAGCAAAAATATCTGAAACCTGTCTATTTTACTATTTCTTTCGCCAGTTTTAATTTTATTTTTATCTAAACGGCAGATTGTTTCCGCAACAATTGAAGAAATATCTTTGTCTGCAGCGTCAAAATATTTTCCGCCTGTTTCTTTAGCAACATTTTTCAACAAAACTGAATTTACTTTACTAACGACTATACTGCATTCCTGTCTTTTAAATAATCCTTTATCGTACCTGCCCCCATCTCTTATTGGAACAGGAGATCCTTCTTGTGTTTCTATTGCACAGAAATAATCTTTAAACCCGCCTTTTGCTGCATTTACTGCTTCTTTTATTTTTAAATCGTGATCTTCTCCATCGCTTATCAGCAGCAATACTCTCCCTAAAGCTGCGTCAGAGACTTAATGCTTACCGCTTTAGGAGACACAGGAATAACCGCATCGCTTATTCCTGTGTCTCCTAAAGGAAGAGCGTTTACCTCAACGCTTTAAAAACATCTTTAACGCTTCTAAATCATAAGTCGTAGGATTGCCATATCGCTGTCCCTGAAAAAACAATGATACCTATTTTTTCGCCTGGATTTCCTTCAATTACTCTTTCAGCCATCATCTTAGCTTTTTCAAGCCTGTTTGGTTTTAAATCTTCAGCGAGCATACTTTTTGAAATATCTAAAGCTACAATTATTTCTGAAGATTCTTTAATAACTGTTTTCAAGCTTTCACCGTACTGCGGACGAGCTATTGCAAGAATAATAAAAAGTTCCGTCAGAAGAAAATATATTTTATTATATACGCTTTTAAATTAACGTTTGTAAGCGACGATATATTCACATGCGATACTAACAAATGCAACGCTGTTTTTCTGTTTTTAAATGCAATAAAGAAAAAAGCTAAAAACGGCATTAAAAGCAACAGTAATAAATAAATTTTATCTGCAAACACAAAATAATACACACACCAAGAACCATATTTATAATTAATCTTACAGATTTCTAATAATGTCCTGAGAATATCTTTTTAAAAAGAATAACTAAAAAATCTCAAGGTGATTTTCTCAAAAATGTATTTTCTAAAATTATTATTAGTAAAATCAAAAGAAACGCCAGAATTAAAAAGTATCTGTATAACTCGTCGTAGTTATTAAACTGCGTAACTTGAATCTCATCTTTTTCCAGTTTATCTATCCGCTTCATTATTTTTTCAAAGGATTTTGTATCCTGCGCTCTGAAATACTCGCCACCAGTATTATGCGCTATTTTTTTTTAAAACATTTTCATTTATTGCATCCTGCGTATACAAAATTTCCCTTTTGACAAAGAAAGGATCATCTACTTCATAAATTGCGCCCTTAAGACTGCCCACGCCTACAGTGTAAATTTTTATGCATGTTTCTTTGGCTATTTTTGAAGCAGTTGCAGGATCAATCTCGCCCATATTATTATTACCGTCTGTAACAAGAATTATGATTTTACTTTTAGCGGGGCTATCTTTCAGCCTATTTACAGAAGTCATTATTGCAGTCGTACCGTCCTCCAATATCTATATTTTATAAATTCAACGAGAGAGTCTTTGTCAGTCGTAAGCGGACACTGCGTAAAAGCAAGACCTGAAAAAATTACAAGTCCGATTCTGTCGCATTTTCTTGCTTTTGCAAATCCTTCAGTAACTTTTTGCAGACTCTATTCTATTTAACGGTTTAAAATCCAATGAACGCATGCTTGTTGAAGTATCAAGCGCTATCATAATATCAATGCCTTTATCTGTTGACCGTTCAAAAGCCCTTCCTTTCTGCGATCTTGCAAGAGAAATAATAACTAAAATAAAAACAATATATTTTAAAATCTTTAATATATTGAAAAATATGATTTTTAATTTTTTGCCATCGTCTTTAAGAAGTTTTACTCTTGAAAAACTAATGTAAGAAACAAAAGAATCTTTCTTTATAATGTTAATATACAAATATAAGCAATAAAAAAAATATTAAAAGATATAAAGGACTTGCAAACCTCACAACAGCTCCAAAAGCTTTTTGGTAAAATTATAGTTGTTTTCAGTTTCAATTTCATTCGGCATAAAATCGGCAGATGTTGCTAAATTAAAGATTTCTAATAATGTTTAAATTCGTTTATATTTATTTCTTTAGGAAGAAAACTTTAATTTTATTAAAAATTCTGACGTAGTCATTTCCATGGCATCAAAATTATGCTATTTAGATACGTACGTTCTTAAAATTTCAGACATTTTATAATAAAAGATTTTTGTGCTTATATTGTTTCTATTTTCATATAAATCATTTAAAATTTTTAAAGCCTGAGTTTTAATATCTATTTCAATTTGCTCTTGCTTCTTTTTCAGTATTATGATAGTTCTGACAACGGATATAGTAGAGATAAAAAGTAATATAAATATAGGAATTATTAAGTATATATGCACCGCTTTAATTTTCAATGTTTTTAAGGCTTTAATATCTTTTATGTCCAGTACCGTTTCGTTTTCCATAATACTTATAACTTCAACATTAGCTCTCGTGGTTAAAAATGAATTGGCAGACCCATTGGAATCTATAAAATTGTAAGAGGATTTATTGTAAGAGAGTCTAGTTTATACGCCGCAATATTAAAAATTAATTCGTAAATATTTTCTGAAGCAGGAATATGTTTAATATTTGAACTTATGATATCAAAATCATTAAAATTAAGATTTCGAGATACGTTTATTTGAGCGTTTTAGGGCAGCTGCATTTTTACAGTAAATTTAGTTACATCGCCTATAAAAGAGTTTATGATCTCCTGCGCATGCAGTGAAGACCCTGTAAAAATAAATAAAGCGTATAAAATCAAAAATTTTATATCGCATTACCTTAAACTTATATGTCTTTCTCTTTCTTTAAAAAAATTTATAAGCGGTTTTACATAAGACTCGCCTGTGTTTAAATTTATACCCCCCCCCGACTTTTGTTTTTTTAAATGAGCCGCTTTTTTTGTTTAAACGCTTCAGATACGGCGGACGTGTCAACTATTATCCTTTCTTTTGTTTCCGAACCCTCCATTTCAGCCAAACCTAGGCCCGACAAAACGTTTTCACGGTTATCTTCTATTTTATACATAATTAAATCATGTCTTGTTGCTGTTATTGTTAAATCTCTCCCATAATTTTCATCTTGGAAATCTGAGATAAGAAAAATCCCCCTTTTCTACGCCATATTTCATTCGCTGCTTTTAATGCCGTTGATATAGAAATTTTTGTGCCTGACGGATTTGAATTGAGTATTTATAATTCTTAAAATATTATTTTTACCTTTACGCGGCGGAATAACTTTTTCAACTTTATCAGTAAGGCAAGCATTCCCGTTCTGTCATTATTTTTTAAAGAAGCAAATGCCAAAAAGCCGCGACTTCTGCAGCAATTCCAGGCTTTAATTTATCATTACTGCTAAATGCTTGCGATAATGAGACATCTATAAGAAAAATTATCGTAAGTTCTCTTTCTTCTGAAAAAAGTTTTATATAAAGTTTTATATAAGGTTTACCGTAACGAGCGGTAATATTACGATCAATGCTTCTAAAATCATCGCCGATCTGATACTCTCTAACCTCTGCAAATTCTATTCCCTGGCCTCTAAAAACACTTTGATATTGGCCGGCAAGATTTCACTTACAAGTTTATTTGATTTTATTTCAAGTTGTTGTATTCGTTTTTTAAGTATGTCCTTGTCTAACATATAAATTATAAATCCCTAAATACAGGCACATCTGATTTACAGCCTAAAGACGTGCTGAAGATATAAAAAACATTTTTCAGGGGACTTTTACGCCGCCAAAGATTCTGGCAATTATATCTTCCGAAATAACATAATCTCTGCCCTGCAAAAAGGCATAAGCTTTTGTGCAAGCGTTAAGTTGATTGTAGCTCTAGACGACGAGGCGCCGTAAGCAATAAGACTCTTTAAATCTTTTGCTTTTTGCACCTCTTTTAAATCAATTACAGAATTTATTTTAGCAACTGAATGTGTCATTCTTTCCAAAATAATTTTTTCGTCAACTTTATCAGGATAAGAAATCTTAAGTTTTAGCATAAATCTGTCAATTTGAGTTTCAGGAAGCAGATATGTCCCTTCCTGCTCTATAGTTCTGAATCGCCATAACTAAAAAGGAATTTGGCAGATCGTATGTAGTATCGCCGATATTGTAGCTTGCTTTTCCTGCATTGCTTCAAGCAATGCGCTCTGTACTTTAGTAGCCGCGCGGTTGATGCTGTCTGCAAGAACTATATTTGCAAAACAGACCTTTTTTTACAGAAAAATCACCGCTTTGAGGATTATAAATTAAAATTCCAATATATCTGCAGGCAATAGATCCGGAGTAAACTGTATTCAGCTTGTATTGCAGCCGCTAAACTTTTTACAGTTAGAGTTTTTCGCCAGACCCGGAAGATCTTCCAGTAAAAGAAGTCCTATCAACATTCTTTCTAAAACATACTTTTGACCTACAATAATTAGAAATTTCATTTAAAAGTTTTGAAACAAAAATACTTTTGCATTATTTTTTTTGTTTAATGAGTCAATATCAACAAATACCATTTCAAACCTCCAACTGCTCTATAATTATAAAATCCTTAAATAAAACACATACAACAATTACAGAAAAACCTCGTCAGATTTAGTATAACAACTAAACAAATTTCTCAATATACTATTGAGAAATTTGTTAGAAATCCGTTGTTTCGTTAATTTACGAGATTTTTTATAACGGTTTGATATAACATTTATTTTTCAAAAGTAAATTTAAAACTGCCAATTCTGACGTTGTCTCCTGCCTTAGCACCCATTTTTTCAAGTTCTTTTTCCAAACCCATTTTCTTAAGTATATTTTGATAGCGTCTTAACGATTCATCTTCACTAAATCTAGTCATATCGGTAAGCGTTTCAATTTTAGCACCTGTAACTACAAAAGTGCCGTCTTCAATATTAATTTTAAACTCGGGTTCGTAAACATATCTCTTTACAGGTATTGTCTCTATTTCTTCTTCAGGATTAAAAGCAAAGGGGCTTTCAAGCATTTTTAGTATTTCCTTAATCAAAATATCAACATTATCGCCCGTTGCTGCAGAAATTTCAAATAATTTTTTATATTTTAAATGTTTTTTAAAGTTTTTTATATGTTTTTGAGAACATGGCAAATCAATTTTATTTAAGACTATTATAATATGTTTTTTTGAAATATATTTTGAATATTTTTTTAACTCATTATTGATTATTTTATAGTTTTCGTAAGGATCCTTACCGTCAAAACCACTTACATCTATAACATGTATAAGAACTTTCGTACGTCTTATATGCCTTAAAAACTCAAAGCCAAGTCCCTTACCTTTGTGAGCGCCTTCAATTATCCCGGGAATGTCCGCAGCTACAAAATGTTTGCCTTTATATTCAACGACGCCTAAATTTGGAGTTAATGTTGTAAAGGGATAGTCTGCAATTTTAGGTTTTGCAGCTGAAATTTTAGATAAAAGAGTGGATTTTCCTGCATTAGGGAGACCTACAAAGCCTACGTCTGCAATTAAACGAAGTTCTAATTTTACCTCTGCAGTTTCTCCAAATCCGCCTTTTTCTGCAATTCTTGGAGCCGTATATTTATTAGTTTTAAAAGAAGAATTACCTCGGCCGCCTTGGCCGCCTTTAACAATTAAAGCTCTTTCATATGGATTCTTTAAGTCAACAAAAAGTTCTTTGTTTTTAAAAACTAAAGTTCCTAAAGGAATTTTTATTATTAAATCTTCACCATATTTGCCAAACTTATTGCTCGACAAACCTTTTTGCCCGTCTTCAGCCTTAAATTTCGGCGTATAAGATAAATCCAAAAGGGTGGTTTTATGAGGATCTCCTTCAAAATATATATCACCGCCTTTGCCGCCGTTACCGCCATTCGGCCCGCCATAGGGAACATACTTTTCCCTTCTAAAAGAAATACAGCCGTCACCGCCTCGTCCTGCTGTAAGAGAAATACTGACTTTATCTATAAACATTGAAGCAATGTACTCCTGAATTTTTATTGTTCAATATTTACATAACATTTATTACCAGCTTTTCTTATAAACTTAACTATTCCTTCAACTTTTGCAAAAATGGTGTTATCTTTTCCCATTCCAGTATTTAATCCTGGATAATATTTTGTTCCTCTCTGACGCACTATAATTGAACCTGCGGAAGCTTTTTGATCTCCGTATATTTTTACGCCTAATCTTTGACCGTGCGAATCGCGCCCGTTAGTAGACGAACCTTGCGCTTTAACATGTGCCATCTTATTGGTCTCCTAATAAAATTTAACCTGCGTTTTAGTTAAGCATTAATCTTTGTAATTTCTAATTCTGTCACGTACTGACGATGTCCTTGAAGTTTTTTGTAACCTTTTTTGGGTTTTCTTTTAAATACTAAAATCTTAGGAGCTCTTTTTTGCGCAACAACTTTTGCGACTGCGCTCGCGCCTTTAATTACAGGCTTTCCAATTGTTGCTTTTACGCCGTCTGCAAGTAAAAGAACTTCATCAAGAACAATTTCTTGTCCTGCTTCAGCTCCATTAAGTTTTTCTACTACTATGTTAATGCCTTCTTCTACTCTATACTGCTTTCCGCCTGTTTTAACAATTGCATACATTGACATGCTCCTTTCTAATTGGTATAATTTATCAAAATTAAATAAATTTGTCAAATTAAATCAATTATAAACTTCTAAAACTATAAGGTCAATGGTGCTTTATATAGGTAAAGGAGGAATACAAAATGTATATATCAAAAAGAGTAAACTCAATTAAACCGTCCCCAACACTTGCAATAGATGCAAAAGCCAAGGCACTTAAACAGCAGTCAATTGATATCGTTAATTTCGGTGTGGGAGAACCTGATTTTAATACGCCTGTCAATATAAAAGAAGCGGCAATTTTGGCAATTAATGAAAATTTTACAAAATATTGTCCCGTTTCCGGAACTCTAGAAATAAAAAATGCTATTATTAACAAACTTAAAAGAGATAACGGGATTGCTTATTCTCCTGAGGAAATTATAGTTTCAAACGGCGCCAAGCATTCCCTTTACAATCTTTTTCAGTCTATAATTGATGACGGCGACGAAGTTATAATCCTTGCTCCTTACTGGGTTTCTTATCCTGATATGGTTATTCTTGCAGGCGGAAAACCCGTAATAATTCAAACAAACGATAAAATAAATTTTAAAGTGACTCCTGCGGCTATAGAAAAAACTTTAACAGCAAAAACAAAAGCTATTATAGTTAATTCGCCGTCAAACCCCACCGGCGTTACATATACAGGTGAAGAACTTAAAGCAATAGCTCAAGTGTGCGTAAAGCATAAAATTCTTATAATTTCAGACGACATATATGAAAAACTTGTGTATGATAATTTCAAATTTACGTCCATTGCAGAAGTTTCTCCACAAGCAAAAGAATTTATCGTTGTGGTAAACGGAGTTTCTAAAGCGTATTCTATGACAGGCTGGAGAATTGGTTATGCCGCAGGTCCTAAAAATATTATTGCAGCAATGACAAAAGTGCAAAGCCAGTCAACTTCAAATGCTTCGTCAATTTCAATTAAAGCCGCGACAGAAGCACTGAACGGAACACAGGAATGTGTTGAATCAATGCGGGATAAATTTGAAAAAAGGAGAAATTTTATCGTTGAAAGACTTAACGCACTAGAAGGTGTTGTATGCATAAAACCTGAAGGCGCATTTTATGTTTTTCCAAATATTAAAGTCTTTTTAGGAAAAACTTTTAACGGAAAAATTATCAATACAGATATTGAGCTTGCAGATTATCTGCTTGATACAGCTAAAATTGCTGTCGTGCCAGGTTCTGCTTTTGGAGCCGAGGGGCATATAAGACTTTCTTATGCTGTTTCTATTGAAAATATTAAGACCGGTATTGATAGATTAGAAGAAGCTTGCTGCAGCAAATGTTAATATGAAAAAACTGAATGCATACCTTTTATTGAATATTTTGATGTGATAAAAATTAAAAAGATGATACAATTGTCTTATTTTTTTTAAATAAAATTGATAAGTTTATTTCATACAACTATATAAAAAAATACTAAAAAATACCGATTGAAACGGGACAGTGGTCAGAACCCATAACTGATCTATTTGTATCTGCAGATTTTAAATATTTACGGGAGGTGGGGGATGTGAATAATCTATCCTCCAGCCCGTACTTCTTGATCTTGCGGCGGTTTTATGGTCCCGCCATGTATAATTTTTTGCCAGGATCTTTATTAAAATGTCTGAATGTATCAACACATCCTGATAAAATAAGGTTATCGAGTTTTTCTCTTTCTTCAGACATAAAACTGGAAACTTTTTCATTTTCTTATGGTTTTGTCAAACCTATAGATGCAGTGCGCCGTATTATAATCGCCACATATAACTACTCTATTTTTAAATTGTTTTAAATATTCTATTAGATAATCATGAAATTCCATTTTATATTTAAGACGGTCTGAAGATGCACCACCGTTTGGAAAGTAAATGTTGAAAAGAATAAAATCTTTAAAATCAAGTCTAAGTATCCTGCCTTCATTGTCAAAAATTTTATTTTCAATACTCGTATTCACAATTTTAGCTTAATTTTTGACCACACCGCAACGCCTCTATACCCTTTTTTCTCCGTAGAAGAACAATAAAATTATATCCGTTAAAATTTTTTATATCTTTCGGAAATTGTGTTTCGGCAGCTTTTGTTTCCTGAACATAAATAATGTCAGCATTGATATTTTTAAACAGGTATATAAAATTCTTTTTATATACTGCTCTTGCACCGTTAACATTCCATGAAACTATTTCCGATTATACACCTCTCTGCAATAAAAGTTTCAATTTTGCAACTTCAAACTATCATACATCGGGCTTCAGCATAGAAAATCATCAACCTTTATTCAGATAAACTATTAGTTTTATACTTATAACGGCGGGGCATTGATAGAACGACTATTATCTAAAAACTTTATAATGTCTAATTGAAGCTTATTAAAACCATTTTTTAATTTTGCGCTTACTGCAAATACATTTGATTTATCTATGTTAAAATATTCTGCTATTTTACTTTGTATTTCATCTATAGAAATATTTTTAGGCACTTTATCGCATTTATTCGCTATAATTTTAAAAGGAATACTATTTATGCTTATCCATTTAACCACATTAAAATCCAATTCTGTAGGTCCTACAAAAGCATCTATAATGGTATAAATTACTTTTTTACTATTTCTTTTTATTATACATTCTTCTATCATATTCTTCCAGAGCGCTTTACATTGGCTGCTCACTCTTGCAAATCCATATCCCGGTAAATCTATTATCCATTTTCCCATAGAAACACTATAAATATTTATGCTCCTTGTTCTTCCGGGGGTTTTCGATACTCTGGCTAAATTCTTTTGTGAACACAAAGCATTTATAATACTGCTTTTTCCAACATTAGATCTTCCAGAAATAATAATTTCAGCGGCACTCTTTGGCATAGAATTTGCTTCCGTCGTAGCTCTAAAAAAAACAGTTTTCTCTAACACTTAGTCTCTCAACTTTGAAAGAAGTCTTAATATTTCAAGATAAAGCCATATAAGAGTTACGACAAGAGAAAAAGCGCTGTACCATTCCATATACTTAGGGGCACCGTAACGAGCACCGTTTTCAATTAAATCAAAATCAATAATAAAGTTTAATGAAGCAACGGCAACTATTGCAAAGCTTATAATAATTCCCAAAGTAGATGAATCGTGAAGATATGGAAAACTCCCACATCCAAAAATATTTAAAAGCATATTCAGTATATAAACAAATGCCACGGCAGATGTTGAAATAAAAATAATTTTTTGAAACCTGGGAGTAGCTTTGAGTATTCCTGTTTTGTAAGATGCAAGCATACAAAATAAAACGCATATTGTTAAAAAAACTGCATTTACTACAATTCCAGGGTATACTTTCTCAAAATACAAAGAAACTACGCCAAGAATAAGTCCCTCGCATACGGCGTAAAGTGGAGATAAAAACGGCGAAGTTGTTTTTTTAAATATTGAAACAACAGCTAAAATAAAAGCTGCTATTAACATCGGAAACAATAAAGGCATTATAATATCCGGATGCGTCCACGCATAAAATGCGCTTATAGAAAGAAAAATACATAAGATTATAGTTTTGTTCACTGCTCCTGATGCAGTCATAACTTCATTGCTTTTTACAGGCGATTGAAAAATATTATCTTTTAAAAGCGGATTGCTCATCTTGCCCTCCAATAATTAACTTGTATGCCATATTTATAATTTTCTTCTGTCTTGCAAAAAAAAGTAAATTCTGTGCCTGTATTATATTAAACCATTTTAATTCAGATATTTCATTTCTGTCAAAATCCATACCATCTTCAAGCGCCAAAGCAAGAAAATATATAGAATGTTTTTCTACTCTCTCACATCTATTAGAACTTAAAATACCATTGATTATATAAATATCTTCCTGTCTAAAATTTTCAATAAACTTAAGTTTTTTAATTCCAGTTTCTTCAAAAATTTCTCTTTTTGCCGTATCTATTTCGCTCTCTCCGTTTTCAATATGTCCTTTTGGAAAACACCATCCTCCGCTTCTTTTTGACATTACGAGCAAAAATACAGGACTGTTATTTTGAATTTTATAAATTACTGCCCCGCAGGAAAATTCTTTGAGCATCTGTACTCCAGTTTTTTGTCATTGAGAAAAAAATAATATTGCTTTATTGTTTAATTATAAAAATTATTCCACTTTATTAAATTCCATAAGCAGTTTCCCTCTAAATAACTCCAAAACTGTATTTACAGTTTTTTCTTATGTCTTTTCTTGTTCCGATAAAATAAAATTAAATTTAAAGATTTCAGTTTTATTTTTATCAGCAGAACCTATACATATACAAGTCCAACCGGTTTTTCTTTTGCACCGTCCGACGGCCCCACAATTTCTGTTACTGAAAGCATAATCGTTGTTTGAAAGTTTCAAAACACCTTCTGCAATTTCTTTGGCAGTCTCTTTGCTTACAACTCTAAAATTTATTTAAAGTATCTTCTTTTCACGCTGAAAAGTTTTATTCTGGATTCATTTGAATACGCAACAACTGAACTTTTAAAATATAAAGAACTGCCAGGAATATCCGTAATCGCCACAGCTATAATTCCGACGGTGCATGACTCTACAAAAGAAATTGTCTTTTTCTTACAAAACAGCATTTGCTTTATAATAGAAGCAAACGTATCATCATCACCCACACCAAAAATATTATCTTTTAAAACGCCGGCAAATTTGAGTTTCAAATCATCTATTGTTTTGTCAACAAACGGTTCATCTGTACCACAAACTGAAAACTTTATATCTATAACGATTCATTTGCAATAATGCCAAATTTTACAGACTTTGAATCGTCAAACATAACCTGCTGCATAATAGGCTTTATCATTTCTTCAACAGCCGACTCTGAAATACCAAACACATGCAATACAACGTTTTTCTTTATTCCCAGCGTACAATTAAAACGGGTCAATATTTTCTTCAAACATAGACGCCGTTTCTTTTGGAGGACCAGAAAGTAAAAATAAAATCCTTTAATAATATTCGCTTGATTTTCATTGATTTTAGGAACTGAAGTGACTCCTCGTTTAAAAAAATATTTTGCAATAGAATTTAAAACCTTTTTTATCAGAATATGTACCAATATCTAAACATTCGCGGCAGTTTCAACTGTTATATCATCAAATGTTGGACCGAGTCCACCCCCCCCCGTAACAATAATAACATCACTTCTTTTGAAAGCTTTTTTAATTCCTGCATAAATCCTGTTTCTTATCACCAACCCTACAGCAGAAAATCTTGAGCCTATATAGGCGGCATTGGTATTAACTTTTTCTGCAAGAAGTTCGCTGCCAGTACAAATAAGTTCAATTTTCATATTTTTTTTCTATAACTCCACGGCGCTTATAATATCTTTGATATCTGCTTTAACACTTTTAATTTTTTTTAGTTTAACAGCATTTGCTAACACCGTATCCGGATCTTTTAAACCGTGTCCCGTAAGTATACAAACGATTTTTACAGGATTGAGTTTGTCAAAGTACTCATGTCTAATGCACTTTATAAGTCCCGCTATAGATGCAGCAGAAGCTGGTTCGCAAAAAATTCCTTCTGTTTCAGCTATAAGCGTATAAGCATTAAGTATTTCATCATCAGTTACTTTATCTATTATACCTCCGGATTCATCCCTTGCTTCTTCGGCATATTTCCAAGAAACCGGATTGCCTATTCTTATAGCAGTTGCTATCGTTTCGGGATTTAAAATAGGATAGCCTTCAACTAATGGAGCTGAACCTGACGCTTGAAATCCCATCATTTTAGGTAAAGAATATTTTTTCGGTTCTGCTTCAGCATATTCTTTATATCCTTTCCAGTATGCAGTAATATTTCCCGCATTACCGACAGGCATAAACTGATAATCCGGAGATTGTCCCAGACTTTCACATATTTCGTAAGCGGCAGTTTTTTGTCCATCTATTCTGAAAGGATTGATAGAATTAACCAAAGTAACAGGATATTGACCGCTTAATTCTCTTACAAGATTCAATGTTTCATCAAAGTTCCCATCAACTGATAAAACTTCAGCTCCATGAATAACAGCCTGTGAAAGTTTTCCCATAGCTATTTTCCCTTCAGGTATCAATACTACGCATTGTATTCCAGCTTTTGCAGCATAGGCTGCAGCGGATGCTGCAGTATTTCCAGTAGAAGCACAAATAACGGCTTTACTTCCATTTTCAACAGCTTTTGAAACCGCTATTGTCATTCCTCTGTCTTTAAAAGAACCTGTTGGATTCATTCCCTCAAATTTAAAGTATATTTTTCCGTCAAATCTGAGTTTCTTTAACAGATTATTCGCAGGTATTAGGGGCGTATTACCTTCATAAAGAGATATTATGGGAGTTCTGTTATTAACCGGCAAAAAATCTTTATATTTTTCAATTAAGCCCTGATAAACCATTTTTTTAGTTCTCCTTTTAAAAATTTACATAACATCTTGATTATATTATTTTAAGAGCGTTAAATCAATAAAAGCATATACGTAAACGACTCATCAAAGTAGCAGAGAGTTGTGAGATATTTTTATAATGCTATTTATGTGGTAAGATTTTTGTAAGGAAATAATGCATCTGTATCAAACAAACATAATCTCTTGACATCTTATAACATTTTCTGTAAACTTTAACCGGTATTATTGTAACAAAATCCTAAAAATTTCCAAAAAGATTATTTTCAGGATGTTTTTATGTATGATGTGTTGTTCATCTGCATGGAGGGTTTAATGCTAAAAGAAGGTGAGTTAAGAATCCCATCTGGATGTGCCATAAGCGGTATAATAGATAAAAAAGGCAACAGATTTAACGGCGAGGAAATAATTAAATCTATTGCTTTAATGCATGATCGTTCAAACGGATTAGGCGGCGGTTTTGCAGCTTACGGTATTTATCCGCAGTATAAAGATTTTTATGCTCTCCACATATTTTATGATAATTTAACTATTAAAACGCAAACGGAAGATTTTCTTGCAAAACATTTTGATATCGAAAGTGCTGGAAACATTCCTACAAAACCCGTACCTAGCGTAATTAACAGCCCATTAATTTGGCGTTATTTTGTATATCCGAGAACCTATATGGCAAAAGAAGGTTTTATGGATGAAGCTGAATTTACTTCCAAATGTATTATAAGAATAAATAAAGATTATAAAGGCGCGCACGTTTTTTCAAGCGGAAAAAATATGGGAACATTTAAAGGCGTCGGATACCCTGAAGATATAGGTGAATTTTTTATGCTTGATACTTATGAAGCTTATATGTGGACTGCTCACGGGAGATTTCCCACAAATACTCCCGGCTGGTGGGGCGGAGCGCACCCTTTTACGCTGCTTAACTGGTCAGTAGTGCATAACGGCGAAATATCTTCTTATGACGCCAACAGAAGATTTGTAGAAATGTATGGATATAAATGCACGCTCCAGACTGATACTGAAGTAATAACATATCTATTTGACATGCTTGTAAGAAAACACAAAATTCCTATGAGAAAAGCTATAAAAATAATTGCAGCTCCTTTTTGGGATGACATTGAAAGATTAAATAAAGAGTTACAAAATGAACTAAAAAGTATTAGGTCTGTTTATGCAAATGCTTTGATTAATGGTCCATTTTCTATAATTTTAGGATATGAAAAAGGTATGATAGCTTTAAATGACAGAATTAAGCTTCGCTCTTTAATTGCCGCTGAAAAAGACGACAGAACTTATATTGCAAGCGAGGAAAGCGCAATAAGAATATTATGTAATAGTCCGGATAAATTATGGGCACCTAAAGGCGGAGAACCGGTTATTGCTTTATTAGAAGGTGAACAAGAATGGGATTAGATTTTAACACTCCCGTATTTGAAGTAATAAGAAATGAAAAAAAATGCATCCAGTGCCAGGTATGTGTGCGCCAGTGTTCTAATAAGGTACACTCATATGATTCACAAGATAATGTTGTTTGTACAGATGATATAAAATGTGTTAACTGCCATAGATGCGTTATTCTTTGTCCCACAAAAGCTTTGATAATAAGAAAGTATCCTCTTGAGTTCAGGGAAAACGCAAATTGGACCAGCAGCGTAATAAAAGAAATTCATAAACAGTCCCAGACTGGAGGCGTTTTGCTTTCAAGTATGGGAAATCCAAAACCTTTTCCAATCTACTGGGATAGGATGCTGCTTAATGCAAGCCAGGTCACAAATCCATCAATAGATCCGCTCCGAGAACCAATGGAAACAAAAGTTATGATAGGCGGAAAACCTGAAAAACTTGATTTTGACGCTAAAGGAAAACTTATGACCAAGATGCCTCCTCAGGTTGAACTTAGAATGCCAATTATGTTTTCAGCTATGAGTTACGGTTCAATTTCAAGGAATGCTCATGAGGCTCTTGCCAGAGCGGCGACAGAGCTTGGAATTTGTTATAACACAGGTGAAGGCGGTTTAAACAGAGATTTTTATAAATATGGAAAAAATACAATTGTTCAAGTAGCTTCAGGTAGATTTGGTGTTCATAGAGATTATTTAAACGCTGGGGCTGCTATTGAAATTAAAATAGGACAGGGAGCAAAGCCAGGTATAGGCGGGCATTTGCCAGGTAAAAAAGTGGGCGAAGATGTTTCTGCAACAAGAATGATACCTATAGGTTCTGATGCTATTTCTCCCGCCCCTCATCACGATATTTACTCAATAGAAGATTTAAGACAACTGATATATTCTCTGAAAGAAACTACAAATTATAAAAAACCTGTTTTTGTAAAAATTGCTGCAGTTCATAATGCAGCCGCTATAGCTTCAGGGATAGTAAGAGCCGGAGCAGATGCTGTTGTAGTTGACGGTTTCCGCGGAGGCACGGGAGCAGCCCCTACCAGAGTAAGAGATAATGTAGGTATTCCGATTGAACTTGCTTTGGCTGCAATAGATCAAAGATTAAGGGAAGAGGAAATAAGGAATCGGGTTTCTCTCATTATTTCTGGAAGCATAAGAAACAGCGCTGATATAGTAAAAGCTGTTGCGTTGGGAGCAGATGCTGTTTACATAGGATCAGCTGCTGTTATTGCTTTGGGCTGTCATATGTGTCATTCATGCTCTACCGGGAAATGTAATTGGGGAATAGCTACGCAGGAGCTTGAACTTGTAAAGAGACTTAACCCTGACATTATGTATAAAAGACTGGTGAATTTGGTATCTGCATGGAACCATGAAATTCAGGAAATGCTCGGCGGAATGGGAATAAATGCTATTGACAGCTTAAGAGGCAACAGACTTATGCTGAGAGGCATAGGACTGAATGAAAAAGAGTTAAATATTCTTGCCATAAAATATGCGGGAGAATGATTATATTTTCCTATTTTTCTTGCAAGGAATAGTTAGAAAACTATCAATAAGTACAAATTTATAAGCCATAAACGGGCGTTAAATCTGAATGCTTGTAAAGTAACATATTTATTTCAGGATAAAGTATTGTTGATTATTGATGTTTTGTATATGGAATTTATTTTATTTAAACCATGAGAGAAAAAGATGAAAAAAATTTATGCGTTTGAAAGTAAATGTTTAGGATGCGGATTATGTGAGGTCTACTGTAAAACAGCACACTCAAAATCTAAAGACATAATAAAAGCTCATAAGCAGGAAAATATAACCTCCGCAATAGTGATTGAAGAAATTTTACAGCCAAAGGCCGTTTCATATTTTGCACTACAGTGCAGACACTGTTCAAGTCCAAAATGCGTAAAAGCCTGTATATCCGGAGCAATGTATAAAGATGAAAAAGGAATAGTCCGTAACGACAAAGAAAAATGCGTGAGCTGTCTGTCATGTGTTTTGGTTTGCCCTTTTGGCGCAATAAAAAAGAGTATTAACGGCAAAACTGTTTCAAAATGTGATTTATGCATAGATTATGGAAAATCTCTTTGCATAGAGTATTGCCCTAACGAAGCAATAAAGCTTCTTAACGAAAACGAAGCGGAGGCATTGAAATGAAATATTTAATAATAGGAAACAGTGCGGCAGGAATCAATGCCGCAAACATTATAAGAGCAAATGATAAAAAAAGCAGTATAACGATAATATCAAATGAAGAGTTCAATGCTTACGGCAGACCCCTAATTTCTTATTATTTAAGCGGTAAAGTAAAACCAGAAAATATGAATTATAGAAGTGTAGATTTCTATAAATCTAGAAATATAGAAGTATTGTTAAATACTGAAGCAGAAAAAATAGATATAAAAAACAAAGAAATTTCTATAAGCGGAGATGTAAAACTCTCTTACGATAAACTTCTTATAGCAACCGGCAGCAGCCCGTTTATTCCACAAATTAAAAATTTAGATATGGATAAACAAAAAAATGTTTTTACATTTCTAACATATAAAGACAGTATAAAACTTAAAACAAAAGTAACAAAAAAATCAAAAGTAGTTATAGCCGGAGCAGGTCTTATAGGATTGAAAGCAGCCGAAGGTTTGTTTGGACAGGTCGCTAGCATAACGGTTGTAGATTTGGCAGATAGAGTTATGACCTCAATTTTAGATAAACCAGTTGCTGATGACATACAAAGCCATATAGAACAAAATGACATTGATTTTAAACTTCAGACAAATATCTGCGAAGTTGATGGTGAACAAAATATTAGCAGAATTATTCTTTCAAACGGAGAGATTCTTAACTGCGATATTTTGATAGTCGCCGTAGGCGTACGCCCTAATATAAATCTTGCGTACTCCGCAGGCATAAAGACTGCAAAAGGAATAATTGTTAATAAATATATGCAAACTTCGGAAAAAGATATTTATGCCGCAGGCGATTGCGTAGAATCTTTAGATTTACTTTCAAATAAAAGTAAAATTCTCGCCTTATGGCCTAATGCTTCTAATCAAGGCGAAACAGCAGGTTTTAATATGGCCGGAACAAAAAAAAAGGCTCCTGCAGCTTTTGCAATGAACGCAATTTCATTTTTCGGACTGCAGCTTATTTCAGCAGGTATTATAAGCGGTTTAAATTTAAACAACGGCATTACTTATTCGACAAAAAATAATCTTCGCAGACTAAATATTCTAAATGATAATTTAATAGGTTTTATTCTTATCAATGATAACCAGAGAGCCGGCATTTATACAGCGCTTATAAATGACAGAACAAAACTTTCAACCCTTGAATACGACATAACGTTAAAAGACATCAGTCTCAGCGTATATCCTAAAGAAGAAAGAACAAAAAAAATTTGGGATTATAAAGGATGCAGTCTATGAAAACTATAGACGCATTAAACACTTCTTTCGGCGATCTAAACAGCCTGATAGACGACGCAATCAAAATCGACAGAAATATTACTTTAAAAAATGTCTTCGGACAAAGATATATAGGAAGAGGTCTGCTTGAAGAAGTTAAAATAAAAATTTACGGCACTCCAGGGAATGATATGGCTGTATATATGGATGGAGCTGAACTTGAAGTATTTGGCAACGGACAGGATGCCATAGGAAATACTATGAATTATGGGAAAATAGTAATCCACGGTAGTTGCGGAGATACTCTAGGATATGCTATGAGAGGCGGAGAAATTTATGTTGAAAGAGATGTTGGATACAGAGCCGGCATCCATATGAAAGAGTATAAAGAAATGAAGCCAGTTATAGTAGTAGGAGGTAAGGCCGGAGAATTTTTAGGCGAATATATGGCAGGTGGCGCCATTATTCTACTCGGCTTAAATCTTGTAAAAGACGAGAATATAACTGGAAGATTCTGCGGTACAGGCATGCACGGTGGAGTTATTTATTTAAATGAAACTCCAGAGAAATATAACTTTGGAAAAGAGGCTGTAAAAGCTGAACTTAGTGACGAAGATATTGTATTTCTTAAAAAACATATTGATTTTTATTCAAAAACTTTTAAAAAAGACTTAAACCGTTTAAATATAAAACTATTTTCTAAATACGTTGCTGTCAACAAAAATCCCTATTCAAATATGTACTGTACTTATTAATGACAATAATGATAGCAAGTAAAAGATTGTATGTTGTAATAATTAAATTACAATAACATAAATAATTTCATATAAGTCTCGTAAAATTATTTTAATTAATATTCATTCATAAATATCTTATTATGCCTAAAATTTCTGTTGTCATACTCATTTACAATGTAGAACCCTATATAGAACAATGTCTTGAGAGTATTACAACACAAACTTTCAAAGACATAGAAATATTGTGCATAGATGATTGTGGCGGCGATAATTCAATAAATATAGCTAAAAATTACGCTGCAAAAGACAATAGAGTAAAAATAATAAAATTAAGCAAAAATAATGGACTAGGCGCAGCTAGAAATAAATGTTTGAGCTTGCAAAATTAAAAGAAACCGGTTTTGACAGCGTTTGGGTTAATTTGGTGATTTTTAACAATAATAAAAAGCAATTTCATAAAAATAATTTTTACAACAAATATCACCCTGAAGCGTCCAATAATACAATAAACTATCACTCCGCAAAATATTAATGATTTTCCAGTGCTCACATGCAAGTTATATAAACTGGATTTTATAAAAAAACAATATAGTATGGTCCGAAGGGCTGTTTTTTTTGAAGACGTAGAATTTTATTACCGTTTTTACACAAAATCTAAAAAAAGTATATTTTATAGGTAAACCTCTTTATACTTACAGACTAAGAAATAATTAAAAATAGTCGGAAAGATATTTTTAAAGTAATTAAAAATATTTATGTTTATTTAAATGAAGAAAAATTATTTTACAAATACATTCAATCTTTTGTAGGCCTCATAGTACAAAGCATTAAACGCTCGGATAGTATAGGTAACGCTGTGCCTGCGATAATTAATTTACTAAAAAAAATTAACTTTCCTGACGGTTATATAAATAATGACGATTATAATTTTAAAGTATTTTATTAAGTACAATAAAAGCTCAAAATTAAAAAGATCCTTTTACAAATTTTATTATTTAATTATTCGCATCATTATTACATTTATTTCTATTTCTAAATATAGAAGAAAATATAAAAAATACTTTTTTAGTTATATTTTATTTATCTGATACTAATATATCAAATCAAGTCAAGTCTGGTAAAAAAACATTACAAACATTACTATCCTTTATACTATATCTGTTTTCCATTCAGTAAACCAGTTGCAGTATACGCAATGTATCTTGCGGCTTTCAGCAAGGCTGTTTCGTCAATGTTAACATGAGTAAGAGGTGTCCTTATTTTTAGCAGTCCCTACATATATAAAATTACCAGGCACTATACTTAAATATTTGAAAAATCTTCTCCGCCCATAGACGGTTTTTCTAATACTTCAACGTTCTTTTCTCCATAAAAATCTTTAGCAGTTTTAACACATATTTTTGTAATTTCGTATGTATCCTAATAAGAGCATCTCCTATTTTTATTATAGTCAGTTGTGCGTTTAACTCCGTAAGCTATTTCTACGGCTTTAAGTTTGTTTAAAATACTTGTTTTTATAAAATCTCTTAATTTTACTATTAAAACTTCTCACTGTCCCGTATATTGTTACTTTTTTACATATTATATTATACGAATCGGCGCCTTCAATTTTTCCAAAAGTTATAACTGCCGGCTCCAAAGGATCTAGTTCTCTTGAAACAACACATTGAACCATATTGATAAATACAGACGCTGCAACTAAAGCATCTTTCCCATCATGAGAATATGCTCCATGGGCTATTATACCAATGATATCTATCTTTACTTCATCAACAGCAGACATTATCGCCCCGAATTTTAACCACTTTCCCAGTTTTTATCTACGGACTAACATGCGTTCCCAAAATAAAATCAACATTTGGATTTTTTAAAGCCCCTCCCTTAATCATCATAATTGCACCGTTTGAAGTCTCTTCGCTTGGCTGAAAAATAATCCGATATTGCCTTTTAATTCGCTTTTTTGCTGCAAAAGTTTTGCCACCCCAAGTATTATTGCGATATGCCCATCGTGTCCGCGGGCATGCATCACTCCGGTTTTTATTGATTTATATTCAACTTTGTTGTTTTCACAAACAGGCAAAGCGTCTATATCCGCTCTTAACGCTATCGTTTTTCTTATTTACACCTTTCAGCGCCTATTACGCCTGTCTTTCCTATACGTTTATACGGTATTTTTAGCTCTTTAAGTTTGGATTCAATAAATTTTGACGTACTATACTCATTTCCTCCTAACTCCGGATTTTTGTGTACGTATCTTCTTATATTTATAATTTCACTTTCAAAAGTCATTTTATATCTCCTAACTTTTTTATAGCATAACAAACACTCTCGGCAATATCGCTTGCAACAACGCCGGTTGTCCCTTTATCTTGTTCCGCAATTTCCCCTGCAAGACCGTGAACAAAAACTGCAAATTTAGCAGCTTCAAACTTATCATCTGTAATATTTGCAAAAGAAGATATTATTCCACTTAATACGTCACCGCTTCCAGCCGTTGCCATTGCGGGAGTGCCTGTATCATTTTTGTATGTCTCTTCGCCAGAAGACACAATACTATTATTGCCTTTAAGTATGCAAATAAGAGAATGCGTTTTTGCAAAATCTATTGTTATTTTATCTCTATCACTTTTTATTGTCGCAGGCGCTATATTTAAAAGTTTAGAAAACTCAAATAAGTGAGGTGTTATTATAAGTTTGGCTTTTGTATTTTTAATTCTATAAGTAATGCCATTAAAACATGCAAGTCCTGAGGCATCTAAAACAACAGGAACGTCGACTGAATCAATAATTTCCTTAATAAGCTTGTATAAAATATCATTGTCCGTTTTTAACCCGGGTCCTATGACAATAGACGAAACGTTTCTAGATTTAATAAATTTAAGAATATCTGCAGCCGTTTTATATATAAAAAACATTATTTCAGGTTTTGATATTGCGCCTACCTGACTTAAAAATTCATCTTCAACGGCATAAGTCACAAGCCCGGCGCCAGAACGCAAAGCACCTAAACAGCATAATATGCCTGCTCCAGGCATAATTATAGAGCCTGCGATCACTAGAACATGCCCGTAATCATATTTATGACTATCAGGGTTTCTTTTTAATTTTGAAATAAAGTTTTTAATTTCTTGTTTTTCCATAAATTTTTTTAAAAAACAAGAGCAACTGCAGCTACATATTTTTCTGTGTGCGACAGTGATACATCTATTTTTTTATATTTTTTATTTTTAACATAAACCTGAGGTTTGCCTTCTTTGGTATTTTTAACCGAGATATCTGTAATACTAAGATTCTTATTTTTTGTGCTTAGCGCTTTCCAAACAGCTTCTTTCGCAGCAAATCTTGCCGCCAAATGTTGTGCAGTATTTTTTTTTAGAAATGAGTATGATATCTCTTCTTTTGCAAAAATATGTTCCAAATATTTTTTATTATTTACATATTTTTTAAATCTTTTAACTTCTTCAATATCTACACCTATATTCATACGGTACACCTCGCTAAAAACAATGAATCATCAAACGATATTAACACAGCAATAAATTTCTTACTAGTAAACTAAACCTGCCAGAATTATTTTTTAGTTTGCAGGATTCGTAAAACATTTTAATTCAACGTCATTATAAACAAACGTCCGTAAAAGTTCAAAAAAAATCACTCTACTGTTACTGATTTAGCAAGATTTCTTGGCTGATCCACATCACAACCGAGAAGAACCGAAGTATAATAAGCCAAAAGCTGTAATGGTATTACAGTCATAAGCGGCGATACAAATTCATCGGTTTGAGGAATATAAATTATATGTTCGCTTTTAGCGGCAATTTCTTTATTATTCTTATCTGATACCAGTATAATAGTTCCTCCTCTGGCCTTTGCTTCTTCTATATTTGAAATCATTTTTGTATACACCTTGCTTTTTTTAATAACTATCGCAACTATAGGCATAGATTCGTCAATTAAAGCTATCGGGCCATGCTTCATTTCACCCGCGGCATATCCTTCAGCGTGTATATATGAAAGTTCTTTAAGCTTTAAAGCTCCTTCTAACGCTATAGGATAATTTATATGTCTTCCTAAATATAAAAAATCTCTTTTATGCTTTTTCTGCGCAAATATTTTTGCAATATTACAGACATCATTAGCATTTTTTAAAAATTCGCTGATTTTTAAAGGAATTTCCCATAATTCTTTTAAATATTTTCTTAATTCTTTATTTGTAAGTTTTCCTCTTTTACAACCCCAATCTAAAGCAAGTATATAAACAGCGGTAAGCTGCCCTGTAAAAGCTTTAGTGGAGGCAACACCTATTTCAGGCCCGCAGTGCGTATAAATTACATTCATAGCTTCGCGGCTTATACTTGAACCAACAACATTACATACTGCAATAGTACGACAGCCTTTACTCCTTGCAAGCCTTAAAGCTGCTAAAGTGTCTGCGGTCTCGCCAGATTGTGAAATAACTATAATTAAAGTTTTTTCATTTAAAATAGGTTCTCTGTACCTAAACTCGGAAGCTATATCAACTTCAGTTGGTATTTTTGCAAAACTTTCAAACAAAAACTTTGATACAAGCCCCGCATGATATGCCGTTCCGCAACCTACGACATAAATATTGGATATATCCTTAATATATTTTTCTTCCAGTTCAATTTCTTCAATATAAACCCTTCCTTCATCTGGATAAATTCTTCCCCTAAAAGTATCTTCTATTGTACGCGGCTGTTCGAATATTTCTTTTAACATAAAATGTTTATAGCCGTCCTTTTCAGCCTGTACTGCATCCCACCGTATGTTTTTCACCCCTCTGTTTCTTATATTATTTTTAATATCTTTTATAATAATTTTCTCCGCTGTGATTTCCGCAATATCGCCATTTTCAAGAAAAATCATATTGCGCGTATACGGAAGCAACGCCGGTATATCGGAAGCTATAAAATTTTCGCCTTTACCTACACCTATAATTAAAGGAGCGTCTTGCCTTGCGCATATTATTTTATCCGGTTCTTCAGAGCATACAATTCCAAGAGCGTATGAACCTTTTAGTTCGCATAAAGTTTTTTGAACAGCGGATAACAGATTATTTTTATAATGTTTTTTTACCAGATGCGCTATTACTTCGGTATCAGTTTCAGATTGAAATTCCTGTATTCCTTTCTTAAGTTTATTTCTTAATTCAATATAATTTTCTATTATACCGTTATGAACAACAACAACGCTTTTTGTAGGATCCGTATGGGGATGCGCATTTTCTTCAGACGGTCTGCCGTGTGTAGCCCAGCGAGTATGACCTATTCCTATATCTGCGCTTATAGGATTTTTATCAAGCATTGCACCAAGATTGCATAGTTTGCCAACGCTTCTTTTGATCTCTAATTTTTTATCTATAATAATAGCAATACCTGCAGAATCATAACCTCTATATTCAAGTTTTTTCAAACCTTTAAATATTATATCTACAGCATTATTCTTTCCTACATATCCAACGATTCCGCACATTTTTTAATCCTTGCTACAAATTAATTAATAAGCTTTTTCATATCTTTGACCGCCGCCTCAAGACCGATAAATACTGCTTTTGCTATTATTGAAAAACCTATATTAAACTCATTCATAAACGGAACTTTACAGATTTGTTCTATGTTTTCATAATCCAATCCGTGTCCTGCGTTTAATATAAGTCCGTTTTTTACCGCTGCACATGACGTCCTGAAAATTCTATCCACTTCTTCTTTAAACTCAGAAGAATTTGCTCCATTATCTTTAAAAAACTTTGCATATTTCCCTGTATGCAATTCCACTGCATCGGCTTTTATATCAATACAAGCCGATATTTGCTCTATATCTGTATCAATAAACATACTTACAACAATCCCGGCGCTTTTTAATCTATCGACAATATCTGCAAGTTTATTTTTCTGGTTTTTGACGTCAAGGCCTCCTTCAGTTGTTAATTCTTCTCTTTTTTCAGGAACAATACACACAAAATCCGGTTTTACATCTAAAGCCACTCCAAATATCTCTTCACTCGCAGCCATTTCAAGATTCAGTTTAGTTCTAAGCGACTCTCTTAAACTGTAAACGTCTTTATCTTGGGTATGTCTCCTGTCTTCTCTTAAATGTACTGTTATACTGTCTGCTCCGGCCTTTTCGCACATTGCCGCAGCTTCAACTATCGAAGGAAACCCTTCTCGTCTTGCCTGTCTTATTGTTGCTACATGATCAATATTTACGCCAAGCTTTATCATTGTCTCCTCCAAAAGTTAATATTTATAGCTGCTGCTAAGAAAATATAAAAAAGAGAACAACAAGGTTATTTATTATAACTTGCAATTTCATTTTCAATACTAGTTAATACATTCTCGGATATTGTTTCGATTGTTTTAATATCTTTGCCTTCAACCATAATTCTAACAAAGTTTTCTGTACCTGAATACCTTACAAGTATACGTCCGTTTACGCCAAGTACTTTCCCATGATCTTTAATAAGCTTATAAGAATTTAAAAGTTTTTTAATAGGAACTTTTTCTTTAACTTTTTTATTTACAAGTACTTGTGGGAATTTTTCAATTATATTCATAAATTCCGACATAGTTTTATTTCTATCGTTTAACGCCGCAAGAAGCATAATTGAACTTAAAAGTCCGTCGCCTGTAGTCAAAATATCCTTAAAGATAAAATGTCCGGACTGTTCCCCGCCAAATGATGCTTTATATCTTTTCATATTCTCAATAACATATCTATCACCTACTTTTGCAGACACTGTTTTTATATGTTCCTTTTTCATCGTCTCTAAAAGTCCCATATTAGCCATAACCGTTGTAACTAAAGTATCATTTTTAAGTTTCTTTTTGTTTTTCAGCCAGACAGCCATTGAAGCAAGAAAATAATCGCCGTCTTTAATAACGCCATTTTCATCAATACATATTAACCTGTCGGCATCACCGTCAAAAGCAAAACCGCAGAATGCTTTGCGTTCCTTTACTATTTTTGCGGCATACTCAGGATGTAACGCGCCGCAATTTAAATTTATATTTTTACCATCCGGCTTGTTGTTTAGCACAATAATTTTAGCTCCAAGCTTTTTTAAAACATAAGGAGCGCATTTATAAGAAGAACCGTTAGCGCAGTCTATAACTATTGTTTTACCTTTAAGAGAAATCCCTGTAAATTTTTCTACAATGAATCGTTCATAAAATTTTAAAAATTGCGGATATTCTTTTATTTTTATATCTTTATTTAGCACAGTTGCATTTAAGTTAAGATATTTTTTTATCTTCTTTTCAATTTTTAACTCTACATTGTCTTTAAGCTTAAATCCCCTTGAATTGAAAATTTTTATCCCATTATCCATATACGGATTATGGCTGGCTGATATTACTATGGCGGCAGAATATTTACCGCGTTGCATGATGAAAGAAGCAGCAGATGTAGGCATAACACCGCCAAAAACAGGTGTCAACCCGGCATTTAAAATTCCTTTTGCCAATTCTTTTTGTATTCTTATTCCAGATCCTCTCGTATCGCGAATAATAAGAATATTTTTTTCAGTTTTTAAAGTTTCAGCTATTGATTTGCCAATAATCTCAAGAGTCGCATTGTCAAACGGAAATCTTGACGAATCTCCTCTTATTCCGTCAGTTCCAAATAGTTTCATTTTATATTTACCGCATACAGCCAGACAAAAAGAGCGAGTGCTAAAGCAATTAGTTTAAACTGCCAGTTCTTTTTCATTTTGAGTTTAAAGCCTCGCCGTTTGTATTAATTATTTCTTTAAGTTGTCCGTACGGTATATTCTCATATAATCTGCCTTTATAAGCAACAGATATCTGTCCTGTTTCTTCTGAAACAACAATTATAACCGCATCAGTCGCTTCACTTAAACCAAGAGCCGCTCTGTGTCTTGTGCCAAATATTTTTACATCGGTATCATGACTTAAAGGAAGCAAACACCCTGCAGCTGAAATTTTATCATTAAATATTATCACCGCTCCATCGTGCAGCGGCGCAGATTTATTCTTAAAAATTGAAAGCAATAATTCTTTTGAAATATTTGCATTCAAAGATATCCCTGTTTCAGTAAAATTCTTTAAACCTATTTCATTTTCAATGGCTATGAGCCCGCCTGCCATAGAGGCGCTAATATCTTTAACTGCATCAATAATTTCCGTTATATAAGAGTCTTTTACTTTTGCTTTCAACCCCCAAATCCGGCCGCCAAGTTGAGCAAGAACGTTTCGTATTTCAATTTGAAATATAATGGCAAAGATAATAAATGCAGCAAGCCAAAACTTTTCTAAAAGCCATGACAACGCCCTAAGATGTAAAACATTTTTTACAAGTAATGTAAAACTTAAAATAAATAATATGCCAACCATAATTTGTATTGCTCTTGTTCCCTTTATAATAAGAATAACTCTGTAAAATATTGCTGCAAGTATAAAGATATCAAGAACGTTGATTAGGTATTTATTGTAAATATTTAACAAAGTTCCCAATTTACACTCTCCGAAAAATCTCAATTATTTTTAAAACGTTTACCGTTTCTTTTACATCATGTACTCTTAGAATGTCAGCTCCACAAAATGCTGTAAGAAAATTTGCAACAATAAAAGCTGATTTATCTTCACCTGCAAGAGTTCTCACAAATTTTTTTCTTGATACAGCGCCTACAACTGCGCCTAGCGTTGAAAAAATATTAATATTTTTTATTAATTCAACATTGTGTTGTACGGTTTTTCCAAAACCGGGACCAGGATCAACCGCAATATTCTGCTCTTCTATGCCAAAACTTTCAGCATATTCTTTTCGTTCGGCAAGGAATTCATATATCTCTGACGTACAGTTTTTATATTCAGGATTTATCTGCATATTTTTAGGTATTCCTTTCATATGCATAAGTATTAAACCTGCTTTTGTATCCGCAATAAGCTTTGCTAATTTCTCTTTACCCCTTCTTAAAGCAAAAATATCATTAACAATATCTGCGCCTTCATAAAGAGCTATTTTTGCTGTTTCATATTTATAAGTGTCTACAGAAATTGGAATCTTGATATTTTTTCTTATTTTTTTTAGAGCAGGAAGTAATCTGCTTATTTCTGTTCTTGCATCTACAAATTTTACTCCGGGTCTTGAAGATTCTGCGCCTATATCTATTATTCCGGCGCCAAGTTTTTCAAATTCAACCGCTTGTTCCAGCGCTTTATCAGCATCTCTAAGTCCGTCTCCGGAAAAAGAACCTGGATCCATATTCACAATACCCATAACAACCGGAGTCGATATATCAATAAATTTTCCTCTGCATTTAAAGACTTTTTCCCTAGTTAGAATATCTTTAAATTTTAAAGCAATTTCTTTTAAGCCAAACGGCTGTAAATAAAGTTTGTTGGTTAATTTCTCAATTTGAGCTAAAGTGGCGAATAAAATTGTATCAGAACTGCCTTTTTTAAACTTACTAACATTTTCGTTTACCGCCGTATTTGCTCCTACAGAAATAGCTTCCTGTTTTAAAATATTTGCCGCCCTATTGTCTATATTTTCTATAATTATAGGGCTGAAAATACCTTTTTTGGCAATAAACTTTTGAACAGTATCGTAACATCCAGTATTCTTTACAAGTTTTAAAGCATCATTAAAATCATTGATATTTACTTTTCTTATTAGCATTTACTTTTTCCATATAAACCTACCAGTCAATACCTAAAATCAACGATGACAAAAATATTATTTGTAATCACCACCATACAAAAATCTGTCAACATGCAAACATAATTCATTTTAAAATTAGACTTCCCGACTGATACTTTCGGTTTAATGACAGGCTTATTCTCTTAACAAAGACATTGCTTCAGAACGTGTCCTTACATCTTTTAAAAATATGCCGCGCATTGCAGAAGTGACCATCTTTGATCCAGGCTTTTTAACTCCTCTCATGGTAACGCATAAATGTTCTGCTTCAATAACTACCATAATTCCCCGAGGTTTTATTGATAGCATTACAGCATCTGCAACCTGTTTTGTAAGTTTTTCCTGAAGTTGCAGTCTATTTGCAAAAATTTCAACAAGTCTTATAAGTTTTGATACCCCCATTATTCCATCCTTTTTAGGGATATATGCTATATGCGCTTTACCAAAAAAAGGCAGTAAATGATGTTCACATAGAGAGTAAAACGAAATATCTTTAATTAAAATTATCTCTTCGTGATCTTCTGTAGCATAATGCACAGGAATAAATTTTAAAGGATCTATAGTATTCTCGGAGAATATTTCTTTATAAAACTCTGCAACTCTTTCAGGCGTGCGTCTAAGACCTTCCCTTTTCAAATCTTCGCCAAAAGATTTAAGCAAAAGTTTTATAGCTTTTTGCACTTTTTTTTCATCAAAAGAAGATGTTTTCATTTTGCAAAATTTGTCCTTTCACAATTGTCTTTTCAACAGAATTTTCTTTTTTATCTTCAACCTTTATAGAGTCATTTTTACATAAAGATTCCCGTTCTTTATCTTTTATTATATTATCTATATCTTCACCGTCTAAACTTTCTTTTTCTAAAAGACAATCTACGATTTTATTTAAAATTTCCATATTATCTTTAATAATTTTAGAAGCTTTATTTCTTGCAGTATCTATAATGCTTTTTACTTCTTCATCTATGACCTCGGATGTTTTCCCTGAATGTCTGACTTCTCTTGAAATATCTCTTCCCAAAAATACCTCTTCATTTGGTCTCTGCAGAGCTAGAGGTCCTATTTTATCACTCATACCGAATTCGGTAACCATTCTCATAGCTATTTCCGTAGCTCTGGATATATCATTCTGAGCGCCTGTAGTAATTTCAGAAAAAACAAGTTCTTCAGCAATACGCCCGCCAAATAATACCGCAAGTTTGTCTAAAAGCTCCGATTTTGAAGTTAAGTACTTGTCTTCCTCGGGCAGCTGTAACGTATATCCTAAAGCAGACCCTCTGGGCATAATGGAAACTTTATGAACAGGATCTGCCGTAGGCAAAAATTTTGCAACAAGAGTATGCCCTGCTTCATGATAAGCAATAATTTTCCTTTCTTTTTCAGACATTAAATGCGACTTTCTCTGTGGACCTGCAATAATCCTGTCTATCGCTTCTTCCATATTTTTCATATTTACAGTTTTCTGAGCATTTCTTGCGGCAAGCAAAGCCGCTTCATTTACAACATTCGCAAGATCAGCACCAACAAATCCGGTAGTTCTTCTTGCGATAACGTTTAAATTTATATCAGCGTCAAGTTTTATCTTTTTTGAATGAACACCAAGTATTTCCTCTCTGTCCTTAAGACCGGGGCTTGGAACTATAATATGTCTGTCAAATCTTCCTGGTCTTAAAAGCGCTGGATCTAAAACATCCGGCCTGTTTGTAGCGGCAATTAAAATAACGCCTTCTTTAGTCTCAAAACCGTCCATTTCTACAAGAAGCTGGTTCAATGTCTGTTCTCTCTCGTCGTGACCGCCACCGATTCCGGCAAATCTGCGTCTGCCTACGGCGTCTATTTCGTCTATAAATAATAAACACGGCGATGATTTTCTGCCCCGGGCAAATAAATCTCTGACTCTAGAAGCTCCAACACCGACAAACATCTCTACAAACTCAGAACCGCTCGCAGAAAAAAACGGGACGCCTGCTTCACCCGAAACAGCTTTTGCAAGCAACGTTTTCCCCGTACCAGGAGCTCCGAAAAGCAATACGCCTTTTGGAATTTTTCCTCCAAGCTTCTGAAATCTTACCGGATCTTTTAAAAACTCTATTATTTCTTGAAGTTCTTCTTTAGCCTCATCGCAGCCCGCAACATCTTTAAAAGTAATTTTAGTAATGTCGTTCCCGGCAACTCTTGCTTTCGTTTTTCCAAAAGACATAGCCTGTTTGCTTCCTGAATACATGCCGCGCATTATCCAAAGCCAGAATAAAATTAAAAGTATCATTGGCCCCCAGTTTAACAATATCGGGCCAATCCAGTCGTTTCTTCCCGTAGCTGTAAATTCAAGCACTTTATTGTCTTCCATATCTTTTATAAGATTTGGATCTTTCATAGGAACAGTTTTAAAGTTTTTCAAAACACCGTCTCTATCCACAAACTGGCCTTTAATAAGTTCCGGAGCAACTAAAACTTTTGATACGCTTCCTGCTCTAATATATTGTTTGAATTGAGAGTATTCCAGTTCTACTTCATGGCCTGTTTGTCTGGCAGAATTCATAAGCATAAATATAATAACAAATAAAGCTACCCAGAAAAATATAAACCATGGATTTCTCTTCTTCATTTAACAAACTCCTTTTAATTTTCTATATAAGGCAATCCTCTGAAAAATCCGTTATAATCCAAACCGTATCCTGCAATAAAATCATTTCCAATCTCAAAACAACTGTATTCAACAGGAACTTCCTTCGTACGTGCGCATTTTTATCAAGCAAAACACAAGTTTTAATGCTACTTGGGGGTTTTTGCCGCAATTTCTTTAATTAAAAATCCAAAGTTATGCCTGTGTTTACAATATCTTCAACTATAAGCACATCTTTCCCGGCTATATCCTCTTTAAATTCTGAAATTATTCTTACTTTTCCCTTTGACTGAGCGCCCGAATAAGAACTTAACGATATAAAATCTATTGCAAGTTTTAAATTAAGGTTGCGTACAAGATCGGCACAAAAAATAAAACTGCCGTTTAAACCGCAATAATCAAAATTTCTTTATCTTTAAAATCTTCTGATACTTTAGATGCAACCTCAGAAACGCGTTTTTTATCAAATCTTCAGAAAAAAGAACGTTCATCATATATTCCTCTCTAATTATCCCTAGATTTTATTTTTTATAAAAAAAGCTTTATCTGATTTTATCTTAAAAATCCAATCGGCAGAAAGTCTATAAATAGATTTATCTGCCGATAAAATTTTATACATTATTAAGTCAATGTATGAATTATTTTTTTTTTCTGGCAATATCCTTTTTAGAATTCTAAATTTTATCGTTTCATTATATCGTAAAAACATCGGCAATTCAAGCAAAATTTTATTTTTTACAATTTTAACACACTGCTTCAAATATTTATATGCAATTGTTTCCAAATAAGCATCTTCCCTTGTTTGTATACGGCTTAAATTAAAAATATGTTCAACAGCCATAGGATTTATGTTTTCACAAACGGGAATAAGCGACAATCGTATTTTATTTCTCGTGTATATATTTTTAAAATTAGATTTATCAACACAAAACGGTATCTGCTGATTTTTAACATATTCTTCTATTAAACTTCTTTTAATTGGAAGCAACGGACGCATTATAACAAGATTTTTATTTAATCGTCTTATCATTGGTATACCGTTAAAATTCCCGCTGCCCCTTAAAAGCCACATAAGCACGGTTTCTGCATTATCATTTGCATTATGCGCAGTGGCAATTTTATTGCATTTATTTTGCTTTGCGGTTTTTTCAAGAATTGAATATCTTAAAATTCTTCCAGCTGTCTCAATTGAAACTAAATTTTTTTGGGAATATTCTTTTACGTCTATTTCTTCAAGAATATAATCTATCCCAAGCCTAACTGCCAGATTTTTGACAGCCTTTGCTTCTTTTACAGAGTCTTTTCTTAAATTATGATTAAAATTTACAACTAAAAGATCAGTATTTATTTTTTTCGCAAGGCGCCAAAATAAATGAAGCATACACATAGAATCTATGCCGCCGGATACCGCTAAAATAATTTTATCTCCAGGTCTAATAAAATCGTTCTGAAAAATATTTTTATAAAAAATATCCCATACTTTCATCTCTTAAAGAACCTTTTTAAAAAACGTTTTTTATCAGCAGTTTTAAAGGGAGAAAGAAGCGTAGTAAAATTCTTAATAAAAGTAATTATATGATTATCTGGGTGGATAGCTATATACTTATTATGCCACACTGGATAAAACTTATTTTTAAAGTTTCTCAAAGATACAAGATTATAATTAAAATGTTCGGCAAACATAAACATTTTTGCAAAATGCTTTATTACTTCGTCCCCACTGTCTAAATAAGCAATTCCCAAATCAAACCATTTATATTCGTTTTCCTTAGCCCATAAAATATTTTTAAATATTATATAAGAAAAAACGTCCTTTTCGCATTTTATATACCTTACGACTCCAGAAGACATTTCATATTTATTTTTAGTTTTTAAAATAACAGAAAAAGCACAAACTCCCCCGTCTTTTTCTACTATTCCGAAATCCATATTTTTCATATAAGATTCGTCGTATTTACCGGGTATAAAGTTTCTCTCAAGATAATTTGTATTTTCCGTCCATTCTTTATCTATTTTTGCAAACACATCTCTATACTGCGCAAATTGTCCAGTTTCTACTACATTGTATTTAAATCCTGCGTCTTCAATTGTTTTTTCAATATAACAGAAATAGCTGAAATGTTTATCTTTTTTATCAAAAACTCTTAAAGGTATTTTCGCTTCCTGTCCTATATTAAAAATGTCAAGTCCTATATCGCCATAGATTTGAACGTATTTATGGTCTATTCCAACAAATGCTGGCTTTGCAGAAGCACTGTCCGTAATTTCTTTAAACTTCCATAAAAGTTCATTTTTATGCTCATATTTTCCGACAGGGTCGCCCAAGGCAATCCAACTATTTTTTGATTTTGAATATATAATAAACGCATCTTTTTCATCGTTGAGAATATAGCTTTTATCTAAAGCGAGAGCATTAAATGAATAAGTATAATCTGAAAAATCAATTATATTGTTTATATCTTGTTTTGTATATGAAACGTGTTTTTTTAAAAAATTCTTTGATATTTGTTCTAAAATAACTATAAAGATTATAATTCCTACCCCTAAACTTGCCCTTAAAAATCTCGCAGTGTCCGTAGTGCTTAAAATATTATAAAAAAATATTTCTAAATGTTTCCAGGAAAAAATATTCTGCTTGTTTACAAAAAAACCTATCCATACTGACAAAACAAAAACCCCGCCGATCGCACTAAACCACCATGTGCTGAAAGCCGTATTTAATATTGAAATTCTTCTATAAAAATACTTTTTCGAAATTAAAAGTACGGCCGACAGCACTATAAAACATAGCAACACCAAAAGCGGTTCGCCTACTATAAGTATAAGAAGAATAGCAAAACTTATCAGAAAACAAGCAATATTCCATGCATTTTTAATTCTAAGCTGCAAGGCTCTTGAAATAAAAAGCAGTCCTAACGCCGTAGTGCTCAACATAAAATGCGACAAATCAGCAAACCAAGCGGGAAGGAAGTTTATTACAAATTTCAGCTGCGCAACATCAAAAGGCGTAGATGTTGAAAACATTGCAATCATACCGGCAAAAAATGACGATAAAGCAATAACCTGTACCATAACTGAAGAAATAGTTTTTCCAAAAATTTTTGCCGTCTTATTAAATTTCTTCGTAATTATCATTAGTTCAAAAGAACCTAAAAGAACAAGCGCTATCAAAAGCGGGAAAAAATAGAATATTGCCCTGTAAGCAAGCAAACCTCCAATAACTCCCGGATTACTTGCAGAATTTGGCAGCATCAGCGCAATAGAAGCTTCAAAAAAACCCATACCCCCGGGCACTTGGCTTATAATACCAACAAATTGCGACACAAGAAAAACCTTAAGTAAAACAAAATATGATATTTCTCCGCCGGGCAAAAGAATGTAAAGAATAAGAGATGCTATAAGCCAGTCTGACGTAGCAAGAATAATTTGAGAAGAAACAATTCTAATCTCTGGAAAATTGATGGTCCATTTAAATACTTTTATAGATTTTGAATGCAATATACTCAGCATTATATACAAAATGACGACGGTAATGAAAAATATGCCTAATGTTCTTGTGGAAAAATTAAAATTAACCATTCCTTCCAAAGAACTAGGCACAAAAGTAAAAATAAATCCGCCTATTGTTAAAAGACCAAGCCATATTGTCGCCGAAGAAAAAAGAAGAACTTTGGTAACGTCAACCATTGAAACATTATAGATTGAATAAAGTCTGTAACGTATTGACCCGCCAAAAAGCATTGAATAACCGGTATTGCTGCCTAAAATATTGCTTATAAAACATGTAAATAGGATATCTTTAGGCTTTAACTGAACTTTTGCATCTATATACTTAAATGCAATGACATCATACCCGCCTAAAACCAAGTAGTATAATAAAGCTAAAAATAAAGCTATTGTAATTTTAAACGCAGGTATAGCTTTTAATGCATTTATAATATCAATATAACTTAAATTTTTTAATTGATTATGAAGCAGGGCAAGCGCTCCCAGAAAAGCTAAAAAACTCAAGGGGACAAGAACAAATTTTATCCATTTTTTCATTGCTTTAAACCTTTATCCACTTATACTGCCACAATCCCGTACAAACCGTTATTTTCATCTAGCCTGACTTTTATACCAAAAAGAGAAGAAAGTTCATCTCCGGTAAAAATTTCTCCACGCTGTCCGTCAGCAAATATTTTACCATTTTTAAAAAAAATAAATCTGTTCATTTCTGGAATAATATCAGAAACCAAATGTGTTACAAGTATTATTTTTGTTCCTAATGCGGAGATTTTTTTCATTGTATTATGGAGTTTTAAGGACGAAGCAATATCCAAACTATTTGAAGGCTCATCTAAAACCAAAACTTTTGGATTATTCACAAGCGCTCTAGCAATTAAAAATCTTCTTGCTTCGCCGGATGACATAGTTTCAAGTTTTTTATCCTTTAGAGAAAATATTTCTAAAAAATTAATCATATCTTCAGCTTTTTCAACCATTTCTTTTACAACAATGTGATTGCTTGATATGCCGATACTTGAGAAAAAACCTGATAAAACAGCTTCAAAACCAGTTATCTCATTATGAAAATCATATTGTAGTTCGTTTGTTACTATTCCAAGAGTGCTGCGCATATCGTGTATATTCCATTTTGTACGCCCAAAGAGTCTGCAAACCGTATCATCCCCTGTATAAGACGGATAAATTCTACCGGATATAAGTTTTATAAAAGTAGATTTTCCTGAACCGTTTGGGCCTATTATCGCAACATTCTCATTTGAACTTATATCAAGATTTATATTATCTAAAATCTTTTTGTCGCCGCGTAATACAGAAACTTTTTTTAATTCAATAAATTTGTTCATAATTTATTTTATATCAATATTTTATTAGCGTTATCGGCAAATTTTATAATATACAGTAAAAAAAGGAATAAATTTTAATACTACTTAAATTATCAAACATTCAAAGACTTAAAAAGCTTTAAACGGCGCGGACTTTTTGATCTTTTATAAAACTAAATATTCAACTAATTTTTTATTTAGTTATCTATAATTATCAAAAATTATTAAAGGAAAGGAACAGTATTATGTTATAAATTATTTTTTAACTTTTCATTAAAAAGTTTTACAGAGTAATTACTTTTCTTTATTTTTTGAGCTATAGGAGTAATTAATATATTATTAGTTTTCCACTGAAATATTGAAGTTGTATGCTGTTCTTGTTTTATAAGCAATAAGCGTACAACACACAGAGTTAAAAGGATAGTATTATTTCTTGTTTTTGAACTTATAAATTTTTAAATGTATATAATAATGTACTTTATAATTCCATTAATTATAATACTAGTATTTAACTTTTCTTTGCATTTAACAAAAATATAAGTTAAAGTTTCTTTTAAGAAGTCTAAAAGATGCGCTACGTATATTTAAATAACTTGAATGATGCTTAAAGAAATATCAACATACCCGTACTGTCGAGTAATCATATCCAGCATTAACTATTATTCTGCAATAAAATAATAACTCCGGTATTACAAACTAAATCATATATATGCTTAATAAATAGAAACATAAGTTCCATTTTGAAGTTAAGGAACTGATTCAAGGCTTTCTAAACTAGTAAGATAATAATTTAAACGCCAAGATATTACGTTGATTTTAAATAAAGAGGAATTTATTATTTAAAAATTCCGCCTGTATTTTTACACCAAAGTAGCATATCTAAATGAGCCATTGGAATTTCTATATTTTTTGCAAAACTCTGCATTTGTTTTTCAATTTCTAAATATGTTTTTATATTTAATATTTTAGGAGTTTCATTTATTCCGCCGTAAACTTGAAGATTTTTTAATATATGCCTGTCTAGTATTGCAAGATCTTTGCCTATAGATATATTTCTTAAAAAATGTCCCGCTTCTTTATATCCGATTCCCTTAATATTTTGTACGAGCCAATTTCTCAAATCATATATATTTTTAAAAGAGATAAGTTTTTCTTTTATCTTCACATTGTCGTTAATAATAAAAAGTTTCCTTGCTTCTACAACATACTTTGCTTTATTATTTCTAAACCTGACTTTATTTATTACTTTAGCTATATCTGTATATTTTGAATCAAATATCATATTTTTACCGGCGAGATCATTTACTGCAGCCCAACATATTACAGCTTTGCTCTGCGGAGTAAAAAGACAAAATACAAGTTCTGCAAATATTTCCTCTTCTGTACCGTTTTTCCATACATTTTCAAAATGTTTTTCCCTATGTGAAATAAGCGGCAAGACCGTTTTCCAAAAATTTTTTAATCCCTCAATTGTACAGGAATTATCAGTCTGCGTCTTTAAAAAATTAATTGGTATTAAACTGTTTTTCATGTCCGTATTATACAATAAAAATAACGCATTTATATTTAACCAATACACAGTATTGAATTTCGATTTAATATTTTATAGAATTAAATAGTTATGAATACAGATATTCTACTTAATATTGCGCTAGAAGAAGATAATGTTTTTAATGATGTAACTACCAAAGAATTTATACCAAAAGATAAATGCTCTAAAGCAGTGTTGATCGCAAATCAAAGCGGGATTGTTTGCGGAGTTGAGTTCTTTGCTAGGGTATTCAAAGCTATAGATAAAAGATGCAAAGTATTTTTAAAAGCCAAAGACTGCGCAAAAGTTAGTCAAGGGGATAAAATTTTAGAAATTACCGGACCTGCTTGTGCGATTTTATCTGGTGAAAGAACCGCTCTTAATTTTTTGCAGCATATGTCAGGAATTGCCACTTTGACAAATAAATTTGTAACAGCTACCAATAACAGCAAAATAAAAATATATGACACAAGAAAGACTATTCCAGGATACAGGGAACTTGCAAAATATGCGGTAAAGTGCGGAGGAGGAACCAATCATAGGATGAGTCTTGCTGATATGGCTCTTATAAAAGACAATCATTTAAAATTCACAAAAGATTTAACTGTAGAAATAAATAAATTTAGGAAAAAATATAAAAATATTCCCGTTGAGGTTGAATGCGAAAATATTGAGCAGATTAAACAAGCTTTAGATGCAAAAGCCGATGTGATAATGCTTGATAACACAACCTTTAAAAATACAAAAAAACTGATTAACGTTATAAGGAAAAATTCTGCAAAAGAATATAAACCCGAGATAGAAATTTCAGGAGGAGTAAATCTAAAAACTGTAAAGACATTTGCAAAACTTGATGTAGATAGAATTTCCATAGGAATGCTCACACACTCTTCTGCTGCTTTAGATACCACTCTTGAAATCACAATAGAATGAATATTCTTGAAGTTCTTTCTTTAATGGAATGTATTTCAGGGAATGAAATAGGAAAACTTCTTGGTATATCAAGAGTTGCCGTTCATAAACAAATCAATAAATTAAAAAGTATGGGCTATACAATAAAATCTTCTTCTAAAGGTTACGCTTTATTAAAAAGCGATAAGCTTTTTAATAAATACGAAATAGAATTAAATATAAAAAGGCATCTTAATATATGTAAAACTATTAAATATTATAAAGAATTAGACTCAACTCAAATTACTGTTAAAAAATTGGCAGAAAAAAATTTTGAAGAAGGACTTATTGTTGTTGCAGAAAAACAGAATAAAGGCTATGGACGCGTTAAAAGAGCATGGGACTCAAATTACGGAGGCTTATGGTTTTCTATGCTTTTAAAACCTGCAATACGTCCTGATGAATCTTCGAAACTGGCATTGTTGTTAAGTATTGCGTTAAGTAGAGTTCTTGAAAGAAAATATAAAATTAATTCTGAAATAAAATGGCCTAACGATATTCTTGTATGCGGGAAAAAGATTGCGGGAATAATAATAGAAATGTCTGCAGGACAAGGTATAATAAACTGGATTGTTGCAGGCATAGGTGTCAATATCAATAATAGTTTTCCAAAATATTTAAAGTATGCGGCAGTTTCTTTGAGGAAAATTTTAAATATAGAAATAGATAGATCACAATTTCTTTCTGAATTTTTAACAGAATTTGAAGATTTATATTTTGATTTTCAAAAAAACGGTTTTAAACAATTTCTAGAAGAATATAATAATAAAATTGCGCATAAAAATAAGACTATAATTGTTGAAAGCGGACACAGTATAATAATCGGTAAAAATCTAGGCATTGATGCAAACGGAATGCTTATTGTAAAGACAGGGAATAAACTTGAACATATAATATAAGATTATTGTCTTGATTTATTAATAAGCGAGTATTGTAATCCAAATGAAAAAAACCAAGTTAAAAATTTTTTTGCATTCTTTTTTATTTAGATGTCTTTGCAGGCTGTATTGTTGCAAAATTTATAAATTTGTTTTGCAGGACTCATTACGTCTGCTGTTTTCCTTATTTTAGATATAAGAGCCTATATTATAATTTTAAAAATTATAAAAGCAGGGAATAATGTCCCAAGATAAAAAAGTAATCATATACATATATATTTTTTTAACATCCACTGTATCCGGAGTTTCGGGAGTATATGCTCTTTATAAGCAGTTAATTGTTTTAGGCTGGATATTGGTGTTCGTATGGGCCGTACTTGCTGTGTTTGTAAGGACTTTAATAATAAAAGATAAGAAATTAAAGTTTAAAAAAATAAACAGGGGATAAAAAATGGAATTATTTAAAATGGTAAAAGAAGCAATGACCATGAGAAGTAAATTAAGCGAAATGGATAAGAAATTAAAATCTCAAATTATGGATGTTGAATACGAAGGTATAAAAATACAAGTAAATGCTAAAAATGAATTTCTAAGCTTAAATATTCCTGAAAGCTTGCTTCATGAAAAAAAAGATAAAATAGAAAAAACCATACTATCTGCTTTTGAAGAAGCAGGACAAAAAGCCCAAAATGTTATGGCTGAAGAAGCCAAAAAACTCACCGGCGAAATAGAAATTCCAGGACTATTATAATTTTATATATCTATATTATTGTCCTTTACCTAGGAGTATTAGCAGTGTGCTGACAATGAATTGGTACTGGTGCTTACTGAGCTATTATAGACAGCAATTAGAAATCGATGAAAACGGAATCCGAGGCTGAGGAAGCCAAGACCATCAATGCTTGAAGCGAATAAAAGTCCGCAAAATCAAGCCATGCATAGACATTAAACACAATGACTGATAATAACAAACATGCTACAGTTAAAGTCTTTCATAAAAGCACTCCTCCTTATTTTCTAATTTAACTATTGTGACACAACATTAAAACTACAATCTATACATCAATTATATGCTAACAAAAACCGAAATTTATATTTCCAGACTATTAAAAAATAATTTTTTTAACTTAACAAAAAAATGAAATGAATCGAGATACAATATAACCAATTAAAATCAACTGTTACCATTACTTGACTTGTAGCAAAAAATAAATTGGCTGTCAAGAGCAAGCATCTGTATTTTTTTATATTGATTAAATATAAACACGCCACTCATATGTAAAAGCATTTTTAGATTTAATACAGTATAATCTCTTACCACTAGTTGGTTATTCATAAATTATAGGATATATATGCATACACTTATACACGCTATTTTTGGACAATCAGATAATTGTTTTATTTTCTATTTTTCTAATTTATAGTTAAATTTTTTCAAATATTCGTGTTCTTTGTAATTTTGAAAAATTTCTTATTTTATTTTAAATTTACATAGTATTTTATGCTTTTTAAAAATCTTAAGAACAAAAATATGAAAACTTAGTCTAACAATAACATTCCAGGACTAATATTAACCCTTCAGTAGTTGTACAAATGACTGAAGCGGGCATTATAATAATCCTTCCATACTAGATAGTTCCATTTGTTTTAAAAAATCTTTATTGGATTTCGAGTGCATTAATCTCTTGCTTAATTCTTCCATAACTTCTATGGAATTCATTGAATTCATCCATTTTCTTATTATCCACATTTTGTTTTTTTCGTCTTCATTTAAAAGAAGCTCTTCCTTTCTTGTTCCTGAACGCAAAAGATCTATCGCAGGAAACACTCTTCTATCAGCTAGCTTCCTGTCAAGGTAAATTTCACAATTTCCAGTTCCTTTAAACTCTTCAAATATAACATCGTCCATTCTGCTTCCTGTTTCAACAAGAGCGGTGCCTATAATAGTAAGGCTGCCTCCTTCTTCAATATTTCTAGCAGCTCCGAAAAATCTTTTAGGCCTCTGTAGAGCATTTGAATCAAGCCCACCGGATAGAACTCTTCCGCTTGACGGAATAGTTGTGTTATATGCTCTTGCAAGTCTCGTAATAGAATCTAAAAGTACAACAACATTTTTACCATTTTCAACCATTCTTTTGGCTTTTTCTATAACCATTTCAGCAACTTGTATATGTCTGTCCGCCGGTTCATCAAAAGTTGAAGATATTACTTCTCCTTTCACCGAACGCTGCATATCTGTAACTTCTTCAGGCCTTTCATCTATTAACAAAACCATAAGCACAATATTAGGATTATTTTCCGTTATCGCATTTGCTATTTTTTGTAAAAGAACAGTTTTACCAGTTCTTGGAGCTGCGTTAATTAAAACTCTCTGCCCTTTACCGATTGGAACAAGCATATCTATAATTCTTGTGGACACTTCTTCTTTTTTTGTTTCAAGAATTATTTTTTCATTAGGATACAAAGGCGTTAAATTATCAAAAAGCGCACGATCTCTTATATTTTCAAGATTTTCTTGTCCATTAATTGATTTAACCTGTAAAAGCGCAAAATAACGTTCTTGCTGCGCCTGTGGTGGCCGGACATATCCGGCGACTGTATCGCCCTTTCTTAAAGCAAACTTCTTTATCTGTGAAGGAGATATATATATATCGTCCGGGCCTGGTAAATAATTATAATCCGGAGACCGTAAAAAACCAAAGCCATCTGGTAATATTTCTAAAACCCCTTCATCATAAACCAATTTATTTGCTTTTGTCTGGGCTTCAAAAATTTTTGCTATCAGTTCTTGTTTTCTTAAACCGGCAACAGAATCAAGTTTAAGATTCTTAGCCATTTCTATAAGTTCCGCCATTGTCTTTTTTGATAAAACCGATACATCCATAGACTTATCCTTTTCCATTAACCCTCCAGAGTTTTTGAACGCATTTTCAATTATTTGATTGTTATAAAAAGATTTCTACGACTCGGCATATCCGTCTTTATTTACTAATTTGATTTGATTTATTCTTTTGATTTGAAAAAATTACAATCAGACCTCAGAATTTTATATTATTTGCTTTTAGATGTCAATAATATATATAAAGCTTTTATGTTTTTTTTCAAGTCTTTTTTAGAACCCGTATTATCTATTGTAAAATCAGTAAGCTCAATTTTTTCCCCTATGGGCATTTGTGAATAAATTCTCTTCTTTATTTGTTCTACACCTAATTTATCACGTAATACAAGACGCCGCGCCTGAATATCATAAGGCGCCCATACAACTACGGTCTTATCGCATATTTTATTTAAACCTGCCTCAAAAAGAAGAGGCGCATTAATTACTATATTATCGTATTCATTTTTCTTTAGCTTGATTGTCTTATTTACTCTTGAAATTATACGGGCGTGAAGAATTTTTTCAACTATGAGTTTTATTTTTTTGTCTGAAAAAATTATACCAGCAAGCTTTTTTCTGTTTAAAGTTCCATTTGAGAAGAGAATATTATCTCCTAAATTCTTTACAAGTTCATTTAAAGCAGGCATGCCTTTAGCAGTAATATCACAGGATATCGCATCGGCATCTACAACATAAGCGCCAAGCATTTCAAAATATTTAGCGCTTTCACTTTTACCCGTAGCAATTCCGCCAGTCAAACCTATTATCATATTTTTTGCATTTCCCCCCAGTTTTTACCGGTTTTAATATCAACAACTACAGGAATACGCAATTTTACGGAATTTTCCATTTTGTCTTTAATAATTAAAACCAATTTTTCAGCTTCAACACTAGGAACTTCAAAAAGCAGATCGTCGTGCACCTGTAAAAGCATTAAAGACTTATAGCCTTTAAGTTTAATTTCATTATATATATTAATCATTGCAATTTTTATAATATCCGCAGAACTGCCCTGCACAGGAGTATTTAAAGCTATCCTTTCACCGGCATTTCTAATTAGAACATTATTTGAATTCAGTTCAGGCATATATCTTATTCTTCCGGTAATTGTACTGACATATCCGTCTTTTAATGCCTGCTCGACAATATGTTTCATCCATATTTTTACCCCTTTATATCTATCAAAATATCCGTCAATATATTCTTTTGCTTTTCCAAACGGGATATTTAACTGTTTTGAAAGTCCAAACGGAGACATACCGTAAACTATCCCAAAATTTATGGATTTTGCAGCGCTTCTTAAATTACCAGGTAAAGGTTCTCTTGGCGGAATATTAAAAATTTCTCTTGCTGTTGCGCTGTGTATGTCTGCACCCTTTTTAAAAGCTTCTATAAGTTTTTCATCATTTGAAATATGAGCTAAAACTCTTAAATCAATCTGCGAATAATCCGCAGAGATAAAAATTTTATCATCTTCAGGCACAAACACTTTCCTAAATTCTTTACCGTAAACAGATTTTATAGGAATATTTTGTAAATTAGGTTCTGTGGAAGACAATCTCCCCGTAGTTGTTACTGCCTGATTGAAAACGGTATGAATTCTACTGCCATAATAAACACAGTAGTTTGTTGTAGAATCTATATAAGTACTTTTTAATTTTTGAAGCTCTCTGTGTTTTAATACTTCAGCCGGCAACTCATATGAAGATAATTCTGTCAATACTTCTTCATCTGTGGAATAACCTGTTTTGGTTCTTTTAATTACCGGCAGGTTAAGCTTTTCAAACATTACTGAAGAAAGCTGTTTTGGAGAATTAACATTAAATTCTTTATCCGCAATTTTATATATGTTATTTTCAATTTTTTTTAATTCAAAAACGATTTTTTCATTAAATTTATGTAAAAAAGACGAATCAACTTTTATTCCTGCAATTTCCATTTCAGAAAGAACTTCAATTAAAGGCATTTCTATATCAAAAAAAAGCGATGCGAGCTTTTTATCTTTTATTCGGAAATCAAATATTTTATACATGGCAAAAATTGCATAAGAAATTAAATTGGCATATTTTGCATTATCCCCTATCAAAGAATCCGCAAACGTAATTTTTTTCGTTCCTTTCTTAAAATAAGATTCGTCGCCAGCTGTAAAACCGACATATTCATTTGATATATCCGGCAAACTATGCGATTTTGCAGGATTCAAACAGTACGACGCAAGCATTATGTCAAAATATATGTTATTGAAAACTAGTCCTAACGTCTTGTAAATATTCCTTTCCTGCTTTAAATCATATCCTACTTTCTTTATATTATTTGAATAAAACAGATGAGAGAAAATATTCTTAAAATCATTAAAAGTCATTTGCTGCGCGGTTAAATAGTTATGCCCGATGGGAAAATAGAAAGCTTTATTTTCAATACATAACGATACGCCTACTATCTGCATCTTAAAAAAATCATTGGCAGATCCTATTGTTTTTAAAGCAAAAATTCCCGCCTCTTCTATTATCTTTACAACTTTAATTGCTTTTTCAGGAGTATCTACTATTTCGGATTCAAATACATTGAATGACAAATTCGTATTTTTACTTACCACTTGACCTGAATTAACATCACTTTGTTCTTTTTTTAAGATATGTGTTTTTAGAAAATTCGGCTTTACGGCGCCGGCGGAGGAAATATCATTGCCCTCTATTTCAGGTTTCACCATTGAATGGGAATAATCAGCTGTTGATGAAGTTGCTGTGGCAACAGGTTTAGCAGCCGTGCCTGAATACTTATTCAGCAAACTTTTAAACTCATATTTTTCAAAAAAAAGAATTGCATTACTCAAATCTAAATCTTTACTTTCAAACTCTGAGATTTCATAACGTAAATGAACTTGTTTATTTAGTTCTATTAATTTTTTACTTAATAATGCTTCTTCTTTACCTTGTTTGAGCAGTCTTCCTAAATTTCCTTTTACAAAATCTGCATTCTTTAAAACATTTTCAAGATTCCCGAATTCTTTTATAAGTTTTACCGCTGTTTTTTCTCCAATACCTTTTATACCGGGAACATTATCAACAGCGTCTCCCATTAAAGCAAAAACGTCAGTAAGCTGTTTAGGTTCAACTCCATATTTTTCTTTAACACTTTTTGTATTGTGCATAATATCTTTGGAATCATTCCAAATTAAAATATTTTCATCCTCAGCTAATTGTAAAATATCCTTATCGCCTGTTACAATAACGGTCTGCATATTATTTTTTTTATTATTCTGGGCTAATGTGGCAATTAAATCATCCGCTTCATAGCCTTGTATTTCTATATCCGCAATATTTAAAGCTTTTGCAGCTTCTCTTGCAATAGGCATCTGGCTTATAAGTGCCTCGTCAAGCGGTCTTCTATTTGCTTTATAATTTTTAAAAATTTCATGCCTAAAATTTTTTGATGGATAATCAAAACAAACCGCAATGTAATCCGGATTAAAATTGTTTTTAATTTTAAATAATAATTTTATAAAACCATAAATCGCGTTAATTTGCTGATTATTTGAAGTAACAAGAGGCGGTAAAGCATGATATGCTCTATGAATATACGCATTACCGTCTATAATAAAGAATTTTTTCATAGATTTTCTATGTAGTGTTGTGCGCTTATAGCTGCTTGAGCTCCATCTGACGCAGCTGTTACAACTTGTCTTAACTGTTTTTTTCTTATATCGCCGCAAGCGAAAATACCGGGAATGGAAGTATTCATATTTTCATCTGTTATAATATATCCCGTATTATCAAGAGTAAGACTTGAAAAAAAAGAAGTGTTTGGAACTAAGCCTATAAAAACAAAAATACCGTTAGTTTTTAAATCTCTGCTTTCTTTTGTATTAACATTCGTTATTGTTACTTTTTCAGGGAAATCTTCACCGCAAATTTCCTTAATAACAGTATTATATATTACTGAAATATTTGGATACGTTAACATTCTATCCTGCAGAATTTTTGTAGATCTTAACTTGGCATTTCTATGAATTATAGTTACACTTTTTGCAAATTTTGAAAGATAAATAGATTCCTGAACTGCTGAATCGCCGCCGCCGACAACCAATACATCTTTATCTTTATAAAAAGGGGCATCGCATGTAGCGCAAAAAGATACTCCTCTGCCCTTAAATTTTGATTCTCCAGGTATATTCATTTCTCTTACGTGCGTTCCAGCAGCAGTAATAATAGTTTTGGTTTCATAAACAGAATTTACAGTAATTACTTTTTTTATATTTCCGGTTTCAATACCGGAAACTTCGTCATAAACTATCTTTGTCCCAAATTTTTTTGCCTGGGTTTCAAGTTTAACGGCAAGTTCAAAACCATTAATTCCCCCATCAAAACCAGGATAATTGTCAAGGGAGTCTGTTATTATTATATGTCCGCCGCAGCTATTTTTTTCTATAAGCAATATACTAAGCTTTGCTCTTGAAGCATATATCGCTGCTGATAATCCTGCCGGGCCTCCGCCTATAACAACAACATCATAAACCATAATAAATCCTTAAGTTAGTCCAACGCACAGTCGTATTTTATAATTACTTCTGCTGCTATCGCTATAAGTTAAATTCAAAATCTATATATTTCCCAATAAAATATTCTAAAAATAAAACATTTTAAACAGCTTAAACAGCTTTCGCCAAATTTATTTTTAAACTAAAATAATTTAATTAATATGGAAATTACAAGAAAATACTGTGCTATGCTGTAATTAAACTATATTAATTAACATACTATCAATAATTCTTTTTATCTCATTCTTAGATTTAAATCCTATTATTTTTTGTACCGCTGTTCCATTTTTAAACAGAATTAAACATGGAATTGACGTAATTTGAAATTTAGTCGATAAAGACATATTTTTATCCGTATCAACTTTATATATTTTTACTTTATCTTCATATTCAACAGCAATCTCATCCATAATAGGAGCAAGCATTTTACACGGACCGCACCAATGCGCCCAAAAATCAACCAATACCGGTTTATTTGATAATAATACTTCTTGTGAAAAATTACTTTCATTAACTTCAGTAGCCATAACAAAATTCTCCTTACTCGATGTTTATATTACAACATAATTTAAAAATAGTCGCCTATTGACAGCTGTCCGCCTTGAACAAAATTCCATGCAGCCATAATATCCTTGTTTTCAGGTTGTAATTTAACTACCAAAATTTTTCCAACAGCACATAAAACTGTAAATCCATTATATTTTTCTATAGAATGTACTGTCCCGAAATCTTTATTGATTGAAACGCTGTCAAATATTTCTATTTCTATAAATTTAATTCTTTTGCCTGCCAATTTACCTTGCGATATTATTGAATATGTCCCCGGCCAAATATATAAGCCTCTAAACTGATTGTATATATCACCTGCGCTTTTCCTCCAATCAACCAGCCCGTCTTCCTTTTTTAAAAGAGGAGCAAAACTTGGACACCCTGATTGGTCTTTTGAACTTAACAGAGCATTCCGCCCAAGTTTAAGAGTTTTATTCATAACATCTACGCCTAAAGGAATAAGTTTGTTAAATAAAGTTTTGGCGTTATCTCTTATATCTATATTAAGTTTTTCTTGAATTATTATATTGCCTGTGTCAAATTTTTCTGAAATATGGAAAGAGGAAACACCGGTTTCGGCCTCTCCATTACATAAAGCATACTGTACGGGAGATGCCCCTCTATATTTAGGCAGCAGCGAAAAATGTATATTAAAAGTTTTATATTTAGGGATATTAAAAACAACTTCGGGAATAAGTTTACCATAAGCTATTGCAATACCCGCATCCGGGTCAAAATTTCCTACCTTTTTAATAATATCAGTTGTAAATTCTGCGGGTTGTATAAAACTGATATTATTTTTTATAGCGTAAATTTTTACAGCCTGATATATAAGTTTTTGACCTCTTAAAGCGTGTTTGTCGGGTATTGTTATAATAAAAATTTCATGATTGTTTTTATATAAATCTTCAAGAAAAAGTTTTGAAACAAGAGAAGTACCAAAAAATAAAATCTTCACCAACCACCTATTTTCTCTTTATTTCTTTTTCAATAGATTTTCTTTTACCGTCAGCAAAGATAATCTATAAAAAGTTTGCCGTCTAAATGATCTATCTCATGCTGCATAGCTTTTGCCAGCAAGTCTTGAGCTTTAACTTCACATTGTTTTCCGTTTAAATCAGTGTATTTCGCAACAACGTTGCCAAAACGTTCCACATTTTCATATACACCAGGAAAAGACAAACAGCCTTCTCCTGCGGATACTTTATTTTCACCAGAAATAATTTCAGGATTTATCATAACAACAGGATATTTTTTATTTGGATCTACATCAATCACGCAAAGTCTCAAAGAAATACCAACTTGCGGAGCGGCAAGACCTACTCCTTTAGCTAAGTACATTGTCTCAAGCATATTTGAGGCGAGTTTTTTTATATCAGCATTAATTTCTAATACTGCGGTTGTTTTTTTTCTCAAAACGGGATCGCCATATTTTTTTATTTCTAATTTTGACATAGCCGCTATTCTACCATTTTATTTTATAAAGTTTCAACACAGCGCAATAATGTAATTATATGATTTTCAGCGCCGCATTTATTAAACCCTTAAAAAGAGGATGCGCCTTCATAGGTCTTGAGTCAAACTCAGGATGAAACTGTACGCCAATAAAAAATGGATGATTTTTTATCTCTACAATTTCTGGAAGTATCCCTTTATGGTATGCGCTTACGAAAAAACCGGTTTTTTCCAATATTTCTATAAATTCGGGATTCATTTCATACCTGTGTCTGTGTCTTTCATCAACTTCCTCAATTTTATATAAATTATGCGCCAATGTACTCTTTTTGATTTCAGCTTTATAATTTCCAAGTCTCATCGTGCCGCCTCTATATTTAATATTTTTTTGTTCATCAAGAATTTTTATTACAGGATACTTTGTATTCTTGTCAAATTCCGTAGAATTTGCGCCTTCAAGGTTTGCTAAGTTTCTTGACGCTTCTATAACGCTGCACTGCATTCCCAGACATATGCCAAGAAACGGGATTTTATTTTCTCTTGCATATGTTACCGCTTTTATCTTACCATTTATACCCCTGTGTCCAAATCCGCCTGGAACCAAAATAGCATTATAATGCTTTAATTTCCCAATTAAGTCTTTATCTTCAGATCCAAGATAGTGTACTTCAGCTTTTGTCTTTAATTCTGCCGCAGCAATGTTTAAGGATTCGTCAATAGACTTGTAAGCATCTTTTAGATCTGCATATTTTCCTACAATAGCGATTTTAACTGTTTTATCAAATTTACTCATTGATTTTATTTTTTTAAACCACGTTTTATCAAATTTTCTTTTAGGTTTTATTTTAAGCTTTTCCATTACCAACGAGTCAACATTCTGTTTATAAAGAGCTTCCGGAATGTAATAAATTGACGAAGCGTCCAACGCTTCAATTACACAGTCTTCCTTTACGTTGCAAAAAAGAGATATTTTTTTCTTTAACGAATCGTCAAGTTGATATTCCGTTCTGCATATTATCATATCGGGCGAGATACCTATTTCTCTTAATTTATTAACTGAATGCTGCGTAGGTTTAGTTTTTAACTCGCGTGCAGCCGTAATATAGGGAACAAGAGTAACATGTATACTTAAAATATCTTCTTTATTATTTTCAAGCTGAAACTGTCTTACAGATTCCATAAAAGGAAGTCCTTCAATATCCCCTACTGTTCCGCCGATTTCAATTATAGAAATATCGCAATCGTTCTTTAACGCTATAAAACGTCTCTTTATCTCATCGGTGATATGAGGTATAACCTGAACAGTAGCTCCGTCATAAACTCCCATTCTTTCTCTATTAATAACAGTTTGATAAATATCGCCTGCAGTATTTGTATTTGCTTTGCTTGTATAAACATCTAAAAACCTTTCATAAGTTCCAAGATCCAAATCTGATTCCGTTCCATCTACTGTAACAAAAACTTCTCCGTGCTGGTAAGGATTCATTGTCCCCGGATCCACGTTAATATAAGGATCAAACTTTATCATATTCACCTTAAATCCGTGGAGTTGCAAAAGCTTCCCCACACTGGCGCCCGAAATGCCTTTACCTAGAGAACTGACAACACCTCCTGTAATAAAAACGTATTTTGCCATTAACAGCTCTTTTTATATGTATTTTTTGAAATTCTCGTTGGATATTTGCCTGTAAAACATGCCGTGCAAAAAACATTGTCTTTTTTATTGCCAAAAGAACAAGCTTTAATAAGATTATTTAAACTTAAAAAAGTTAAACTATCAACATCTAAATATTTTCTTATTTCTTCCACGGAATGATTCGCAGCTATTAAATGATCTTTGCTGGACGTATCAATTCCGTAATAACATGAACTTATTATTGGCGGACAAGACAGAGCAAAATGTATTTTTTTAGACCCGGTTTCTTTCAACATATTTATTATTCTCTTTGAAGTAGTGCCTCTTACTATTGAGTCGTCAATAAGTACTATCTCTTTGTCTTTTACAACTTCTTTTATCGGACGAAGTTTAAGCTTTGCAGTCAAATCTCTTAAGCTTTGCGAAGGTTTAATAAAAGATCTCCCTACATAATGATTTCTCACAAAACCGTTTTCAAAAAGTATATTAGACTCTCTTGAAAATCCTAATGCCGCAAAATAACCCGTGTCTGGAACAGGCACAACAACGTCAGCTTTTATATTTTTCATCTGGCACGCAAGACATTCTCCCATTTTTACTCTGGCTTCTTTTACAGTCTGGTCAAACATTACACTGTCAGGCCTTGAAAAATAAACCTGCTCAAAAATACAAGTATTTTGTTTCTTAGGTGTTTTATACAGAAACGATTTCTTAATTTGTCCGTTTTCTATAACTATAATTTCAGCGGGCTTTATATCTCTTATATATTTACCGCCTATAACTTCAATCGCAGCGCTTTCTGAAGCTATTATATAAGAGTTATCTATTTTCCCCAAAACCAAGGGCCTAAAACCATTCTCGTCTCTCGCGCCTATAAGAGTTTTATCTTTAAGGATTACAAGCGAGAAAGCTCCCTCAAGTTTACGCAATGAATTTGCAACTATATCCGCAAGATTTCCTTTAGACATTGCTATAAGATGAAGTAATATTTCCGTATCTGAAGTATGACTAAAAATTGCTCCCTTTTTCAAAAGCATTTCTTTTATCTTAGGAAAATTAGTGATGTTTCCGTTATGCGCTACAGAAATATTGTCATGAATACAATTTATTTGAAAAGGTTGAGCATTTGTTAAAGAACTTTTTGAAGAAGTTGTATAACGCACATGACCTATAGCAGCGGTTCCGGGAAGTTTATTCAATAAAATTTCTTCATTGAATATTCGCGAGACAAGCCCCATTGCCTTAAAAGTTTTCATCTTTTTTTTACCGCTTATTGTTATGCCGGCAGACTCTTCTCCTCTATGCTGTAAAGTAATAAGACCAGCTGAAGCTAAAACAGAAGCATTTTCATTATTTTCAACACCAATTATTCCGCACATAAATTCTTACCTCTTTTCAAACAAAACGAAAACACAAATCTTGCGCCCAACTAAGCGCACATCGGGTCCAATTCATATCGCTTTTACTTTGAAAATAAAAAGATAATTAATTTGGAAGTAATGAATCAATTAAAAAACGAATTATACACTTAAAATAATATTAAATCAAGCCCTGCTGAACATTTAAATTTACAAATTTATACAATGTTCAATACTTTGAAGTTCATCATAGGAATCGTACGCCCTTAAATAAGACATTACTTTTTCCAGATTTGTTAAAATAGAACATCCGCATTTAACAGCAGTTTTTCTTATCTCAGAATTATTATTAAGTTCGTCTACGCTTAAATTTTTGTTTATATTTATTACAAAATCTACTTTCCCTTCAATAATAATATCAACCGCACGAGGACTACGGTTCCAATGAACTGTATTAACTTTATAACCCCTGCCTTCAAGATATTTTGCAGAACCTTTTGTGGCATAAACTGGAACATCAAGTTTATAAAGATTATTGATCACTTCCATAAATTTAACCTTATCTTTTTCTCTGCCTGTGCTTAAAAGAACTCCTTTATTTGGTTTTCTTATTTGGGTTGCTTCCATTGCAAGGAGCATTGAATGATCAAACTTTTCTCCTAAGCAACCTACTTCTCCGGTAGATGCCATTTCTACGCCGACAATCGGGTCAGCTCCGTCCAGTCTTTGAAAACTAAACATTGAAGCTTTAACTCCAACATGAGGTATTTCGCTTTCATCTATCAAAATCTTTTTTACTTTCTCATTATTCATTACTTTGCACACAAGTTCGACAAGATTAACGCCAGAAACTTTGGAAATGAACGGAAAGGATCTAGAAGCCCTTGCATTACATTCAATTACTTTAACATCATTATCTTTGGCTATAAATTGTATATTAAAGGGTCCGTTTAAATTAAGACCCTTTACTACTTTTCTCACTATATCCTTTATAACGTTTGTTGTGTGGGTATATATTTTTTGCGAAGGGAATACCACGGTGGCGTCTCCACTATGTACACCAGCGTTTTCAATATGTTCGCTTACTAACGAAAGAATAACTTCGCCATTGCGCGCAACTCCGTCGCATTCTATTTCTTTTGCATCAAGAATAAATTTTGAAATAACTACAGGAAAATCAGCTGAAATATCCTTAGTAAGAGACAAATAATAATCTAAACTTTGCTGGTCGTTTGCAACATTCATAAGAGTTCCTGAAAGCACAAAACTCGGACGAATTAAAACAGGGAAATCAACTTTTTTTATAAATTTTTCTATGTCCGATATAGAAACAGCTGAAGTCCATTCCGGCTGATCTATACCTAATTTATCAAGCATAGCGGAAAACTTTTCCCTATCTTCAGCTCCATCAACGCTTTTTTGGCTGTGACCTAAAATATTCACTTTTGCTTCGCTCAAAGGCTGAATTAAATTATTAGGATTTTGTCCGCCCATACAAGCAATCACGCCCTTTGAATCTTCAATATCTATAATGTCTAATACTCTTTCAAACGATAATTCTTCAAAATAAAGCCTGTCTGAAGCACTGTAATCCGTTGAAACTGTTTCAGGATTACAGTTTATAATTACGCTGTCATTCTTCTTATTTTTAAAATAACTGCTTGTCATAACTGAACACCAGTCAAATTCCAAACTGCTTCCTATACGATAGCTCCCGCTGCCAAGCGTTATAATACTTTTCTCATTTTTTTTGGGAGATATATCGTTGTGTATTCCGTCATAAGTCAGATACAAGTAATTAGATTTTGTAGGATACTCGGAAGACGTTGTGTCTATTTGTTTTACAACAGGCAAAATTCCAAGCTTTTTTCTCAATTTTCTTATATTAAAAGACAACCTCCGTATTTCTTTCGTGCTGAGTTTTATTTTACTGTTTAAACATGCTAAAAGATATATTTTTGTAAGCTGAAAATCTGAAAAACCTCTTGACTTTAAACGGTGTAAATGATCTTTGGATATCTCTTTATAAGCATCATACAATTCCTGCGGAGCGATGCTGTTTTTATTTCCTTTTAGTTTAAAGAAATTAAGCAGATCTGTCTCAACATTCGCAATATATAAAATATGCGACAAAAACCAATGATCTATTTTTGTTTTATCATGTATATACTCAATAGTTTTTCCTCTTTTAAATGTTTCATAAATCGCAAAAACTCTTAAATTTGTCGGAGACAAAAGCTCTTTTTCAAGTTCATCGTCAGAAGTATTTGCAAAAACATTTAAAGCTATACCGTCTTCATTTTCATTAACCATCCTTAAAGCTTTCTGCATAACTTCGCAGAAATTTCTGCCTATAGCCATAACTTCGCCCACAGATTTCATCTGTGGGCCAAGACGTTTTGAAACTCCGCTGAATTTATTTAAATCCCAGCGTGGGACTTTTAAAGTAACATAATCAAGCGAAGGTTCATAAAACGCTGAAGTTGTTCCTGTAACAGGATTTTTAAGTTCAAGCAAATCAAACCCTATAACTATTTTCGCAGCTATATACGCAATAGGATAACCAGTGGCTTTGCTGGCTAAAGCGCTTGAACGCGATAATCTCGCATTTATCTCAATAACATAAAAATCGTAATCTTTTGGATTTAAAGCATATTGCACATTGCATTCGCCGACAATACCCATATTTTGCGCAATTTTAATAGCCATATCTCTTAACATATTGTTTTCAATATTGTTTATGGTCTGACAAGGAGCAATAACTATGGAATCGCCCGTATGTATACCCATAGGATCAAAATTTTCCATATTACATATCGTTATTGTATTGCCGGTTTTATCGCGCATAACTTCATACTCTATTTCTTTCCAGCCATGGAGGGACTTTTCAATTAAAACCTGAGGAGAAGTCATAAGCGCCGTTTGCGTAAGTTTCTTGAGTTCAGATGCATTTTGGGCAAGACCGCTGCCAAGTCCGCCGAGAGCAAATGCAGATCTTGTTATAACCGGATATCCAATTTTTTCAGCAGTTAATAATGCTTTTTCCGCGGTTGAAACAGCATGGCTCTGTGCTATCGGCGCATTTATTGACTTCATCTTTTGCGCAAAAAGTTCCCTGTCCTCGGATATCTCAAGAGAATCAACTTGAGTTCCTAAAACTTTTACATTATGTTTTTTTAAAATACCGCTTTTTTCTAATTCTATAACGCAATTTAAAGATGTCTGACCGCCAAAGCTTGAAATAATTGCAACAGGTTTTTCAATTTTAATAATTTTTTCAACCCAAAAAGGAGTAATAGGATATAAATAAACTTTCTTATTGGGACCTCTGTTAGTCTGAACAGAAGCAATATTAGGATTAATGATTATAACTTCAAGTTCTTCTTCCTCCAAAGCTTTTACGGCTTGAGAACCTGAATAATCAAATTCTCCAGCTTGTCCTATAGATAAAGCCCCAGATCCCAAAAGAATTACTTTCTTTTTTTTTCCGTTTTTTGAAAGCAAGAAATCTAAAATTGGCATACTCACACTCTTTATACTATTTTATTAAAAAATAAAATATTCCATTTGGTCACTAAAGCAAACATATTATATATCTAAAACAACTACTTTATAAAATTATCAAATAAAGATTTTTAAAATGTAAAGTATTACACAATAACATTAAATTCGCTGTAAAATATAAATTTTACAATATAACGTTATAACGTTATATTTACTTTAAAAAATAGAAAAATATTTACAGAAACCTTTGTATCACTAATCTTTAATCTAATCTACATAATAAAGACGACTACACTAAATTAAAGCCTTAATAAATAAATCATTAAGTAATATTTTAATAATATAAAACTTGTATAGTCTGTAACGATAAAATAGTATAAAAATTATTATATGGCCTGCAAAACAAAACACCATTTAAACAATTAATTTACATAATCATATACAAATAATAAAACTAATATGCGTATTGCTTATTAAAAAAATCTTATTTTAAGCGAGAGCTTAACATTATAAAAATACAAACCGAACAACTAAAAAATTACTTGTTGCTTGGTTTACCAGTATTAAATTATCAATAAAGAACTATAACCAACACAACAGCATATTAATTTATTTCTGCCAAATATTTTAAAATGATATCTATTAAGCCGCTACTTTTTTTAAAACAATATTACCACATATCAAACATTAATAAAATATTTCTTTTAAAACAAATTTATTACAAAAAACAGCTCCATGATATTATTTTATACGCAATAGTATCTCTTACTTTTATATTGTTAATTACAGTTTTCTATTTAAAAAATTTAATTTTTATGTAATTTTCTCTTTAACAAACAATTTATACAAACAGTAAATTATAATAAGCCAAGTAGAAGCTATTATAACAGCTGTAGGTTTTTCAAAAACAAGTATAACAGCTACAATTGCCAAAGCTATAAGAGCTATGAAATTCGTGTAGGGATAAAATAACATAGGATACTTTAGTTTTGAGATATCTTCTGCACTTTTGCCGCGGCGCGAATACATTTGAATAATTACTATAGATCCCCAGACCCAAAGCGACAAAAAAGTTATAATACTTATTAATGATAAAAATAAATTCTCAGGCATAACGAAATTTAATACCACGCTTGTCAAGGCTACGATAGATGAAGTGATTATGGCATTAGCAGGAATCTTATTTGAATTGACTTTAGCTAAAAATTGTGGCGCTTGCTTTTGTAAAGCCAAATTATAAAGCATTCTGCCGTTGCTGAACATTCCGCTATTGCATGATGAAAACGATGCCGTTATTACTACAAAGTTTATTATTGCAGCCGCCTGTTTTATACCTAATCCAGAAAATGTAGAAACAAAAGGGCTTTCCGTAACACCGGCGCCTTTTGCGATATTCATCCATGGATAAATACACATAATCACAAAAAGTGTTCCAATATAAAGCAATATAATTCTAAACAAAACTTTATTAATTGAAGATGGAATACCCTTTTCAGGATTTTTTATTTCCCCGGCCGTTATACCAATAAATTCAACACCGCCAAAAGCAATTATTGCTACGCCCAAAACCTGAAAAATTCTTGAAACACCAAAAGGAAAAAATCCGCCTCTAAGAGCGTAGAGATTGGATATTCCCACAGAATGACTGGAGCTTCCAAAACCAAAAAATATAATCGCCAGGCCTGCCGCTATTATCGCTATAATAGTTACAATTTTTATCAATGCAAACCAAAACTCAAATTCGCCAAATGTTTTTACATTAAAAAGATTTGATGTCATTATACATATTAAAGCAGCTAAAGCAGGTATCCATTGAGGAAGTTCCGGCCACCAAAAAGTACAGTATATGCCTATTGCCGTAACTTCAGCCATACAAGTTACTACCCACATAAACCAGTATGTCCACCCTATTATAAATCCAGCGCAAGGGCTAATAAATTTGTGAGCATAAGCGCTAAAAGACCCCGATACAGGATCCTCAACAGCAACCTCCCCTAAAGCACGCATAACAAAATAAACAACCGTACCTGCTAAAAGATATGATAATAATAATGAAGGCCCTGCGGAAGCAATAGCACTGCCGGATGCAAGAAATAAACCAATACCTATGGCTCCACCTATTGCTATAAGTTGAACATGTCTCTCACTTAAATCTCTTTGTAAGTTTTCTTCATTGGATTGTTCCATTTAATCTCTCCTAAGATTTAGGCAATCTTTACAGACTGCTAACTGCGCATAATAAAAATAAAGACTTTCATTTAACTAAATATTTTTTCCATAATAGTTCAATATCGTTTCATTTTTACCCACAAGCACATTGTGTTTACGCATAGCTATCGTTCAAACACATTTCAATTAGTAAAATTTAAATTTTTCAAATCGCATTACGACAAATTTACCAGATAAGTACGGCAATAAAATCAAAAACCTCCCTTGATTCAAAAAAACCAAAATATTTATGAATTTTGCCTGAGACAAAGATTACTTATTTAACTTTATACTGCTACTTTTATTTTATTATATCCATTCTTAGTTTATATAAAACAATTCTAAACAAAAGCACTTAACTAACGACTTTGACTATCTTTATAAACACGCAGGTCTCCAGTAAAATAATAAATTTCTTTATATTTTTTTATCCGCTGATAACTGCAGTAACGCGACAAACTTGTCCATTATCCAAGACGTGTCATTTGGACCGCTTGATGCTTCAGGATGAAACTGTACCGACATAAACGGTTTTGTTTTATGTTTTAATCCCTCTACGGAACCATCATTTGCATTTTCAAACCATAGTTCCCAGTCAGATTGTATTGAGCTTTTTTCAACAGCATACCTGTGATTTTGGCTTGACATATAAGCATTTTTCTCAGGAAGTGAAAAAACCGGCTGATTATGGCTTCTATGCCCGTGATTAAGTCTTTTGGTTTTTGCTCCAGAGGCTAGAGATAAAAGCTGATGTCCAAGACATATCCCTAAAATAGGTTTATTTAAACTTAAAATATCTTTTTTTATTCTTTCAACTAAGTCGCCCGTATTTTTGGGATCCCCCGGACCATTGCTTATAAGCCAACCAACACATTTTATCTTAGAAAAGTCAGCATTCCAAGGTAAAAGTTCAACTTCACAATTTCTTTCAATAAGCATTCTTATAATATTCCATTTTACGCCGCAGTCTATAACTGCAACTTTTTTTGAGCCTTTTCCCATTGTCAATTTTTCTTTTGTTGACACAGACGGCATTAAATTATATTTTGACGGATCTATATATTCATCATTTTTAAAATTTTTTAAAAATTCAAATTTATTTTTACCCTGCAGCTTTGCTCCCTCTGAAAAAATTTTTCCCCAAAGATTTCCGCTTTCTCTTATCAGTTGCACTAAATATCTGGTATCAATACCTGAAATTCCCGGCACTCCCTGGTCTTTCATCCATTCTTCAAGAGAAGTTCCACCGTCATGGTGGTGACAACCGTCATAAATATCTGAAACAATAATGCCTTGCGTTTTGATTGACGAGCTTTCATATCCTTTAGATATTAAAAAATTCTCATTTTTAGGAATGGGAATTCCATAATTACCAATTAAACAAAAACTAAAAACAAGTATTTGCCCTAAATATGACGGATCTGTCATGGCTTCACTGTATCCGAGCATTCCCGTATTAAAAACCATCTCGCCGCTGACATTTACATCGGCACCGACAGCATTTCCCTCAAGACTTATTCCGTTTGAAAGTTCAAGATAGGCTTTTTTGTATTTTTTATCCAAAATATTTTTCCCTTGTTCCATTTCCTAGTCCTTTGACAAATCCTCACACAATAAATTGTGCGGTGTTATTATTTTTAATAGTATTTATCCCGGAAAAGCTCTATGATATTTACACATAAAGAGAATCATCTTAAAACATTCTTTAATAAATCATATCTTTTTAAAACAACGTACAACATTATTTTTATAATAAATATTTCATTAAATTTTAGCGCTATCTGCCAAGAGCCTGCTGAAACATACTTTAAACATACAGCTTCTTGTAAAACTATATCCTTTTTTAAAAAAGATAAAATCTTACACTGCAGATTTTACAAAATAATAAAATTATTAACAAACCCTTGTATTAAAATTTATCTTCTATTTGTTACTTTTGTAATCATCGCAGCATTCTGCTGATTGCATAAATATTAAACACTAACATCTCATGAGTTATTTATAAAAAATCTACAATAACCTCTTTCTTCTTCCGGACGATTTTAATGGCACCTATATACTTAACGCCACAAGAGGATTGGGCTATCCACCAAAAACAATTTTTGTTTTCATAATTTCTTCACGATGTTTTATTTTCATACGCAGGTATTCCATAGTTCTATCGCCTTTTGTTCCATTACAATGAGGACATAGCAGTCGATAGTTGTCATAATAATCGCCACCGCCTTTTGCTTTAGGTATAATAGCATGGTCCATCTCAAATTGGAAAATATTAATTTTAACACCACATGCACGACAAACACATTTTTGGTCTAATTGTCGTGGCCGCAACACCACACCGTTACACAACCGCAAAACGGGTCAAATACTACATCGCCGACGTTGCTTGATGCTTTTATAATACGGCGTAATAATGCTAATGGTTTTTGTATTGGGTATCCTGCTCGTTCTTTTGGAGATTGGTAATAATGTCTATTTCTCACCAATCTTCTAATACTACGCCTTTCCCGCTGTCTAAATAACCCCAACCACTAATTCAGGGTTGCTTTTTTCCCATTTAGTCAACATCTTTTGCAGATTTAATAGGACTGCCTTTTATTCCTCTCCCCTGTAAGCGATAAAGTCTTCCACCTTCGTCTTTTAATTTATATTTCTTTATGGTAGATTCGGATAAGGGACGAGGAATTTCTTTCCGGTTGAAAGTATAATCTTTACTTTTAGTATAGGAAAGAATAATATCATGTGTTTTTCCAAAATATTTTTTTGATTGCGGACGTGATTTATAGCACCAAACAATTTCATTTCTAAAATTATTTTTGCCGAATATTTCATCCATTACTACTTTCAAATAACGACTTGCTGTAGAATCGCAATGCAAATACACACTTCCTGTATCTTTGAGTATACGATACATTTCAATAATTCTTTGCGACATGTACGTCAAATATACCATAATTGATTTATCATAAGTTTTACCTGCATTTGCGATGAAATTAACTAAAGCAAGGTAATTATCAGCCATAGTCTCCAAACAAAATTCATCAATGTCCCTCCAAGTCCACATATCCCTAAAACTTGTGCCCGCTACTTTTGTCCCTATAGGAACAGAATACACATGTTTTGAGTTAAACGGTGGATCTAAATAAATTAAATCCACTGATTGACTATTCATTCCGTTCATTATGTATAAATTATCATTAGTATACAGTGTATTTCATTATGCCTCTTCTTCGATTACATACTTGATTTTTGTCCTTAAAAACAACTTCGCTAACTCGTCCATAGAGATATCAACTTTTAACGGTTTTTCATTCGTTTTTTTCTTTATGTCGTTTGAACGTTTGTCTATTTCCCGTATCTT